>NZ_JBICKA010000027.1:0-54687 GCF_043103635.1 Pseudomonas sp. yb_9 | reverse complement strand
TTTCGTCTCAACCGAGGCGCGAATTCTACGCTTTCCTCAGAGCCTGTCAAGCGTTTATTTTGAAGTTTTTTGCGAGAAACTCGTTTAGCTTCAAACACTTGGCTCGCTGCGATCTCTCGTAGCGGGAGGCGAATCATACAGCGTTTAAAACCGCTGTCAACCACCATTTCAACCGCTTGCGATCATTCGATCGTAGCCCTTTCAACTTTACCTTAACTATTTAACTCGTTGAATCTCAAGGAGTTTTTCGTTCCGATGTCGCTGGAAGTGGGGCGCATTATAAGGGGATTCGAAAGCGCGTCAACCCTTAATTTCAAGAAACTTTAATATCGCTGAAAAACAAAGCGGGGAGGCCTACCGGCCTCCCCGCTTCAGTTACCTGCCTTAAAGGCTAGGGAAAGCGAATTGCGATGCCTCATGGCTGGCACGCTGCGGCCAACGCTGGGTAATTGCCTTGCGACGGGTATAGAAACGCACCCCGTCCGGGCCATAGGCATGCAAGTCACCGAACAGCGAACGCTTCCAGCCACCAAAGCTGTGGTAAGCCACCGGCACCGGCAGCGGTACGTTCACCCCCACCATGCCCACTTCGATCTCGTCGCAGAACAGGCGCGCCGCTTCACCGTCACGGGTAAAGATGCAGGTACCGTTGCCATACTCGTGATCGTTGATCAACTGCATGGCCTGCTCCAGGCTGTTCACGCGCACCACGCACAGCACCGGGCCAAAGATCTCTTCTTTATAGATGCGCATCTCTGGGGTCACCTTGTCGAACAGGGTGCCGCCCACGAAGTAACCATCTTCATTACCAGCCACACGGAAGCCGCGCCCGTCCACCACCAGCTTGGCGCCGGCAGCAACACCATCATCGATGTAACCCACCACCTTGTCACGGGCAGCCGCAGTCACCAGAGGGCCCATGTCCAGGCCGCACGAGGTACCGGCACCAATCTTCAGCGCCTTGATCTGTGGTTCCAGCTTGGCAATCAGTGCATCGGCCACTTGGTCGCCCACGCACACGGCCACCGAAATGGCCATGCAACGCTCGCCGCACGAACCGTAGGCCGCGCCCATCAGTGCGCTGACGGCGTTGTCCAGGTCGGCATCCGGCATCAGCACCGCATGGTTCTTGGCACCACCCAGGGCCTGTACACGCTTGCCGCGCTTGGTGCCTTCTGCATAGATGTACTCGGCGATCGGCGTCGAACCGACAAAGCTCAGTGCTTTCACTTCTGGCGCTTCGATCAGCGCATCCACTGCTTCCTTGTCACCGTGCACCACGTTCAGGATGCCCTTTGGCAGGCCGGCTTCCAGCAGCAACTGGGCAATGAACAGCGTGGAGCTCGGGTCACGCTCGGAAGGCTTGAGGATGAAGGCGTTACCGCAGGCGATGGCCAGCGGGTACATCCACAGCGGCACCATGGCCGGGAAGTTGAACGGGGTAATGCCCGCGACCACGCCCAGTGGCTGGAAGTCGGACCAGGCGTCGATGTTCGGGCCGACGTTGCGGCTGTACTCGCCTTTCAACACTTCTGGCGCCGCGCAGGCGAACTCGACGTTCTCGATGCCGCGCTTCAGTTCACCGGCTGCGTCTTCCAGGGTCTTGCCGTGCTCTTCGCTGATCATCTGCGAGATTTTGGCTTCGTTCTGCTCCAGCAGTTGCTTGAAGCGGAACATCACCTGGGCGCGCTTGGCAGGCGGGGTGTTGCGCCAGGCCGGGAAGGCTGCCTTGGCGGAGTCGATCGCTTCCTGCACGGTCGCGCGGCTGGCCAGCTCGACCTTGCGTACAGCCTGGCCAGTGGACGGGTTGAAGACATCGGCGGTGCGCTCACCCTTGGTAACCAGCTCGCCGTGGATCAGGTGCTGAACAATGCTCATGCAAAACTCCAGATAAAGAAGGTAGAAGCAGGCGCGTGATGCGTTCACACGCCGGGCATCAAAATTGGATAGATCAGTCGATCAGGTTCAGGGTTTCGCCGACTGCGTCGAACAGGCGGTCCAGTTCCTGCGGCGTGGTGTTGAAGGTTGGGCCGAACTGCAGGGTGTCGCCACCAAAGCGCACGTAGAAGCCCGCCTTCCACAGTTTCATCGCCGCTTCGTACGGGCGGACGATGGCATCACCGTCGCGAGCGCCGATCTGGATGGCGCCGGCCAGGCCGTAGTTACGGATATCGACGATGTTCTTGGTGCCCTTCACGCCGTGCAGCAGCTTCTCGAAGTGCGGCGCCAGCTCGGCGGCGGACTGCACCAGGTTTTCCTTCTGCAGCAGGTCCAGCGCGGCGATACCGGCGGCACAGGCTACCGGGTGGGCCGAATAGGTGTAGCCGTGCGGGAATTCCACGGCGTATTCCGGGGTCGGCTGGTTCATGAAGGTCTGGTAGATCTCGCTGCTGGCAATCACCGCACCCATCGGGATGGCGCCGTTGGTGACCTGCTTGGCGATGCACATCAGGTCCGGGGTCACGCCGAAGGCCTCAGCGCCAGTCATCGCCCCCATGCGGCCGAAGCCGGTGATCACTTCGTCGAAGATCAGCAGGATATTGTGCTGGGTACAGATTTCACGCAGGCGCTTCAGGTAACCCTTCGGCGGCGGCAGTACGCCGGCCGAACCGGCCAGCGGCTCGACGATCACCGCAGCGATGTTGGACGCATCGTGTAGCTCGATCAGCTTGAGCATTTCGTCAGCCAAGGCAATACCGCCCTCTTCCGGCATGCCCTTGGAGAAGGCGTTCACTGGCAGCACGGTGTGAGGCAGGTGGTCGACATCCAGCAACTGACCGAACAGCTTGCGGTTGCCGTTGACGCCACCCAGGCTGGTACCGGCAATGTTCACGCCGTGGTAACCACGGGCACGGCCGATGATCTTGGTCTTGGTGGCCTGGCCTTTCAGGCGCCAGTAGGCACGCACCATTTTCAGCGCGGTGTCGGCGCACTCGGAACCGGAGTTGGTATAGAAGACGTGATTCAGGTCACCCGGGGTCAGCTCGGTGATCTTCTCGGCCAGCTGGAACGACAGCGGGTGGCCGAACTGGAAGGCCGGTGAGTAATCGAGGGTACCGATCTGGCGGGCCACTGCCTCGGTGATTTCCTTGCGGGTGTGCCCGGCGCCGCAGGTCCACAGGCCAGACAAGGCATCGAAAATCTTGCGCCCTCGGTCATCGACCAGGTAGTTGCCTTCGGCCGCCACGATCAGCCGTGGGTCGCGCTGGAAGTTACGGTTGGCGGTGTAGGGCATCCAGTGGGCATCCAGCTTGAGCTGGCTGGCGATACCGGCGGTAGCGGTTTCGGGCATGTTCATCGGCGGTTCCTCGGAAGACGATTAGGCAACGATGGATGTTGTTGCAGCTAAATTGGCACGCGGATAAAGTCTGAAAAAGCCTACATTTCTAATCTTCAGACAGCCCAAGACTAAACTAATGAGCCGACGCCCCGATCCACTCGCCCAGGTCAGCGACTTCGACATCCGCTTGCTTAAGATCTACCGCAGCGTTGTCGAGTGCGGCGGCTTCTCGGCCGCCGAAAACGTGTTGGGCATTGGCCGCTCGGCCATCAGCCAGCAGATGAACGACCTGGAGCAACGCCTTGGCCTACGCCTGTGCCAACGTGGCCGCGCCGGTTTTTCGCTGACCGAGGAAGGCCGCGAGGTCTACCATTCGGCCCTGCAACTGCTCAGCGCGCTGGAAAGCTTTCGCACCGAGGTCAATGGCCTGCACCAGCATTTGCGTGGCGAGCTGAACATTGGCCTGACCGACAATCTGGTCACTCTGCCACATATGCGCATCACCCACGCCCTGGCCGAACTCAAGGACCGAGGCCCCGATGTGCGCATCCAGATCCGCATGATTGCCCCCAGCCAGGTCGAACACGGCGTGCTCGACGGCAGCCTGCATGTGGGTGTAGTACCTCAGACCAGCCCGCTGTCGGGCCTTGAATACCAGCCGTTGTACAGCGAACGTTCGCTGCTTTACTGCGCCGTTGGCCACCCGCTGTTCTATGCCGATGACCAGCAGATCGACGACGAACGCCTGAACAGCCAGGAAGCCATTACGCCGACGTTCCGCCTGCCGGCCGACATCCAGGCGCATTACCAGGCGCTGAACTGCACGGCCAGTGCTTCGGACCGTGAAGGGATGGCGTTCCTTATCCTCACCGGGCGCTACATCGGCTACCTGCCCGATCACTACGCCACCTTCTGGGTGCAGCAGGGCCGCTTGCGTGCCCTCAAGCCTCAACAGCGCTTCTATGACCTGAGCCTGAGCTGGGTAACGCGCAAGGGCCGGCGGCCGAACCTGGTGCTGGAAAGCTTTCTCGACAGCCTGGCTGCGACACGTTGATGCCAGTCTCTGCCGCAAACGCTTGTCACTTCGGCACAGGCAGGTAATCTTGTCCGACTGCCGCAGCCACTGACCCGTACGGAATCGTCCATGACCCTAGAAGTCCCTGCGCATCGCCTCTCTGCCTCGGGCAAGCCCGCGGGCCGCATCCGCCAGAAGAACGAACAGGCCATTATCCAGGCCGCCGAAGACGAGTTCGCCCGCCATGGTTTCAAGGGCACCAGCATGAACACCATCGCCCTCAAGGCGGGCTTGCCCAAGGCCAACCTGCATTACTACTTCACCAACAAGCTGGGCCTGTACATTGCCGTGCTCAGCAACATCATCGAGTTGTGGGACAGCACCTTCAACGCCTTGAGCGTCGATGACGACCCCGGCGAGGCCCTGAGCCAGTACATCCGTACCAAGATGGAGTTTTCCAGGCGCAACCCGCAAGCTTCGCGGATTTTCGCCATGGAAGTGATCAGCGGCGGCACCTGCCTGACCGAATATTTCAGTGCCGACTACCGTGAGTGGTTCCGCGGCCGAGCCGCCGTGTTCCAGGCCTGGATCGCAGCCGGCAAGATGGACCCGGTCGACCCGGTGCACTTGATCTTCCTGCTGTGGGGCAGCACCCAGCACTACGCCGACTTCGCCACCCAGATCTGCCAGGTGACCGGCCGCAGCCGCCTGACCAAGCAGGACATGGAAGACGCGAGCAACAACCTTATCCACATCATTCTGAAGGGCTGCGGCATCAAGCCGGCTGCCTGAACGTCATTTATGCCTTCTACCCTGCTCGACCTCTGCGAATACCGCGAGGAAATCCGCAAAAGCCGCTTCATCACCCTGGCCGGGCCGATCAGCAGCGCTGCGGACGCGATGAGTTTCATCGAACGCCACAGCGACCTGGCCGCCACCCACAACTGCTGGGCCTGGAAGCTTGGCGCCCAGTACCGCAGCAGCGATGACGGTGAACCTGGCGGCACTGCCGGGCGACCGATCCTGGCGGCCATCGAAGCACAAGACTGCGACCAGGTCGTGGTGCTGGTGATCCGCTGGTATGGCGGCATACAACTGGGTACCGGCGGCTTGGCCAGGGCTTATGGCGGCGGCGCCAACAAATGCCTGCAACAGGCGCCCAAACGGCTGTTGGTGCAGCGTAGCGAATTCACTTGCAGCTGCAGTTTCAGCGAACTGGCACTGGTGAAACTGCGCCTGGCAGAGGTTGATGGCCTCGTCCTGGATGAGCAATTCACCGCCAACGGCGTGGACCTGCTAATTGCGCTCGGCGACGCCCACCTGGCACACCTGCAGCAGCAACTGGCCGACCTGAGCCGTGGGCGCATCCTGCTAGAAGCGCGCTGACATTGCCCACAACAACTGTGGGCCCGCCTGTGGATAAGCTTGGGGCAGTCGCTTGCAGCCTGCTGTTTTCAGGGCCTGCAGGACTTTGATCATATTTTGATCACAGCTTGATGACAGTCGCAAATTGCTGAAAGCTAGATAGTTATCCCCAACCCAAGGCTAGACGGGTCTGCCCGCATCGTACTCGGCTTGCACACAATAACTGTGGAACAGCCTGTGGATAACCCGTGCGCCAACAGGCGAGGCGCCCGGACAGGCAGGGCCCCCACGCAGTTGATCGTTTTTTATACAGCTATAGACAAGGCAGTCACTGCCGCTGTGGATTATTCTCAATACCTTTCTTTATCACCGACCACGGAGCGCGTTCACATGGCTAACGCAAAAACCGCACTTATCATCGGCGCCTCTCGGGGGCTTGGTCTGGGCCTGGTGCAGCGCCTGAACGAAGACGGCTGGAACATCACTGCTACTGTCCGCAACCCGCAGCAGCCCGGCGCCCTGGCGGACGTGCCCGGCGTGCACATCGAGCAGCTGGAGATGAACGACACCGCCCAGCTCGACGGCCTGAAGCAACGCCTGCAAGGCCAGGTGTTCGACCTGGTATTCGTCAACGCCGGTGTCATGGGCCCCCTGCCACAAGACCTGGAGACCGTACACAACAAAAACATCGGCGACCTGTTCATGACCAACGCCGTTGCACCGATTCGTGTGGCCCGGCGCCTCGTCGACCAGGTACGCGAGGGCAGCGGCGTACTGGCCTTCATGAGCTCGATCCTGGGCAGCGTGACCATCCCCGACGGCGGTGAAATTTGCCTGTACAAGGCCAGCAAGGCGGCGTTGAACTCGATGATCAACAGCTTTGTCGTCGAGCAGCAGCGCCCCGACCTGTGCGTGCTGGCCATGCACCCAGGCTGGGTAAAAACCGACATGGGCGGCGAAAACGCCGAGATCGACGTACTCACCAGCACCCGCGGCATGCTCGACCAGATCAAGGCGCAAAGCGGCAAGGGTGGCCTGCGTTTCATCAACTACAAGGGCGAACCCTTGGTCTGGTGATTCACCGGGTCGCAGCGTGGCCGGGCGCAATGCCCGGCCAGCCCCTGTAGAATGGCGGCAACCGTACCTGATCGAGATCCCCCTATATGTATGACTGGTTGAACGCCCTGCCCAAGGCCGAGCTGCACTTGCACCTGGAAGGCTCGCTGGAGCCCGAGCTGCTGTTCGCCCTGGCCGAGCGCAACAAGATCGCCCTACCCTGGGCCGATGTAGAGACCTTGCGGGGCGCCTACGCCTTCAACAACCTGCAGGAGTTCCTCGACCTGTATTACCAGGGCGCCGATGTGCTGCGTACCGAACAGGACTTCTACGACCTGACCTGGGCCTACCTGCAACGCTGCAAGGCGCAGAACGTGATTCACACCGAACCGTTCTTCGACCCGCAAACCCACACCGACCGTGGCATCCCCTTTGAAGTGGTGCTCAACGGTATCAACCGAGCACTGAAGGACGGCCGCCAGCAACTGGGCATCAGCAGTGGCCTGATCCTCAGCTTCCTGCGCCACCTGAGCGAAGAGGAAGCACAAAAAACCCTCGACCAGGCCCTGCCGTTCCGCGATGCATTCATCGCCGTTGGCCTGGACAGCTCGGAAATGGGCCACCCGCCGAGCAAGTTCCAGCGTGTATTCGACCGCGCCCGCAGCGAAGGCTTCGTCGCCGTCGCCCATGCCGGCGAAGAAGGCCCACCCGAGTACATCTGGGAAGCGCTGGACCTGCTGCAAATCAAGCGTATCGACCATGGCGTGCGCGCCATCGAGGACGAGCGCCTGATGCAGCGCATCATCGACGAGCAGATCCCGCTCACGGTGTGCCCGCTGTCCAACACCAAACTGTGCGTGTTCGACCACATGAGCCAGCACAACATCCTCGACATGCTCGAGCGCGGCGTGAAAGTGACGGTCAACTCGGACGACCCGGCCTACTTCGGCGGCTACGTCACGGAAAACTTCCACGCCCTGCACACCCACCTGGGCATGACCGAAGACCAGGCCCGTCGCCTGGCACAGAACAGCCTGGATGCCCGGCTGGTCTGATTGAACGACGACGTTGCGTTCAACCGACCTGCAATGTCTCCACGCGGGCGATGCGATTGATCTGCTGGATACCCAGCGCAGAGATATGCAACGCCCGCGAGTCTTCGGCCTCACGCATCCAGCCAGACTGCAGAAATAGCCTGAACAAAGCCTGGCCCAGCACGCCGCCCAGATGCGGGGCCTGGTCATTCCACTCGGTGCAGCGGCAAACCACGCAGGCGCGTTGCTCGTGTGGTGCCAGGGCATCGATGTACACCCCGACCAAGGCCAACTGCGCCCTCCCCTCGTCACTCACCATCAACTGCCTTCCGCTGCCCTCCAGCCAGCCGGCCACCACCAGGCGGTGATACAGCTCACTGGCCAACTCCCCGCCCAGGTGATCGCCACACCGGCGTGCCCGGCGCATCGACATGGGCAGCGGTGATACCGGCGCCTTGGCCCGCTCTCCCCTGGTGCTTTCCAGCTGTACGCTGGCCAGGGCCTCGACCGCCGCCCCGACCTGTGGGGTTGCCAGGCGGAAGTAGCGTTTGCGCCCCCTGGCTTCATGCCGGAGCAAACCGGCCGATGACAGCAACGAAAGGTGCGCGCAAGCCGACGAGGACGTCAGGCCGGTCATTATCGCAAGTTCATTGGCTGGCCGTGGCGTACCGTCGATCAATGCCCACAACATGGCACTGCGTTTGGGGTCGGCCATCAAGCTGGCAATCTGGCTGATGCTGCTGGCTGCGTTCATATCCCTGTAACTCCCTGCAAGTTCACTGAGTGGATGCGATGGCCAACCCTGGCAGGGAAGCACCTCTCGCTGGCACTGGCCTGGCCCGCCAGTATAAGCCGCAGAAAATCCCAGTCAGACGGCCTTGCGCAGACACATCGGCGACAAAAAACCACTGGGTATGCCTACCCATGGCAAGCAGTGAGCCGGCGCCAGAAAGCTGCCCGCAAGCCGGTCAACCAAAGCGCCGATACCCACAGACAGAAGCACCGAAATATCTTGATAGAAAAAGGCTTGCAGCAATTTCAGATACGGCCCACAGCGACATTCCGCAAATAGCGCGCGAGCTAGCGAAGGTTTCGCAGTTTTGCAGGCATTACGCCCTTCGACCGTCAGTCAGGACACTGACGCAGCGCATGGCAGGCAGGAGGGCCAGCGCTACACTTGAGCGGCTCTCCCCATTCTGGAGGTATGCCGCGATGAAAATTATCGTCAGTGCATCGAGCCGAAACCCCGCCTGCCCTTGGCAGGTCCAGCTCGATCAACACGTGGTCAGTTTCCGCAGTGAGGCCGAGGCGCGGGCCTTCGTCGCAACGCTGGAAACCCGCCTTCAGGCACCTCACCCGCTCATGCGGGAGGCTTGGCCTGCAAGCGCTGGGTCAGCAGCGCGACACTGACCGCCAATGCCCCGCAGAAGCTGATCACCAGCGCCATAGGTACGGCGCTGCCATCGTGCAGTAGCCCGACCAGCGCAGCGGCACCCGCAGCAACGCTGAACTGCACGCACCCCATCAATGCCGAAGCGCTGCCGGCCCGCGCGCCCTGCCCGCTCATGGCACACGCCGATGCATTGGGGATGATGCAGCCCAGGCTGGCAATGCAGATGAACAACGGCACCAGCAGCGGCCACAGCTGCGCGTGGCGCAAAGCCGCCACGCCCAACAGCACCAGGCCCGCAATCAGGTACAGCCACACGGCGCGCGCCAGCAGGAAAGCAGGTCCGCGCTTGGCCAGCAATCGGGCATTCACCTGCGCCACGAGTATGAAGCCGGCAGCATTGGTGCCGAATAGCCAGCCGTAATGTTCGGCCGGTACGCCATAGAGCTTGATGAACACGAATGGCGAACCGGCAATGTAGGCAAACATGCCGGCAATGGCGATCCCCCCCGTCAAGGCATGGCCAAGGAACACCCGGTCACCCAGCAGGCGCACATACTGGCGCAATGCGCCAGACAGTGGCTGGCGCGGAATATGCGCAGGCAGGCTTTCCGGCAGGCCCAGGCTGACCGCCAGCAGGCAACCGGCGCTGAACAGGCTCAACGCCAGGAAGATCGACTGCCAGCCCGCCAGGTTCACCAGCACCCCGCCCAGCATCGGTGCCAGGATCGGCGCCAGGCCCATGACCAGCATCAGTTGCGAGAACACCTTGGCCGAGGCCACCGGGTCGCACTTGTCGCTGACGATGGCCCGCGACAGCACCATGCCTGCGCAACCGCCCAGCGCCTGGACAAAGCGCGCAACCACCAGAGTGTCGAGGTTGGGGGCATAGGCACAGCCCAGTGACGCCAGGGTGAACAGGGTCACGCCGAACATCAGCGGTTTGCGACGCCCAAAGCGGTCGGCAACCGGCCCATAGGCTAACTGCCCGATGGACAGGCCGAGGAAGTAGGCGGCCAAGGTGGCCTGGACGTGTTTTTCGTCGGTGGCGAACGCCTGCGCCATGGCCGGGAAGGCGGGCAGGTAGAAGTCGATCGCCAAGGGCCCGAACGCACTGAGTGCGCCCAGGATGAGCACCATTCGCAGGTTCATCAGGAATCCATAGCAGGCTAAGCAAGTGGATGATTCTACCTGCTGTGGACCCCCTCAGCATGAAAACATTTGCAACACATGGGCCGCCAGGCAACCCTGACGTATCACGCCACCTCGGCCTGATACCCCTCGTCCCGAATGGCAGTTAGAATCTGCTCTGGCGCCAGCTCACTCTGCACCCGCACCTGTCTGGCCGCCAGGTCGATCTCGACCTTGGCCGCAGCATCCTGCTCCTGCACCGCCCGGGTCACCGCTTTCACACAATGGCCACAGGTCATGCCTTGTACATTGAACACTTGCATGGGGATCTCTCCTTCAGGTTTTCAACGAGTCTCAAGCTTGCCATCGGGGCAAGGTCAACACCCGGGGTGGAAATCTACGCCCGTGTCGGCCAAGCTGCGCCTTTGACGATCAGGCAAGCAGGAGATTATTCATGTTCAGGGCAGCATTGGGCGTCGTCGGGCTATTGAGCGCGCTGGCTGCGGTGCCACCGGCCAGCGCCGAGGGCAACTCGGACTACAGCGTACTGATCATCTCCCGGGAACGCCTGGAAGTGGCCACCGGTTGCGAAATTGGCGTTTACCTCAACGACCAGCTCTCCGGGCGCGTGTTCCAGGAGCAGTCCACCTCGTTCAACCTTCCACCCGGTTCGGTGGACGTACGCCTGCGCCTGCTGCCAGGGCAGGTGCAAGGCTGCGCGCCGGGCATCGAAGACCAGCGCAGTACACGTTTGAACTTGCAGGCGGGCCAGATCAACAAATACCGCATCGCCATGGGGCAATATGGCCTGGAGTTGAAGCGAGCCGGCCTGGGCTATTGACCTTACCTGCATGGCAAGGTTGATGCTGGAGGCCTGTCCAAGGAGGAGAGCCATGCCCGCATCCACCACTTATGACCTGCCGATCTCCGGCATGACCTGCGCCAGCTGTGCCGGCAGGGTCGAGCGCGCCCTGCGCAAGGTCACCGGCGCTGAACAGGTCAGCGTCAACCTCGCCACCGAACAGGCTCGGGTCCAGGCCCCGGCCAACAGCCTGCCCGCCCTGGTCGACGCCGTGCGCGAAGCCGGCTACGGCGTGCCCACCCGCACTGTCGAACTGCAGATTGGCGGCATGACCTGCGCCAGTTGCGCCGGCCGCGTTGAGCGTGCCCTTGGCAAGCTGCCTGGGGTCGAGCACGTCAGCGTCAACCTGGCCAGCGAACGCGCTCACCTCGACGTGCTCGCAGCCCTCGATGACAACCTGCTGATCGATGCTGTGCACAAAGCCGGCTACAGCGCCGGCCTGCCGCAATCGGCCAAGGACGGCCAAAGCGCTGCCCAGCGCCGCCTGCGCAATGAGCGCCTGGCGGTCGGCGCCGCCTTGCTGTTGGCCCTGCCGCTGGTACTGCCAATGCTGGTGCAGCCCTTCGGCCTGCACTGGATGCTGCCAGCATGGGCACAGTTCCTGCTGGCCACGCCGGTGCAATTCATTCTCGGCGCACGCTTCTACAAAGCCGCCTGGAAGGCCGTGCGCGCCGGTGCCGGCAACATGGACCTGCTGGTGGCCCTGGGCACCAGCGCCGGCTATGGCCTGAGCCTTTACCAGTGGGCACAAACCCCCGCCGGTCTGGCCCCGCACTTGTACTTCGAAGCCTCGGCCGTGGTCATTGCCTTGGTATTGCTGGGCAAGTACCTGGAAAACCGTGCCAAGCGCCAGACCGCCAGCGCCATCCGCGCCCTTGAGGCACTGCGTCCGGAGCGTGCCGTGCGTGTCGTCGAGGGCCAGGAAGAAGACGTGCCCATTGCCCAGCTGCGCCTGGGCGACCTGGTACTGGTCAAACCCGGCGAGCGCTTCCCGGTCGATGGTGTAGTCGAGGACGGCAGCAGCCATGCCGACGAAGCCCTGATCAGCGGCGAGAGCCTGCCAGTCCCCAAGCAGCCGGGCGACAGCGTCACGGGCGGTGCCATCAATGGCGAAGGCCGGTTGCTGGTGCGCACCCAGGCGCTGGGGACCGAAACCGTGCTGGCGCGTATCATCCGCCTGGTGGAAGACGCCCAGGCCGCCAAGGCGCCGATACAGAAGCTGGTCGATCGGGTCAGCCAGGTGTTCGTCCCCGCCGTGCTGGTGCTGGCCCTGATCACCCTGGTCGGCTGGTGGCTGGCCGGCGCACCGCTGGAAACCGCGCTGATCAACGCCGTCGCCGTGCTGGTCATCGCCTGCCCCTGCGCCCTCGGCCTGGCAACGCCTGCGGCAATCATGGCGGGCACCGGGGTCGCTGCACGCCACGGTATCCTGATCAAGGACGCCGAAGCCCTGGAGCGTGCCCATGCGGTCAACCGCGTGGTCTTCGACAAAACCGGCACCCTCACCTCCGGCAGCCCTCGGGTGGTTCACAGCCAGGCGCAGGCTGGCAGCAGTGCCGACCTCCACCGCCTGGCCGGCGCACTGCAACGTGGTAGCGAACACCCACTGGCCAAGGCAGTGCTGGATGCCTGTGCCGAACAGGGGCTGGACGTGCCGGTGGTTACCGACAGTCAGTCGCTGACCGGGCGCGGTATCGCAGGAAGTGTGGAAGGCCGTGAGCTGGCCCTGGGTAACCGCCGCCTGCTGGACGAAAGCGGGCTGCAGCCCGGCGACCTGGCTGCGAAGGCCCAGGCCTGGGAAGCCGAGGGGCGCACCTTGTCGTGGTTGATCGAACGGGGCGCGCAACCCCGCGTGCTGGGCCTGTTCGCCTTTGGTGACAGCCTCAAGCCCGGCGCCGCGCAGGCCATCGACACCCTGCATGCCCAACATATCAGCAGCCACCTGCTGACCGGCGACAACCGCGGCAGCGCCAAAGTGGTTGCAGACGCGCTGGGCATCGACGATGTACATGCCGAAGTGCTGCCAGCCGACAAGGCTGCGACCGTGGCCGCGCTCAAGCAGGACGGCGTGGTCGCCATGGTGGGCGATGGCATCAACGATGCCCCGGCACTGGCCGCCGCCGACATCGGCATTGCCATGGGTGGCGGTACCGACGTGGCCATGCAGGCCGCTGGCATCACCCTGATGCGCGGCGACCCTCGCCTGGTGCCTGCAGCGCTGGAGATCAGCCGCAAGACCTATGCGAAGATTCGTCAGAACCTGTTCTGGGCATTCATCTACAACCTGATCGGCATCCCGCTGGCCGCGCTGGGTTACCTCAACCCGGTGCTGGCCGGCGCCGCCATGGCCCTGTCCAGCGTGAGCGTGGTCAGCAACGCGCTGTGGCTCAAGGCGTGGAAACCCACCAGCACCACCCAGGAGGCGTCATGAATATCGGCCAGGCCGCCCGCCGCAGCGGGCTCAGCACCAAGATGATCCGTTATTACGAATCCATCGGCCTGCTCAAACCGGCCACACGCAGCGACAGCGGCTACCGCCTGTACCAGGCAGACGACTTGCACAGCCTGGCCTTCATCAAGCGCTCCCGCGACCTGGGGTTTTCCCTAGAGGAGGTCGGCAAGCTGCTGACCTTGTGGCAGGACCGCCAACGGGCCAGCGCCGATGTGAAAGCGCTGGCCATGCAGCACATCGCCGAGCTGAACCGGCGCATCGAGGAGCTGGTGAGCCTGCGCGACACCCTTGGCGAGCTGGTTTCGCACTGCCAAGGGGACGACCGCCCGGACTGCCCGATCCTCAAAGACCTGGCCAACGGCGCCGCCGGCAACTGCTGCCACTGAACGGTCACACGCGTTTGGTATGCCAAAAGCGTCCAAACGCGACCGAATAGTCACCAACTACGACTTTATCCAATAAATACGGGCGCTCTGGCTACATAAAACCCGGATGCTGCCGATGTACTGGCTACCTGCCTCGTGTGTCGACAACAAAAATTCCGGGAGCGTCGATGAGCATCAAACAGAAACTGACCTGGGCATTCGCGGTCATCGCCGGCTTGCCCATCGTCCTCGTGGCCACCTTGGTGGTCCTCAACCTGCGTGGCGAAGCCCGCGACGGATTCCTCGACAGCAGCAGCCGGGAAATCCGCCAGGTCAGCAACGCGATGAACATCTTCTTCCAGGGCATCAACCAGAACGTCGAGTACATGGCTTCACAGCCAATGGTCGCCGCCACGGGCAGCGAGCTGAACAAGTACATGAGTGCCTCGCCGTCCTACGAACTGGGCGAGCAGGCCAGCAAGCTCCTTGACTTCATGACCCGCCTGGCCAACTCACACCCTGCGTATGCCTACTTGTCCTACGGGGTGAACGACGGTGGCTACACAGGCTGGCCGGCAGGGCAGAAGTTCGTCAATTACGACCCACGCACTCGCCCCTGGTACCAACTGGCCATGGCCAACCCGGGCAAAACCGTACGTACCGGCGCCTACTACTGGGCCGCCGACGACGCGGTACTGGTCAGCACCGTGCGCGCCGTGGCCAACCAGCTGGGCAACCCCGGTGGCGTGGTCAACATCGACGTGTCGCTCAAGGGCCTGACCGAGATCGTCAAGCAGATCAAACTGGGCGAAAGCGGCTACCTGATGCTGGTGGAAAGCAACGGCAACGTGATGGTCGACCCACGCGACGCCGGGCACAACTTCAAGCAACTGGCGAGCTTTGGCGGTGGTTATGTCGAGTTGGCCAAAGCGGGCAAAGGCCTGGTCGAAGTCGAGCTCAATGGCGTGCGCTACATGGCCAACATCTACCCCGATGAGCAACTGGGCTGGACCTTCATCGGCCTGATCGAACACAGCGAAGTGATGCAGACCACCACCCGGCTCACCTGGCTGATCGGTGTCATCGCCGTGGTACTGGCCGCGTTGTTTGCCGTGGTGGGTGCGGCGTTCGCCAAGCTGATCGTGCGCCCGATCAACAGCGTTACCAACGGCCTGGAAGACATTGCTCAAGGTGAAGGTGACCTGACCCGTAACCTGGAAATCCGCGGCCGCGACGAAACCGCGCAACTGGCCAGCTGGTTCAACCAGTTCCTGGGCGCCATCCGCAGCCTGATCCAGCACATTGGCGCTGCCGCCGGCAAAATCCTCAGCACCTCCAGCAGCTCGACCCGTGTCTCCAGCGACATGGCCGAAGCCGCAGGCCGCCAGCGCGAAGCCGTGGACATGGTTTCAACCGCATTCCACGAAATGGTCGCCACCGCCAACGAAGTGGCGCGCTCCTGCAGCCAGGCAGCGCAGTCGGCCGACAGCGGTCAGCAGCAGGCCCGCGAAGGCCAGCAGCAGATCGATGCGGCGGTACACAGCGTTGACCGCCTGAGCCAGGAAATCGAGCAGTCGGCGCAGTCGATCCAGCAACTGGAGCGGGACAGCAATGCCATCCAGTCGATCCTCGGCACCATCCGCTCGATTGCCGAGCAGACCAACCTGCTAGCCCTCAACGCCGCCATCGAAGCCGCCCGCGCCGGTGAGCAAGGCCGTGGCTTTGCCGTGGTGGCCGATGAAGTAAGGGCCTTGGCCAAACGCACTGCCGACTCCACTGCCGAAATCGATGGCCTGCTGGGTAACCTGGCCAACCGCACGGCCGAAGTGGCCGCGCAGATGCATGCCAGCCTGGAGGTATCGCAGCAATCGGTGAGCCGCATTGGCCTGGCACGCGACAGCTTCGGGCAAATCCGGGAATCGGTGGATGTGATTCGCGACATGAACACGCAAATCGCCACCGCCGCCGAGGAACAGCACCAGGTGGCCGAGGACATCAACCGGCACATCAGCCAGATTCACGGCGATGCCCAACTGGTGGCCGAACTGGCCCAGGCGGCGCGGGTGGACTCGGAGAGCCTGGCCGGGTTGTCCAATGAGCTGGATGCGCTGGTGCGCAGGTTCCGCACCTGATGTACTGCCTGTACCGGCCTCTTCGCGGTTTACCCGCGAAGAGGCCGGTACAGGCAACCAGACACTAAAGCTTCAACTCCCCCGGGGTGGCGCCAAACAACTGCTTGAACGCCGCAATGTAAGCCGAAGTCGAGTCATACCCACACCCCAGCGCCGCCTCGGTCACATTCTCCCCCGCCTCCAGCAACGCCAGCGACGACAACAGCCGCATGCGCTGCCGCCAGTTGCGAAAGCTCAACCCGGTCTCCCGCTGGAACAGCCGCATCAGCGTCTTCTCCGAGCAACCCAGCTCGCGCGCCCACTGCTGCAATGTCTGCGGCTGGTCCGGTGCAGCAATCAAACCGTTGCACAGCGCCAGCAACCCTGGGTGCCGTGGCAACGGTAGCGAAAAACCCACCTCGGGCAACGTGCGCAACTGGTCGAGCAGCACCGCCACCAGGCGTGCTTCGGCGCTGTCATCTTCGGGGTAGTCCGCCGGGAACAGGCAAAACTGCTTGATCAGCTCGCGTGCCAGCGGGGTTACTTCCAGCACCCGGCATTGCTGCGGCGCCCACGGGCAGGCATCACGCCGTACATACAGGCTGCGCATTTCGGCCTGCATCGAGGTCACCACTTCGTGCTCGGCATCAGCAGGAATCCACACCCCCCACTGGGGTGGCGCGAAGTAACTGCCGTCGCGGGTGTACACGCCAAGTACGCCGCTGATGGCATAGGAAAACTGCACCCAGTCGTGCTGGTGGCGGGTGGTCCAGGAACCGGCGCCGAGGCTTTCGGCACGGGCATAGAGGGGCCTGGGCAGGTGGTCCAGCGCCGGTATGGCGCGGGGGTGTCCGATGATCGGCATGGTGGCTTCTTGTAGTTCTGACGGGACAAGCCTAACAGCTGGCGCAAGAGCATGTCAGGTGCGCTCGACAATCACCGTCACCCCCTGCCCACCTGCCGCACAAATCGATATCAACCCCCGCCCCTTCCCTGCCGTGGCCAACAGCTTGGCCAGGTTGGCCAATATGCGCCCTCCGGTGGCCGCAAACGGGTGCCCCGCTGCCAGCGAACTGCCTTTTACATTGAGCTTGCTGCGGTCAATCGCCCCAAGCGGCGCCTCCAGCCCCAACCGTTCACGGCAATAGTCGGCATCTTCCCAGGCCTTGAGCGTACACAGCACCTGGGCAGCGAAGGCTTCGTGGATTTCGTAGTAGTCAAAGTCTTGCAAGGTCAGGCCATTGCGCGCCAGCAAGCGTGGCACGGCATACACCGGCGCCATCAAGAGCCCTTCGCGACCGGTCACAAAGTCCACCGCAGCGGTTTCGCCATCGACCAGATAAGCCAGCACCTCCAGCCCCTGCTGCGCGGCCCATTCCTCGCTGCCCAGCAACACCATAGAGGCACCGTCCGTCAGTGGGGTGGAGTTACCGGCTGTCAGCGTGCCCTGCCCGCTGCGGTCAAAGGCGGGTTGCAGCTTCGCCAACTGCTCAAGGGTCAGGTCGGGGCGCAGGTTATTGTCGCGGGTCAACGTAAGAAACGGCGTCAGCAAATCATCCTGCCAACCCTCGGCATACGCGGCAGCCAGTTTCTGGTGGCTGAGCAGCGCCAACGCGTCCTGTTCGCCACGGCCAATGCGCCAGGCCTGGGCCATGCGCTCGCAATGCTCGCCCATCGACAGCCCGGTGCGCGGTTCGCCATTGCGTGGTAGTTCGGGTTTCAGGTGGTGAGGCCTTAGCTTGAGAAAGGGCTTGAGCCGCTCGCTCAGGCTTTTGCCACGGTTGGCTTGCAGGAGGATGTGGCGCAGGCCTTCGTTGACGGCAATCGGTGCGTCGGAGGTGGTGTCCACGCCGCCGGCGATACCACTGTCGATCTGCCCCAGGGCTATCTTGTTGGCCACCAGCAACGCCGATTCTAGCCCGGTGCCGCACGCTTGCTGGAGGTCATAGGCCGGGGTCTGCGGTGAAAGGCGCGAACCCAGCACACATTCGCGGGTCAGGTTCATGTCGCGCGAGTGCTTGAGCACCGCGCCAGCCACTACCTCCCCCAGCCGCAGCCCATGCAGGCGATAGCGTTCGATCAATCCTTCAAGGACAACAGTGAGCATCGCCTGGTTGCTGGCCGTGGCGTAAGCGCCGTTGGAGCGGGCGAAGGGAATTCGGTTGCCGCCCAGGATTGCGACCCGGCGAAGTGAACGCATGCGCTTTTTCCTCCTGAAACAATTTGATCCGTACAGCCTAGGTGTTTTTACCGTGGGCGAACGACCTCGCCACAAAGTTGGTCCACACTTTCAAGCTTGCCTTTGCGGAGACCCACTCATGAGCGATCGCTACCTCGGTTTTGCCAACTCCAACCTCGGCCGCCGCCTCGTGGATGCCCTTGGCCTGCCACGCCCGGCGCCGCTGGAGCGCTGGCAGGCCGGCCGCCTACGCCCGGTGGAAGGGGCGCTGGTGCTGGGCGGCGGGCCAATGGCGAAACAGGTCGAAGCCATCGCCCCACGCCTGACTGACGAGGTTTACAGCTTCAATGCCGACGATTTGCAGGCTGAAGCCTGGGTGGCCGGCCTGGGGCCGAAAATCAAGGCCGTGGTATTCGATGCCCGTCATCTGTCCGACAGCGATGCTTTGAAGCAGTTGCGCGAATTTTTCCAGCCCCTGCTGCGTAGCCTGGCGCCTTGCGCGCATATCGTGGTGCTGGGGCGCGCACCGGAAAGCCTCGACAACCTGTTGGCCAGCGTTGCCCAACGGGCACTTGAAGGCTTCAGCCGTTCGCTGGCCAAGGAGCTGCGCAACGGCGCGACGGCCCAGCTGCTGTATGTCGCCCCCGGCGCCGATGACCAGCTGGAAGGCGCACTGCGCTTTTTCCTCTCGCCCAAGAGCGCCTTCATCTCTGGCCAGGTGCTGCGCCTGGAAGCCTGTATCAGCCAGGTGGAGGACTGGACCCGCCCACTGGCCGGCCGTCGTGCCCTGGTCACTGGCGCAGCGCGCGGCATCGGCGCCGCTATCGCCGAAACCCTGGCACGGGACGGCGCCGACGTGCTGCTGCTGGATGTACCACAGGCCAGCCAGGATCTCGACGCCCTCGCTGCACGCCTGGGTGGCAAGGCACTGGCGCTGGATATCTGCGCCAGCGACGCTGCCACGCAACTGCTGGCAGCCTTGCCCGACGGCATCGACATCGTGGTGCACAACGCCGGCATCACGCGTGACAAGACCCTGGCCAACATGACCCCGGACTACTGGGACGCGGTGCTGGCCGTCAACCTCAAGGCCCCACAGGTGCTGACCCAGGCGCTGTATGACAGTGGCGCGCTGGGGGAAAACGCACGTATCACCCTGCTGGCCTCGGTCAGCGGCATTGCCGGCAACCGTGGGCAAGCCAACTACGCCGCCAGCAAGGCCGGGCTGATCGGTCTGGCCCAGGCCTGGGCGCCCCGCCTCGCCGAACGTGGCGGCAGCATCAATGCCGTGGCACCCGGCTTTATCGAAACCCACATGACCGCCGCCATGCCCATGGGCCTGCGAGAGGCCGGCCGGCGCCTGAGCTCGTTGGGCCAGGGCGGGCGCCCGCAGGACGTCGCCGAAGCCATTGCCTGGCTCAGCCAACCGGGCTCCGGGGCAGTCAACGGCCAGGTGCTGCGGGTGTGCGGCCAGGCATTGATGGGGGCCTGAGCATGAGCCGACACTGGCATGACCTGCACAGCCCGGCTTCGCGCGCCAGCCTGTACCTGCGCGCCGCCAGCAAGCGCACCATCAGCGGTGACCATCTGCCGGACGATGGCCTACGCTGTTTCATCCGGGTTCAGCCGGGCAACCTGAGCGCCTACCGCAAGCTCTGCCACTTTCCCGACGATGGCCGCCTGCCGGCGACCTATCCACATGTCATGGCGTTCAGCCTGCAGTTGCAGTTGATGACCGCTCCAGACTTCCCCTTCCCACTGCTCGGCCTGGTGCATCTGTACAACCGCATCGAAGTGCTGCGCCCGCTTGGCGGTATCGAAGGGCTGCGCGTTGCGGTGTATGCGCACAACCTGCAACCGCATGCAAAGGGCGGCACCTTCGACCTGGTCACCGAGGCCGAAGACGGCATTGGCCTGCTCTGGCGTGAGACCAGCCGCATGCTGGTACGTGGGTTGAAGCTGGAAGGCGAGGCAAGCGCGCTTGCCGATATTGAGCCTGATGCATTGCCCGAGGCCTCCCGCTGGTACGCCGACAGTGACATCGGCCGGCGGTATGCCAAGGTTTGCGGGGACTACAACCCTATCCACCTCAGTGCTGTCAGTGCCCGGTTGTTCGGCTTTCCTACAGCCATTGCCCATGGCATGTGGAGCAAGGCCATGGCCCTGGCGGCATTGCGTGGGCACCTGCCGCACAGTGGATATGCCTTTGAAGTGGACTTCCGCAAACCGGTACGGTTGCCGTCGGAGGTGGTGCTCAGTGCCAGTGCGGCGGGCCCTGCAGGTCAGCTACGGCTGGATGGGCATGGGGAGGTATTGCATATGGTCGGGCGGTGGGATCGGGTGTAGGCCACTTGCTTTGCATCGGGCCTGGGCAGAAGCTATGCAGCATTAGGAGACCCCGATGAATCTGCAAGAACTCACCCAACGCCTGCATCAGATCCGCGACAACAACGACTGGCGCGGCTTCCACAGCCCGAAGAACCTGGCCATGGCCGCCAGCGTCGAAATGGCCGAGCTGGTAGAAATTTTCCAGTGGCTGAGCGAAGACGAATCGCGCCAGCTGCCTGCCGACAAACTGGCCCACGCCGGCCAGGAGGTCGGTGATGTGGTGCTCTATCTGTTGCTGCTGTGCAGCGAGCTGGGCCTGGACATGGACCAGGTGGTGCGGGCCAAGCTGGCCGACAGTGAGAGGCGCTTCTCCCGATGAACGACCGTCACTTCGATGAACTGGCCACCCGCTTTGCCGAGAAGATCTACGGCGGTGCCAAGGGTGCGATCCGCCTGGCCGTGCTGCAAGCCGACCTGGCCGAGGCACTGCCCGATCGGCCGCTGCGCATTCTGGACATCGGTGCCGGGCTGGGCCACATGGCCTTGTGGCTGGCCCAGCGTGGTCATCTCCTGACCTTGGCCGAGCCTGCCGCGCCCATGCTCGATGGCGCCCGCGCGCGCTTTGCCGAGGCAGGCCAGACTGCCACGTTCATCCAGGCCCCCTGGCAAGACCTGCTCGGCCAGCTCACCGAACCTTACGACCTGGTGCTGTGCCATGCCGTACTCGAATGGCTGGCAGAGCCTGAGAGCATCCTGCCCGTGCTGCACCAGCTCACGGCACCTTCCGGGTGGCTGTCACTGGCCTTCTACAACCGCGACGCCCTGGTCTATCGCAACCTGCTCAAGGGCCATTTCCGCAAGTTGCGCAGCAACCGGCTGGAAGGTGAAAAGCAGAGCCTGACCCCACAGAAACCGCTTGATCCACGCGAGCTCAAGGCGCAACTTGATCCTATGTGGCAAGTTGAAAGCGGAAGCGGTGTGCGGGTGTTCCACGACTACATGCCCAAGGAGTTCCAGGGCAAGGCCGAGCTGCTCGACCTGCTGGAAATGGAACTGGCCTACCGCCGCCACCCCGCCTTCGCCGGGCTTGGCCGCTACCTGCACTGGGTGTGCCGCCCCCGCTAACCCACCCTGCCGGAGGAATTCATGCCGTACCGTCTGTTGTGCCTGGCCCTGCTGCCATTCGCCCTGGCTGGCTGCCAGGGCAGCAACCCGTATGTGGCCAGCAGCCGCCCGCTGCCTCCGGCCCCCGCCCAGGCGGCCACCACCTTCGACGCCAGTGCCTATCCGGCACCCGCCCGCGATTATGGGCGCTACCGCAGCTGGAGCTGGCGCAATGGCCAGTTGCCAAGTGGCTCGGCCAACGCCGACCCGGCGCAACTGGCCGATGCTGTCAGCGGGGCACTCGACCAGCATGGCCTGCGCCCCGCCCGAGGTGCCACCGGCGATCTGCTGGTAAGCGCCGACATGCGCCTGGAAAAACGCTTGCGCCAGGTGCGTGACTACGACACCTACGACCCGTACTACGGCCCCTACCCCTACGGTGGCGTGGGCTATGGTGGCTATCGCCATGGCTACGGGGGTTATGCCAGCGTGCCCATCGTGCGCACCTACGAAGTGGAGGTGATGGTAGTGCGCATCGAGCTGTACGACGCCCGCAGCGGTCAACCGGTATGGAGCGCCAGCGCCGAAAGCGGCAGCGACAAGGACTCGCCGCGTGAACGCGAAGGCGCCCTGCGCGACTCTGTGCACAAGGCGCTCAGCGGCTATCCTCCCAGTTAATCGCTAACGGAGAACCATCATGTTGCGCCGTCTCGTTCTACTGTCATTCGTGTTACTGCTTGCAGCCTGCTCCAGCAACAACGTCCAGCAGGATTTCGATGCCAGCCGTGACTTTGCCGCTTACCGCAGCTGGGCGTGGCAGGAACCGGGCCTGCAGTACCGCCCGGACGACCCCCGCATCAAGAGCGACCTTACCGAGCAACGCATCCGCCAGGCGGTGGCCGACCAGCTCGACCAGCGTGGGCTGCGCCCCGTCCAGGGTGGAGCACGGCCTGACCTGACGGTCCGCACCTACCTGATCGTCGAGCAGCGCCAGCAGCAGATCACCACCCACTACGGCGGTGGCTGGGGTGGTTATTGGGGCGGTTACTGGGGTGGCCCGATGTACAACGAAACCCGCAGTGTCGACTACAAGGTCGCGACCATTCAGGTGGACATGTTCGACGGGCGTGACGGCAAGCTGGTGTGGCGCGGCAGTGCCGAGCAAATCATGAACAACTACCCGCCAAGCCCGGAAGAACGCAACAGCGCCATCCGCAATACTGTGAACAAGGTATTGGCCAACTACCCGCCGGGTAGCAAGAAATAAGCCTCAGCCCTTAATAGTGGGAGCACCTTTTCGCGCCCCAAGGCTGCTCCCCCACTTAAACGGTGTCAAGAACGACAAAATCCATTTCGACCACGCCTTTTTCCCGTTCCCGCCCACTTCCTCGCAGGTTCCCGTCTATCTTCACTTAAGGAAACCTGACTGACCGGGTAGAAGTGTTCAACTTTTGGGAAAGGCGACCTGCCAATGCAAAGCATTGTTCTCCTGCTGTGGCTTGCCTTGTGCTCCGAACAGGATGTGCGTCAACGCCAGATCTCCAACCTGCTGACCCTGGGTGTGGCAACGGGCGCTCTGGTCTGGCTGTTCGCCACCGGTCGCAGCTGGATCGGCGCCGAGGCCACCGATGCCGGCTGGGCGCTGGCCATCGTCATGCTGCTGACCTTGCCTGGCTACATGCTCGGCCGCTTCGGTGCCGACGACGTCAAGCTGATGGGCGCACTGGCCCTCGCCACCAGCCCGCAATACGTGCTCGGCACCTTCATCGGCGCCGGCGTCAGTGTGCTGGTGTGGCTGCTCACCCGCCGACGCCTGTGGACCCTGCTCAACCCCAAAGTGAAGAAGCGGTTGCAAACCCTGACTGAAGAAATGGGCGACAAACAGGCCTTCGTACCCTATGTGCTAACAGGTTTTCTTCTAACGGCGGTATGGATCCAATGAGTCAACCTATGGTCCGATACCTTGTACATGCCTTGTACAAAATCGCAACGTAGGACTATTTTTAAGCTGCCAGAGCGTCTGGCCCGGGAGCAGGGCCGCATACGAACAGGGAGTTGATCGTGTCCAGACCTTTCAGTGATGTGAAGATTTTAGTGGTCGATGATCAGCCAGTCATCGTCGAACAGCTGTGTGAGTTTCTTGAAACCCAGGGTTACCACTGCCTGCCGGCCCATTCCACCGACGAAGCCCTCGAGCGCTACATGGCCGACGAGGCCATTGGCCTGATCATCTGCGACCTGCACATGCCCGAGCGCGATGGTATCGAACTGGTTCGCGCGCTCAAGGAAATCACCGGGCAGCGCATATTCGAAGCCATCATGCTGACTGGGCGCGCGGATAAACAGGATGTGATCCGTGCCCTGCGTGAAGGCTTTGCCGATTACTACCAGAAGCCCATGAACCTCGATGAGCTGCTCGAGGGCGTGCGCCGCCAGGATGAGGCCCTGCAAGAGCGCCAGCGCAACGTCCGCGCCTTGGGCGGGTTGAACCAGCGGTTGCAGGATCTGGCCGACTCGGTGGAGGAACTGTACCAGGACTTGGAAAAAGCCCGTGGCCAAGGCACCCACCGACGCGCCAGCGATGTGGAAGACAGTGAGAGCGAGCTACCGGCAGGGTTCGAGAAGCTGTCGCCGCGCCAACTTGAAGTGGCGCGGCTGGTGAGCAAGGGCAAGACCAACTACCAGATTGCCTGTGAGCTGGGCATTACCGAAAACACGGTGAAGCTGTATGTGTCGCAGGTACTGCGCCTGACCCACATGCACAACCGCACCCAGTTGGCACTGGCGCTGACGCCCAGTTCGTCACCGATTCACCAGCGGTTTACTACCCATTGAGTGATTGACTCAGCATCACCGGGGCTGCTCTGCAGCCCCTACAGTTGAAGGCCAACACTCAAGGTCAAGCGGGGGGCACGGTCCAGACTGTCCAAGGCCACATCCGCCAGCGGTTTTGCCACCTCCAACGCAACATTGAAAAGCCGCCCATCTTCCAACCGTACACCAAGTGCCGCCGAAGCCAGGTGGGCATCCTCCACCGATTCCCGGTTATGCCACGTCTGCGCCGCATCCACTGCCAAATACGGCTGTACCAGCGCCAACCTGCTACCCCGCATGCTGTAGCTCACCTCGTAAGCCACACCCCAACCCTTGTCTCCGTCGGCCTGATCACGGGGATAGCCACGCCCGAAGCTCTGCCCACCAAACCCCACCCGTTCGCTATCGAGCAGCCGGTCATCACTCCAGTACAACGCGCCAGACACCACACACTGCCAACTCGCTGACAGCGGGTCACTTGCAGCCCCGACAATCTGAACCGCAAAAAGTCCATGTCGTAGTCGGCATCGCTGCGGGCACCCAGGTAATCGAGGCCTTGGTAGACCCCGGCACTGACAATGCGCAGGCGACTACCTTCCACTTTGCGCCAGTCGCCCTCGAAGGACAGCGCGCGCACTGAAGTGTCGTAGTCCCGTGACGAAGACTGCCGCTCTTCGACATGTTCGCTGACCGCATACACGTGCCCCTGTACGGCCTTAGCCGGTCACACCCGTTATCTGCAAGCGTCGGTGCTGGCCCGAATGCCGTCGAACGCCTACTCGCTGACCTGGAACGCCACCCGCGCCGTCTCGCCGCTTTCATCCAGCGCACTGAGCTCGGCCTGTCCGGCCTGCGGCAAGCGAAGCAGCAGGCTGTCCTGCCCCTGGGTTTCGCCCAAGGGCTGGCCATTGAGGAACCACCAGCGCCGCCCGCCGCCACCCAAGGCCGATACATAGAGTTGCAACGGCTCGCTGCTGGTGGCCGGGCGGCGCAGGTTGTCGCCGGGGCGCACGCCGACGATCGACAGCGGCGGTGCGCTGGCCGGCACCTGCGGCGGGCAAGCCGGGTCGATGGCCGGCAGGCGCAACGCCCGCCGCTCGACACGGGGTAGCCAAGGCTCCAGCGGGGCCGGCCACAACGCGATGTCACGGGCCTTGGCGCTTGGGCAGCTACCATCCACGCGCAGCCCCTGCTCGTTGACCCACACGCGCTCACGCAGGCCCAGGCCCAGCGGCTGATCGGCAGCTTGCAGGGTTGGCGGCGTGGTGCCATCCAGGGTCCAGGCAAAACGCTGTCGCCGGCAGTTGGGGTCCTGCTTGCTCATCGGCTGGCCCAGCGGCCAACAGATCGCCGCCACCCCGATATTCGCCGGTACTCGCTCCACCGGCACGCTGATGCCGCGCTGGCTGTCGCGGTTGCTCAGCAGGTCATGCACCTGCAGCATCAGTGGCGCCGCCGAGGCCAGGCCGAACTGGCCGGGTACCGGCGTGCCATCGGGGCGGCCGATCCACACGCCGATCAGGTAGCGCGGGCTCACGCCAATCGACCAGGCATCGCGAAAGCCATAGCTGGTGCCTGTTTTCCAGGCCAGTTGCGGGCGCTGCACCAACTCGGCATGCGGGTCGCGGTCCGGGCGCGCCTGGCCACTGAGAATGCGCCGGATGATCCATGCCGCGCCAGGCGACAGCAGGCGCCGTTCAATCAATGGATCCTGCGGTTGCAAGCGTACCCTCGCACTGTTGCCACCGCGCGCGAAGGCTGCATAACCACCCACCAAGTCTTCCATCCGGCTACCGGCGCCACCGAGGATCAACGACAGGTTGGGCTCGGCCAGCGGCGGTAGTATCAGCGGCATACCCGCCATTCGCAGTTGCGCGGCAAAGCGTTTCGGGCCGTAGGCCTCCAGCAATTGCACTGCCGGCAAGTTGAGTGACAGGGCAAGCGCCGAACTGGCCGACACCGGCCCGCTGAAGCCCATGGAGAAGTTACCGGGCCGGTAGTCGCCATAGCGGCGTGGCACGTCCTGCAGCAGCGATTCAGAATGGATCAGGCCATCATCCAGCGCCATGCCGTACAGAAACGGCTTGAGCGTAGAGCCCGGCGAACGTAGCGAACGCACCATGTCGACATGCCCGAAGCGACGCTCATCAGCCAGGTCGATCGAGCCCAGGTAGGCACGCACCGCCATGGTCTGCGCTTCAACCACCAGGATCGCGGCGGAGGTGCGCTCCGGCAGCCGTGAGCGCCAACCTAGCAGCAAATCCTCCAGGCGCCGCTGTAGCGCGGCATCGAGGGTGGTACGGATCAGCGGTGGGCTGTCGGCGCTGTTCAGCCTTCTGGCGAGCAAGGGCGCCAAGGCGGGCTCCTGGCGTGGTGCCAGAACCAGCGGCTCTTCGGCTGCCTCGCGGATCTGCTGCGCAGGCCATACCTGGTATTCGGCCAGACGCTGCAGCACCTTGTCGCGGGCACGCTGGGCACGCGCGGGATGGCGGTCCGGCCGTAGCCGGCTGGGCGCCTGTGGCAGTACCGCCAGCAGCGCTGCTTCGGCCGGGGTCAGGTGCATGGGTGATTTGCCCAGGTACGCCCAGCTGGCTGCGGCAACGCCCTGCAAGGTGCCGCCAAAGGGTGCGCGGTCAAGGTAGATCTGCAAGATTTCGCGCTTGGACAGATGCCACTCCAGCTGCGCCGTACGCCACAGTTGGCGCAGTTTGCCAGACAGGGTACGTTCATGCGGGTCGAGCAGCCGTGCCACCTGCATCGACAGCGTGCTGCCGCCCGACACCACGCGTCCGCCGCGCAGGTTCAGCCAGGCGGCTCGGGCCAGGGCCAGCGGGTTGACCCCGGGATGGCGGTAGAACCAACGGTCCTCGTAAGTCAGCAAGGCCTGCAGGTACAACGGAGAGACTTCGTCAGGGCTGACCGGGTAGCGCCAGACACCCTCGGCATCGGCAAAGCGCCACAACGGCGTGCCGTCTTCGGCCACCACCACCCGGGCCAGGTCGTCGCCCGGCATGGGCAGCGGCCAGATGCGGTCAGCCAGCCACACCAGGCCACACAGCACCAGCAAGCCGATTACCGTGGCACGCAACCACTTGCCCGCACGCGTGCACGGCCGCGCTAAGCTTGGCATCGGGAACCGACCTGGCCAGGTGATGGCCAAACGCTTGGGAACGGCAACCTCGCCGAATCGTTCATCAGGAAACAACTATGCATGTAGAAGGTTTTTTCGAGTGGCTGGGCCAGGCACTGGGGTCGTTGATCCGCTTCATCGTCGACGCATTGAGCGGGCTGTTCAACCTGCTGGCCAATGCTGGCGGCAATTTCATCGACGGCCTGGCGCGCACACTGGGCATGGACACCTCGCTGCTCAGCATCCTGGCCCTGATCGTCGGCCTGATGCTGCTGTACTCGGCCATCCGCGCGTTCATGCGCGCCTCGATCATCCTCGGGATCATCTGGCTGGTGCTGGGGTTGTGGGTGATGAGCTGGGTGATTCACTGAGCAGCTGCAAGCTGCAAGCTGCAAGCTGCAAGCTGCAAGAAGGCATGTGTATGCCACTCGGCTTGTAGCTTGTAGCTTGTAGCTTGTAGCTTGTAGCTCCCAAATTACCGGGCTTTTACGGTCATCTCCCCTTGCCCATCCCCCACGGCCTGCAGGTTCGGCCGGTACATCGACTCAACCTGCGGCGGCGGCACGCGATAGGTGCCCGGGGTCACCGCCCGCGCCAGGTACAACAGGTGGGTGGTGCCGTAGCCGTCGAGCTTGAGCGCGGCAACATAACGGTCATCACGGTACTCCTGGTGCACCACGCTGGCATTCTGCATCGACTCGCGCCATTCCTTCACCGCGGTGCTGGCGTTGTCCAGGCTGGCAGCACTCTGCGCCAAGTTCTGGTTTTCCAGTTCCAGGCCTGCAGGCAGCAAGTCCACCACCAAGGCATCCGGCACGCGGTCTTCGGCCTTGAGCGCCAGGTGCACCAGCACCAGGTCGCCGCTGCGCAGGTTATGCAGGTCCAACGGCTGGCCATTCATGCCCAGGTATTCACGGCGAATCTGCATACCATTGCCGCCGGCGGCAGGCGCCTGACGGGGGTAACCGGACAAGGTCAGCTGCTGGTACAGCGTCTCGCTGCCTTCGTTCTGCACGCTCAGCGGCGAAGCCAGCAACGGGCCTTCCAGCTTCATGCCGGCTTCGGCATTGTTGAACTCGCGCACCTCGCCAGCGGTGTCCAGGCGGGCCTGCCACTTGCCTTCCGGCTTGCCCAACAGACCACGGCCGGCCAGGAACAGTGCATTGCGCTCCTGGGTCGACAACCAGCGGTTGGCCGCCAGTTCGTCCGACAAGGCGAACAGCCGCTGGTCGACCTGGCTGCTGGCCAGATTGCTCTCCTGCAACAAGGCCAGGATCAACGCCTGATCGCGCAGTGCGCTGCCGTAGTCCGCCATCCAGCCTTTGCCACGGCTAATGCCAAGGCCCGCCTGCAAAGCCTGCTCGGCTCGCGGCTTGTCGCCCATCTTGTCCAGTGCCACTGCCAGTTGTACCAGCGGCAAGCCGGAACGCGCATCGGCACGGCGCTCGAACAGGCCACGCAAAGCACCCAACGGCGCCTGCTGGCTGCGTGACAGCACCAGCGCTGCATAGGCCTGCACGGCGAAGCGGGTGTGGTCGGCGTTTTCGCTGTAGTCCACTTCGATCAGATTGCGCTCTTGCAGGTAGCGCAGCAGGCGCTCGCTGGCCTTCTTCAGCGCCTCAGCCGGCACGCCGTAACCTTGGTCACGGGCACGCAGCAGGAAGTCGGTGACGTAGGCAGTCAGCCAGTACTCTTCTTCGCTGTCCGAACTCCACAGGCCAAAGCTGCCGTTGTAGCGCTGCATGCCCAACAGGTGCTCGATGCCCATCTCGATCTTTCGCTTGCGCACGTCCGCCGGCTCGCCCTTGATGCCCAGGCGCTTGAGGCTCTCGGCATCGGCGTACAACGACGGGTAAAGGCCACTGGTGGTCTGCTCAAGGCAACCGTAGGGGTAGGCTTCCAGGGCGCGAATCTGCTCCGCCAGATTCAGCGGTGGCCGGCTCGACAAGGCCAGGCTGGCTTCCAGGCCGGCAGGCTCGAAGGCCGCCAGGTCTGCTTCGGGCAGTGTCCATGGCTGGTCTTTCAGGGCCACGCGGTAGTGTTTGAGCATCGCCGGGTAGGCCGGGCGCACGCCCAACGTCCACTCCCGCTCGAACGCGGTGGTCGGCTCGTTTGGCAGTTGCAGGCCTGTGACCCGCACATGCACCTTACCTTGCCCCAGGCCGCCCTGGGCCTGCACCGGGATCATCAGCGTCGAGCGCTGGCCTTCGGCCAAGGCAACGCTTTGCACAGCGTTGGCCGCCAGGTTCAGTTGCCCTTCGGTGGTGATTTCAACGTTCAGCTGCTGAGCGCGGCCCGACAGGTTGGCCAAATCCAGCGCCAGACTGGTGCGGTCGCCTCCGGCCAGGAAGCGCGGCGCCGACAGTTCGGCGATCAGCGGTGCGGCCACCACGGTCTTGCCTTCGGCCATGCCGAAGTGGTCTTCGGTCCAGGCCTGGGCCATCAGCCGCAGCTCGCCGTTGAAGTCGGGGATATCGACCGTGGCCTCGCCCTCGCCCTTGTCGTCCAGAGTCACCGGCAGGCTCTGCTGGGCGACGATGGTCACCGTGGTATTAGGGCGCTTGCCCCCTTTGGCCATGGCCGCGTCACCACCGAACGCCAGGCTGGCCAGGCGGCCCTGCCCGGCTTCGATCAGCTGGCCGTAGATGTCCAGCTGGTCGGCTCCATAGGCCTTGCGCCCGAACAGGCTGGCGAACGGGTCGGGGGTTTTGAAGTCGGTAATGTTGAGGATACCCACGTCCACCGCCGACAACAGCACATGCACCTGCTTGGGCACGCTGCCATCCGCATTGGCGGCCTTTACCTTCACGGTCAGCGGCTGTTTCGGGCGCATTTTCTCCGGTGCCTGCAGGCTCACCGCCAACTTGCGCTCGGCGCGGTCCAGCGGCAGGTGCAGCACACCCACCGAACGCTTGGGCGTGGCGTTGGCCTTGCGCTCACCCGGGCGGATCACCAGCGCGCTGATATACAGGTCGTGGCGGGCCCAGGCTTTGTCCAGTTGCACATCGAAGGTCTTGCCCTCGGCGGGCACGTCGATTTCCTGCCACCACAGCGGGCCATCGCTGGACTCGATCATCAGGTAGCCGCTACCTGCGGCAGGCGGGGTGACGGTAACCTTGGCCGTGGCACCGTCGGCGTAGGACGGTTTGTCCAGCGCCAGCTTGACCTGGTCGGGGCGTACGGCACCGCCTTCAGCGTTGTCCTGGGCGCGGTAGCCGGCCCAGAAGCGTTCGCTGGAAACCAAGCCAGTTTGCGGGTCTTCCACCTCGACGCGGTAAGGGCCCCATTCAACCTGGAAGCTCAGCTTGGCAGTGGAGCCGGCCTTGACGCTGACCGTCTCTTCGCTCTGAGTGAGGAATTTTTCGTTGTAGGCGTAGCTCCAGCCGTCGTTCTGCGAGTAGTTCCAGTAGTAGTCGCGGCGCTCACGAATCAACCGCACCTTGAGGTCATCGGCCGCCAGCTTGTTGCCATCGCGGTCGGCCACCAGGACCTCGAATTCCACCGGCCCGTCACTGTCGGTTTCCTCGCCATCGAACAGGCCACGCAGGCCCGGCAAGCGCTCGGCTGGCCAGATCGGCTGCTCCAGGCGCCGGGTGATCGGACGGCCACCCGACTCTTGCAAGCTGGCTTGCACGGTCAGTTGCAGCGGCGAGCGGGCTTCGGCCCAGCGGCTTTCGATATCGACCACCGCCTTGCCCGCCTGGTCGAGGGTGACTTCGTCCAGTTCCAGATCCTGATTCAGCTCGGTTTCGGTGACCGAACCGAACTGGTAGCCCGGCAGAGCGGGCACCGCCTCGCGCAGGGGGCGCACATAAGCCTGGCCACTCAGGCGATTACCGGCAGCCGGGGCGCCATAGAGGTAACGGCCATTGACCTGGATGCGCGCATCTTCATCCGGCGACAGTGGCGTGCTGCTGCCCTTCAGCTCCAGGGCGAGGCGCTCAGGCAGGAAGTCTTCGACGAGGAACTCATACACCTGCTTGCGCCCGCCGCCCAGGTCGAGCAGCAACTGCCAGCGCCCGGTCGGGGCTTCGGTGGCCAGTTGCAGCTGGTATTGGTACAAGCCATTGCTGTCGGCTTCCCAGACGAATTTGCGGCTGACCTGCTCATCCGGGCGGCGCACTTCAACGCTGACGGGTTGGGCTTTGACGGGTTTGCCGTCCTGGTCGCGCAGCAGGCCGTTGAGCAGCACGGTTTCGCCTGGGCGATACAGGTCACGCGGGCCGAAGATGAAAAACTGCAGCGGGTTGGCCTGGGGGCCGGTGATGTCGAATTCGGCCAGGTCCAGCGCGGCGGTGTTCAGGCGCAGCAGGGTGGTGTGCACACCTTGGGTGGCGATCAGGGTATCGGCCTTGGGGGTGATCGGCAGCTGGGCGTGGCCTTTGCCATCGGTGCTGGCCTGCGCCAGCAACTTGCCCTTCTCGTCATGGATTTCGAGATTGACGCCGCTCAACGCCTTGCCGCCTTCCAGCGCCTGCGCGAACACGTCCAGGCGGTCGCGGTAACGGTGTGCCGACACGCCGATGTCACTGAGGGTGAACAGGGTCGCCGGCTGCGAGTAGTCATAGGTGCCCGAGGCGCGCATCACTGCCAGGTACACGCCCGGATCCTGCAGTGGCTTGATGCCGGCGATGGGCAGCAGCACGGTTTCGCGGGTGTTACGGGCGGGGTTGAGGTCGAAGCGGCCGCTGTAGACCAGCTCGGCCATGTCCAGGGTTTCCTTGGACTGGTAGTAGTACAGGCTGCTGTTGCGCCCCCAGCTGGCCAGGAAGGTGGAGAGCATTTCCGGCTTCACCCGGAAGAACTCGACATCGACCTTGTCGACGTTAAGGGCAATCACCGGCAGCCCTTCGGCCAGGCGCGTGGGCAGCAGCGAACCACGGCTGGCAAAGCCGATGGTCGGCTGCATGTCGCGGGTTTCCAGCCGGGTGACCGACTCGCTGTCCAGTTGCTTGCCGTTGACCGCGAGCAGGCCCTTGTCCACGGTCAGCACCAGCTTGCGCTGTGGTTCCAGGTGGCGCAGGCGCAGTTCCATCTGGTTGTCAGAGAGTTCCCAGGCGCCGTCGAGCTTGCCTTTGACGGTGTCGACCAGGTGTACCTTGGTGGCAAAGTCCTGCTTGGCATCCAGCGGTGCGGAGAAGCTGATCGACAGCGTGGCCGCGCCATCGAGCTGCACTTCGGATACGTCCAGCACCGTGAGTTCGCGGCCCTCGTAGCGCTTGGCGAGCACGGCGGGGTCTTCGCGTTTGGGTGCAGCGGCTTCGGCGGGCGCTGTAGCGACTGGCTTCTGCGCCGGCGCAGGTTTGTCTGGCGTGGAAGAGTCACAGGCACTGAGCAAGGCCAGCGCGCAGGCCAGCAACAATCCTTTGTTGAACATGGAATAGGAACTCTTTGGCAGCGTGTACGTGAGGGCAGCAACTATAGCGCAAGGTTGGGTGCAACACCCGGCGCTGCGCGCAAGCTGAGACCATCGTCGCGCTAAATGGTTGCCTGATCGTTACACTAGCGCATTCGTTGAAGCGGGGGCGCAAAGCGGCCCCCAATTGACCAAGGACTCCAATGTCGCAACTGACCACCGACTGGCGCCACCGCCCCACCCACCGCAAGGTCTGGGCGCTGGCCGCTCCGATGATCCTGTCCAACATCTCCGTACCCTTGGTAGCCTTGGTCGACAGCGCGGTCATCGGCCACCTCCCCCACGCCCACCAGCTGGGCGCCGTGGCCGTGGGCGCCACACTGTTCACCTTCATGGTCGGTCTGATGGGCTTCCTGCGCATGGGCGCCACCGGTTTCGCCGCCCAGGCCGCCGGCCGAGGTGACGGCGCAGCGCTGCGTCAGGTGCTGGTCCAAGGGCTGCTGCTGGCGGTCGGCTTCGCCCTGCTGATTGGCCTGCTGGCCCTGCCGTTCAGCCAGCTGGCACTGCAGGCGATGCAACCCAGCGCCGCCCTTCAGCAATCCACTGAAGACTTCTTTCATACCCGCCTGCTGGGCCTGCCTGCGGCACTGGCCAGCTACGCGCTGGTCGGCTGGTTCCTGGGCACCCAGAACGCCCGGGCACCGCTGGCTATTCTGCTGACCACCAACCTGCTGAACATCGTCCTGAACCTGTGGTTCGTTCTGGGGCTGGACTGGGGGGTGCTGGGTTCGGCGCGGGCGTCGGTGATTGCAGAATGGAGTGCTGCCCTGCTCGGCCTGGCCCTGACCCGCCCGGCACTGCGGGCTTACCCAGGGCAGATCGTGTGGGCAGCGCTCAAGCGCTGGCAGGCCTGGCGACCGCTGCTGTCGGTCAACCGCGACATCTTCCTGCGCAGCCTGGCGCTGCAACTCGTGTTTCTGCTGATTACCGTGCAAGGCGCACGCCTGGGCGAGGCCACCGTGGCGGCCAACGCCCTGCTGCTCAACGGCCTGCTGCTGACCGCCTACGCACTCGACGGCCTGGCGCATGCGGTCGAAGCCCTGTGCGGCCACGCCATCGGCGCCCGCGACCGGGATACCCTGCGCCGCTCGCTGGTGGTCGCGTGTGGCTGGTCGCTGATTACCAGCCTGGGATTTGCCGCACTGTTCTTGCTGGGTGGGCACCTGTTTATTGACTTGCAGACCGATATCGAGAGCGTGCGGGCGGCGGCTTATCCGTACTTGCCGTACCTGGCACTGCTGCCGTTGATTGCGGTGTGGAGTTATTTGCTAGACGGTTTGTTCATCGGTGCGACCCGGGCACGGGAGATGCGCAATGCGATGTTGGTGTCAGTCGCGATTGCACTGCCGATGGCGGTAGGCATGAGCGGATTCGGCAACCATGGGTTGTGGTTGGCGTTTCTCGGGTTCATGGGGTTGCGGGCGGTGACGCTGGGATGGGTGGGGTGGCGGTTGCAGCAGAGCGGTGAGTGGGTTCGGTAATGCTGGAAGGGTATGCCGTGGGTGTTGCAGCGCCTTTGAGATCGCGCGGGCGGCGCGCGATCTCATAGGCGCTACAGCACTCAAGACGACAGATAGGAAGACCGCGTCAACCCAAGACGCAACGCATCCAGGAACTGGGTCCGCTCACGCGCAGTGATCTTGGCACTGGCCACCTTGTCGCGGTAGTGGGTCATCAACTCCTCCGGCGACAGGTGCACATAGCGCAGCATGTCTTCGATGGTGTCGTGGGTTTCAATACCGGCGTGATACACGCTACCGTCGGCATTCTGGTAGATGTTCACCGAGTCGGTATCACCGAACAGGTTGTGCATGTCCCCCAGAATTTCCTGGTAGGCACCCACCAGGAACACGCCCAGCAAGTAGTCCTCGCCCTCTTTCACCGCATGCACCGGCATGCTGGTCTCGATGCTCTGCTCGTCGACGTACTGGTTGATCTTGCCGTCGGAGTCGCAGGTCAGGTCCTGCAGCACGGCGCGGCGCATCGGCTCTTCGTCCAGGCGGTGCAGCGGGATGATCGGCAGCACCTGGCCGATGGCCCAGGTGTCCGGCAGGCTCTGGAACACCGAGAAGTTGCAGATGTACTTGTCGGCGAGCTTGTCGTTCAGCTCGTCCAGTACCTGGCGGTGCGAGCGCTGGCGGGCCTTGAGCGAATTGTGCAGGCGGCGGCACACGGCAAAGTAGCACTGCTCGGCCAGGGCTTTCTCGCCCAGGGTGATCTTGCCATCGGCATACTGCGCCGCCACGTCACCCATGTAATGGGTGGCGCGCCAGTAAGTCTCGGTCACCATCTCGATGTCGGTCGGGCCCAGCAGGTCGACCAGCCACTGCACCGTCTCGGGCAGGGCTTCCTTGTTCTCGATGGTCGGCACGTCGTCGTTGTGTTTCTCGACGTCGGTGACCTGAATCACCAACATGGCGTGGTGCGCGGTCAACGAACGGCCACTCTCGGAGAAGATGTGCGGGTGCGGCAGGCCCTGCGCGTCGCAGAACTCCTTGAGCATGCCCACCACCACGCCGGCATAGTCGTCCATGTCGTAGTTGATGGAACTGGCATTGCGCGAGTGGGTACCGTCGTAGTCCACCCCCAGGCCACCGCCCACGTCGATGTGGTCCACCGGCAGGCCCAGCGCACGCAGCTCGCCGTAGTAACGGATGGCTTCCTTGAAGCCGTGCTGGTAGTCGGCCAGGTTGGCGATCTGCGAGCCCATGTGGAAGTGCAGCAGGCGGATGCCCTGATCCAGGCCAGCATCGCGGAAGCGCTGTACCACAGAGAGCAACTGAGCGGCAGACAAACCGAACTTGGACTTTTCACCACCGGTGTCGGCCCACTTGCTCGAAGCCAGTGACGACAGGCGCACGCGCAGGCCGACCTGGGGTTTCACCTTGAGCTCGGCGGCTTCTTCGATCACCAGAGCCACTTCCGACTCTTTCTCGATGACGATGAACACGTTGTGGCCCAGCTTCTGGCCCATCAGTGCCAAGCGGATGAACTCGCGGTCCTTGTAGCCGTTGCAGACGATGGTGCCGCCCTTTGGCGCCAGCGCCAGCACGGCCAGCAGCTCGGGCTTGGAGCCGGCTTCCAGGCCAATCGACACGTTCTGCGTGGCGATGATGTTTTCCACCACGGCTTCTTGCTGGTTGACCTTGATCGGGTACAGCGCGGTGTACTTGCTCTGGTATTCCAGGCGCGCGATGTTGGCGTCGAACGCGCCGGTCAGCTGGCGAACGCGGTCCTGCAGAATGTCGGGGAAGCGTACCAACAGTGGCAGCGACAGGCCGCTCTGACGCAGTTCGTCGACCTGTTCGAACAGGTCGATCGGCGCGCTCTTGGGGCCGTTGGGGCGCACTTCGACGCGCCCGGCTTCATTGATGGCGAAATAACCAGCGCCCCAATGGCGGATGCCATAAACACTGCGGCTGTCGGCCACGGTCCATTGGCTACCATCGTCTTTGCGTGTGCGTCGTACGGACATTCAAGTCCCCTATAGATAAGTCGAAGACACTGCCCCGCAGGCAGCGGAGCGAGTGTAAAAGCTGAAAATGACGATTCATCCGTGCCCAGGCATAGACCTTGACCACGGGAACGAGTTTAGAAAGCGCTGGGCAAAAAATCGCCCGATGGCCTCAGCCGCCGGACTTTTTCGCCTTGAAACCCTGTTTGGTCAGCTCGCCGATCAACAGCTCGACATGGTCGCCCTGGATCTCGATCACTCCGTCCTTCAGGGCGCCACCGGTACCACAGCGGCGCTTGAGCGTGGTCGCCAGCTCCTTGAGCTGGTCGAGCGGCAGCGGCACGCCGGTGACGGTGGTCACGGTCTTGCCGCCACGGCCTTTGCTCTCACGGCGCACACGGGCAATGCCGTCGCCTTCGGGGATGATTTGTTGCTTGCAGATGCAGGCGTCCACCGGCTGGCCACAGTCGGGGCAGTGTCGACCGGCATCGGTGGAGTACACGAGACCGCCAAGGGCGGAAAAGGAAGAAGCTTTCTTGGCCACTTTTGTTCCTCTGTGCTGAGGACAAAAACTGGTCGTGCCTTGGGGTAGAGGCCGACCGCGAAGCCCCACTCTGGCAGGGGCGGCGCTACTGCCGCAAGATCCTGCGACAGCCCGAAAAGGGCGCGCAGTTTAACGATAAATGGGGCGGTTGCTAAGTACTGGATTGCGGCATTTTGCGAATGTTTTGCGACCATCCGGCCAATGGGGCTGCTTTTCAGCCCCAACTTTACTTCAGGCTGGCCTTGTAGCGCTGTAGCGCCGCCAAGGAGTCCGGGCAGTAAGGCTTCGTCAGGCTTTCCTCTTCAGCCAACTCAAGGCTGACGAAACGCGCCTCGATGACCTCTTCCGGCTGCAAACGCAACGGCGCATCCGACACCGCCGAATACACCGCACACCACAAACGGTTGTCGGGCTGGTCAAAATAGAACCGCTCGTGAAACCGCAGCTCCACCCCTTCAATGCCCAACTCCTCGGCCAGCTCACGCGCCGCCGACTCGGCATAACCCTCACCGGCAGTCACCATGCCGCCCGCCGCCACATCCCAGTACCCCGGGTACAGCGCTTTGCTCAAGGTCCGCCGGTGCACGCACAACTCACCGGCACTGTTGAACAGCAGAATGAACGTGCAACGCCCGATCAAAACCCGCTCGCGCAGCTCAGCACGCGGCAACGCCCCTAGCACCTGGTCGGCTTCGTCCACCCAGGTGACCAGTTCGCGGTCGGAAGCCGCCCGGTGGGCGGCCTCGTTTGGGCTGATGGCCATTATCAACCCTGCGACAGCAGCTGACGCAGGTCGATGACCGCAGCGTTGGCCCGGGAAATGTAGTTGGCCATGACCAGCGAGTGGTTGGCCCACATGCCGAAGCCACTGCCGTTGAGCACCATCGGGCTCCACAGTGGCTCTTGCGAGGCTTCCAGCTCACGAATGATCTGACGCACGCTGACTGTGGCGTTCTTCTTCGCCAGCACGTCGGCAAAGTCCACCTCGATGGCGCGCAGCAGGTGCGACAGCGCCCAGGCCTGGCCACGGGCTTCGTAGAACACGTTGTCGATCTGCAGCCATGGGGTTTCCACCAGCTCTTCATCCACCTGCGGCGCCTGGCCGGCAACCACCGACTCGGTCTTCAGCGTGGAGTTCAGCTTCACCCGGCCAACGCTGGCCGACAGGCGCTGCGACAGCGAGCCCAGGCGGGTGGCCACGTCACCCAGCCAGTTGTTCAGGTTGTCGGCACGGGTGTAGAAGATCGCGCCCTTGTCGCCGGCAGCCAGGCGGGTCTGGTAGCGGCCCAGCGACTTGATGCCCTCTTCGAACTCCGACTCGCTCGATGGCAAGATCCAGCTCTTGTTGTCGAAGTTGAAGCGCGGCTCGGCCTTGGCCAGGTCGGCGTCTTCGGTGGACTGCGACTGCGAACGGGCAAAGTCCTTGCGCAAGGCGCGGGACAGGTCGCGTACCTGGACCAGCACGCCGTATTCCCAGCTCGGCATGTTGTCCATCCACAGCCCGGGCGGGAAGCGGTCGTTGGAAATGTAGCCGCCCGGCTTGTTCAGCAAGGTGCCGGCCACGGTCTTGAGGGTTTCGAGGGTGGTATAACCCACCACCATCTGCTGGCCGGTGCGCTCGGCAGCGGCTTGGGCATTCTGCTGCACCGGGAACAGCGCAGGCTCCTGGCTCCAGTACCAGCCCAGGCCGATACACACCAGCAGGTACAACCCGATCAGGGTCCCCAGGGCACGGCTCCAAAGGCCGCCAAGGTAGCTACGGGCAGCAGCGCCGCGGCCATCGACACGCTCGCGGGGCTCGGCTTTGGCCTCGCGGTTTTTCCAGTCCAGCATGGCTTTGTCCTTAATCAGTCACGACGGTTCAGGGGCTTGGACCACAGGCCTGCGCCAGGGTGCCACGGCAAGCCCGTGTGGCAGCACTATAAAGCAGACACCCCCGTACGCATAAGCGACCAATCGGTCAGCAACTGAATATTCGTTCTGGCCGCTTTGTTGATGCAGGGCACTCACGTATTCGGAAAGAGCTGCTAGCATAGAGCCATCATTGCCCCTGCACACCCCAACCTATAAGTAGCCAGGACATGAGCAAAGCAGTCGAGCCGAGCCCGCAGTGCCCCGCCCAGCAGCTGACGCGTAGCGGCCTGCGCAAGGATGACCCGCTCGACCAGGTGCTGCTGCCGCCCCTGCGCAAACCGGTGTACATCCTGCTGCAGGACCACGAGCGCGCCCAGCGCCTGGCCCAGCAGCTGGAATTCTTCGGCCTGGTGGTGCAAGCGCTGCCCAGCGCTGCGGCGCTCTGCGCTTCAATCAACGAATATCCACCCTCGGCCATCATCATGGACGTCGACTTCACCGGTGCAGGCCAAGGCTTGCTGCTGGCCGCCCGGGTGCAGCAGGCGCTGGCGCAACCTGTTCCGCTGCTGTTCTTCAGCCACCACGAAGCCGACACTCCGACCCGCCTGGCCGCCGTGCGCGCGGGTGGCCAGGATTTTCTGACCGGCAGCCTTGAAGCTTCCAGCCTGCTGGAAAAAGTCGAACTACTGACCCACATCACCCAGCAAGACCCGCTGCGCGTGCTGATCATCGACGACTCACGCACCCAGGCCCTGTACACCGAGCGCGTGCTGGCCGGTGCCGGTATGGTGACCCGCAGCCTGACCGACCCGATCCGTACCATGGCGGAGCTTGCCGACTTCCAGCCCGACCTGATCATTCTCGACCTGTACATGCCAGCCTGTACCGGCCCGGAGCTGGCCAAGGTGATTCGCCACAGCGACCGCTACGTGAGCGTGCCGATCATCTACCTGTCTGCCGAAGACGACCTGGACAAACAGCTGGACGCCATGAGCGAAGGTGGTGATGACTTCCTGACCAAACCGTTTCGCTCACGCCACCTGATCACCACCGTGCGCAACCGCGCCGCCCGTGCCCGGCACCTGAAGGCGCGTATGGTGCGCGACAGCCTGACCGGGCTGTACAACCACACCCACATCCTGCAACTGCTGGAAGACTGCAGCTTCCGCGCCCGCCGTGAACAGCAACCGTTGAGCTTTGCCATGCTCGACATCGACCATTTCAAGAAGATCAACGACCGCCATGGCCACCCCATGGGCGACCGGGTGATCAAGAGCCTGGCCCTGTTTCTCAAGCAGCGTTTGCGCAAGACCGATTTCATCGGCCGCTACGGTGGCGAGGAGTTCGCCATTGTCATGCCCAACACCGCGCTGGACGCAGCACACAAGGTGCTGGACGAAATCCGCCGGCGCTTTGCCGAGATTCTCTACCCGGCGCAACCCCGGGATTTGCAGTGCACGTTCAGTGCCGGCGTGGTGCAGCTGGATGACGGGCTCGATGCGCTGACCATGGCCAGTGCGGCGGACGAGGCGCTGTACCGGGCCAAGCATGCCGGGCGTAACTGTGTAGTGCGGGTAGAACCCTGAGCAGTTTTAGCAATACAGGCACTGTGCCACTTTTTTCTGACGCCAGCCCCTTGTCGTCATCACCCGGTCACAAAATCGCAATAACTTCAGGCGCCTACCTCTACTCACCTGCGCAGGAAGTTCGCGGCTATGCGCCTGAAGTGGCTGACCAATTTCAACACCCTGTTGCTGGTGACCGTGTGTCTCGCCTTGGGCGCCACCTTGTGGTGGTCGCAGCGCGCCCTCGAGCGCCCCTACCAGATGATGGAGCGTTACCTGGGCCTGTCTCAGCAGTTTCAGAACCAGACGGCACGCAACATCCAGGCGTACCTGGCCAGCGGCGACGCACTTCGCCATGCCGCCGCCATGGAGGGCGACCAGCAATTGCAGGCCGCCCTGGCCGACTGGCCCGTTGAGCTGGCCGAAAAACTGCGCCCCAGCCTGGACAGCCTGCAGGCTTTTACTGCCAATGAGCTGCTGGCCGCTGGCAAACTGGCCGGCGACCCACAAGCCCTGCTGCTGCAGGCCGAGCGGGAGCTGGGAGCCAACGTCGAACAACTGGCCGGCTACGCTCGCGACAGCGGCAACGCCGATGCCAACCGCTACCTGTTGCCATTGCTCGATGCCACTGTGCACCTGAGCCGCCTTTCGCTGGCCCGGGACAAACTGGTCAACAGCGGCCGCCCGGAGCTTGCCGACGAGGTGGAGCGCGAGCTGCAACTGATCCGCGCCCAGGCTCAAGCCATCGATGCCTTGCCCTTGCTTGGCGTAACCCGCGCCGCCGAGTCCGGTGCCGACGACTTCGCCGCGATGATGGGCCTTGAGACCCAGGCCAATGCCCAGCAGGAAGACATCGCGGTTGGCCTAAAGCGTGAACTGCAAAGCCTGCTGAGCCGCTACCCGGCTGAATTGCAGCGTACCCGCGAACAAATCGAACGCCGCGGCGCCCTGGCCGCCAGCACTCATCAACGCCTGGAGGCCGTGCAGCTAGCCATCGCAGCATTGGAACCCGAAGTGCGTGGCCAGCATGCGAAAATTGCCGCCGAGGTGCGCATCATCCAGGGTTTGATGATTGGCCTGATCCTGCTGATCGCCTTGTTGATCGACACCCTGCAGCGCCGTCTGACGCGTACCCTCACCGGCCTGGCACCCGCCTTGTCACGGTGGGCCGAAGGCGACTTCGCCCAAGGTATCACCCTGGGCAAGACCAACCGCGAACTGCGCGACATCCAGGAGTCGCTCAACCGCCTGCGCCAGTACCTGGTGGAACTGGTCGGCACCATCCGCCACAACGCCGAACAGGTGGCGGGCAGCAGCCACGCGCTGGCCGGTATGAGCGCCGCCCTGCACGACGGCGCCGAACGCCAGGCGGGCGATACCGGGCAGATCCGCGACGCCCTGGGCGAACTGGAAGCGACCATCCAGCAAGTGGCAGGTGATGCCAGCGCCGCCGCCGACGCCAGCCGCGATGCCGGGCGTGCGGTGGAGCAAGGCCAGGCGGTGATCGGCCAGAGCCTGTCAGGTTTGCGTGAACTGGTTGATGAAGTGCAAGGCAACGCCCGCATGATCGAGCAACTGGCGGAAGAGTCGGCCACCATCGGCGGGGTACTGACGGTGATCCGCTCGATTGCCGAGCAAACCAACCTGCTGGCGCTGAACGCCGCCATCGAAGCGGCGCGTGCGGGTGAGATGGGCCGTGGCTTTGCCGTGGTTGCCGATGAGGTGCGCTCGCTGGCGCAACGCACCACGGGGGCTACCGGCGAGATTCAGGCACTGATCGACCGCCTGCAGCAAGCCGCGAGAAGTTCGGTGGCAGGGATGCGTGCGCAGCTTGAGCATGCCGAGGCCACAGCCAACCAGGCCCAAGCGGCGGATGGCGCGCTGGATGAGATTGTCTGTGCCATTCGCACCATCTCGGATACTGCCGTGCGGATTGCCGATGTCACGGCGCAGCAGAGCGGCGCGGTGAGTGAGATTCGTGACCACAGCGAACGGATTCATGAGTTGGGTGAAGACAACCTGCAGCGCATTGGCGAGGGGCGTGAGCAAGGGGAGCAGTTGCTGAGCCTGGGCGGCGAGCTGAACCGGGCGGTGGGGGCGTTCAGGGTATGAGGAAGCATGCGCGATACCTGTGGGAGCGGGCATGCCCGGGAACACCGGCGCAGCCGGTGCCATCCATCGCGTCGCCCGCACAGGGATCGTGAAACGGCCGACACAGGCATAGTATCTTCAGCGGCCATGTGTCGCCCCCTAAGCCCACATGGCCCCATCCCCCACCAACTCCGCTATCATGCCCGGCACGTTCCACCTCGCGAGTCCGCCATGCGCCGCCTGTTTTTCCTGCTGTTCCTGCTGCTGGCCAGCCCTGCCTTCGCCACGGGCCTGCTCGACAACCGCCCCAGCGCCACCCTCGGGGCCGCTTCGCTGTCCAATAACGCCGACTTCCTGCCGGTGCACGAGGCCTTCAAGCTCAGCCTGATCCAGGCCGATGCGCACACCCTCAAGCTGCGCTTCGTCGCCACCGAGGGCTACTACCTTTACCGCCACCGCTTCCAGTTCCGCACCGAGCCGGCCGACATTGCCCTGGGCACGCCCAATATCCCCAAAGGCGAGGCCAAACACGATGAGTTCTTCGGCGACGTCGAGGTTTACCACGGCGTGGTCGACGTCGAACTGCCGCGCACCGACCCACGTGCCTTCACCCTGCTGGTGGGCTACCAGGGCTGCGCCGACAAGGGCCTGTGCTACCCACCGGAAACCGAACGCCTGAGCATCGAGGGCGAAAGCGGCGCAAATACGCCGGGCGCTGCGGAACACGCCTGGAACTGGAAATCACTGCTGCTGTTCTTCCTTGCCGGGGTTGGCCTGACCTTCACCCCGTGCGTGCTGCCGATGCTGCCGATCCTGTCTGGCGTGGTGCTGCGTGGCCAGGTCGGCGGCCTGCGCGGGCTGGCACTGTCGCTGGCCTACGTGCTGCCGATGGCGGCCAGCTTCGCCGTACTTGGCGCGCTGATGGGCCTGTTCGGTGCCGGCCTTAACCTGCAGGCGCGCCTGCAATCGGCCTGGGTGCTGGTGCCGTTCGCGCTGTTCTTCGTGGTGTTCGCCCTGGCCATGTTCGGCCTGTTCGAACTCAAGCTGCCGCAGGCCCTGAGCAACCGCCTGAACAACGTCGCCAACCACACCCGGGGTGGCTCGCTGCTCGGCGCGGCCGTGCTCGGCGTGCTTTCCAGCCTGCTGGTTTCGCCTTGCGTGTCCGCCCCCTTGGCCGGTGCCCTGCTATACATCAGCGCCAGCGGCGATGCCGTGGGCGGCGCGCTCAAGCTGTTTGCCCTGGGCCTCGGCATGGGCGCGCCATTGCTGCTGGTAGCCACCGGTGGCGCAGCCTGGCTGCCCAAAAGCGGCCCTTGGATGAATACCGTGAAAAACGCCATCGGTGTCCTGCTGCTGGGGCTGGCCATCGGCTTGCTCAGCCGCGTGCTGCCGGGCCCGGTGACCTTGCTGCTGGTCGGCTTCCTCGCCGCTGGCGTAGCGCTGTTCCTCGGCGCCCTGGAGTTCGTCGTAAAAAGCCCACGCCAGCGCCTGGCCCAACTGCTCGGCCTGGGCTTGCTGGTCTACGCCCTGGCGTGCTGGTATGGCGCGCTGAGTGGCCAAGGCGACCCGCTACGCCCGCTGCCGGTTGCAACACTGGCGGCCAGCGGCAACAACCCGGCGGCAAAGGCGGATGCCTGGCAAACCATCACCACCCCCGCCGCACTGGACGCGGCGCTGGCCCAAGCCAAAGCGGCCGGCCAGCCCGTGCTGCTGGACTGGTACGCCGACTGGTGCATCAGCTGCAAGGTGATCGAGCATGAAGTGCTGAACGCGCCACAGGTGCAAACGCAGCTGACCGGCTTCAAGTTGCTGCGTTTCGACATCACCGAGAGCAATGCCGAGCAACGCACGCTGCTCGACCGCTATCAGCTGTTCGGCCCCCCCGCCTTGCTCTTCTTTGCCGCGAACGGCAGCGAAATGACCGCCGATCGGGTGATTGGCGAGATAAACGCCGGTGAATTTGCGCAAATTCTGACACGCGTGCGCAGCAAAGTCGGTCTATAACTTCCCCCGTGCCGGGAAAAATCCTGAAATAGGTGACCAGATTTAATTATTTGGTCACATACTTCGCGCGAATCTCGGACATCGTGCTGGCTACTGCCGGGAACTGGACACCTGCCGTCGCTTTGCGGCACACTCGCCGCGCTGTGTCGAATTGCCCTACAAATCCAAGGAATCCGCAGATGGCAACGCTACTGGTGCTCCACGGCCCCAACCTCAACCTGCTCGGTACCCGCGAGCCAGGCCACTACGGCGCCGTGACCCTGGCCCAGATCAACCAGGACCTGGAGCAACGTGCCCGCGCCGCAGGCCACCATTTGCAATACCTGCAGAGCAATGCCGAGTACGAACTGATCGACCGTATTCACGCCGCACGCAACGAGGGTGTGGACTTCATCCTGATCAATCCGGCTGCTTTCACCCACACAAGCGTCGCATTACGTGACGCATTGCTTGCGGTGAGCATCCCATTCATCGAAGTGCACCTGTCCAACGTGCACAAACGCGAACCGTTCCGTCACCACTCCTACTTTTCTGATGTTGCCGTAGGGGTGATCTGCGGCCTGGGCGCCAGCGGTTATCGCCTGGCCCTGGAGTCCGCGCTGGAACAACTGGCTGCCAACGCACAGCCCAAATGATGAAAACCCTGGCCTCAGTGGGCCAGGGTTCTAGAGAAACGTTCAGTTACGTTTTTTTGTATTTCGCCCCCTGACCGAACCTTTGGGAGTTGATGATTAATGGATATCCGTAAAGTCAAGAAACTGATCGAGCTGCTGGAAGAGTCTGGCATCGACGAACTGGAGATCAAGGAAGGCGAAGAGTCGGTCCGTATCAGCCGTCACAGCAAAACCCCGGCTGCCCAACAGTACTTCGCACCGGCTCCGGTAGCCGCTGCTGCACCTGTTGCCGCCCCGGTTGCCGCTGCCGCTCCAGCCGCCGAAGCCGCTGCCGCCGCCCCGGCCCTGAAAGGCACCGTGATCCGCTCGCCAATGGTAGGTACCTTCTACCGCAAGCCTTCGCCAACCTCGCCAAACTTCGCTGAAGTGGGCCAGACCGTGAAGAAAGGCGACACCCTGTGCATCGTCGAAGCCATGAAGATGATGAACCACATCGAAGCCGATGTTGGCGGTGTCATCGACGCCATCCTGGTAGAAGACGGCCAGCCGGTTGAGTTCGACCAGCCGCTGTTCACCGTCGTTTGAATCGCGGAGAGCCAACGATGTCTGGGAAGCTCGAAAAAGTCCTGATCGCCAACCGCGGGGAAATTGCCCTGCGGATCCTGCGTGCCTGCAAAGAGCTGGGCATCAAAACCGTCGCTGTGCACTCCACCGCCGACCGTGAACTGATGCACCTGGGCCTGGCAGACGAGTCGGTCTGCATCGGTCCTGCATCGTCCAAGGATTCCTACCTGCATATCCCGGCAATCATCGCTGCCGCCGAAGTCACCGGCGCCACCGCGATTCACCCGGGCTACGGCTTCCTGGCAGAAAACGCCGACTTCGCCGAGCAGGTTGAAAAATCCGGTTTCGCCTTCATCGGCCCGAAAGCCGACACCATTCGCCTGATGGGCGACAAGGTTTCGGCCAAGGACGCGATGATCAAGTCGGGCGTACCGACCGTACCGGGCTCCGATGGCCCGCTGCCGGAAGACGAAGAAGTCGCCCTGGCGATCGCCCGTGACGTCGGCTACCCGGTGATCATCAAGGCCGCCGGTGGTGGTGGTGGTCGCGGCATGCGCGTGGTGCACAAGGAAGAGGACCTGATTGCCTCGGCCAAGCTCACCCGTACCGAAGCCGGTGCAGCCTTCGGCAACCCGATGGTGTACCTGGAGAAGTTCCTGACCAACCCACGTCACGTGGAAGTGCAGGTACTGTCCGACGGCCAGGGTAACGCCATTCACCTGGGCGACCGTGACTGCTCGCTGCAGCGCCGTCACCAGAAGGTACTGGAAGAAGCACCAGCCCCGGGCATCGACGAGAAAGCCCGTCAGGAAGTGTTCAAGCGCTGCGTCGATGCGTGCATCGAGATCGGCTACCGTGGTGCGGGTACGTTCGAGTTCCTGTACGAAAACGGCCGCTTCTACTTCATCGAGATGAACACCCGTGTGCAGGTTGAGCACCCGGTGTCCGAGATGGTGACCGGTATCGACATCGTCAAGGAGATGCTGAGCATCGCCGCTGGCAACAAGCTGTCGTACCGCCAGGAAGACGTGGTGATTCGTGGCCACTCGCTGGAATGCCGTATCAACGCCGAAGACCCGAAGAAGTTCATCCCGAGCCCAGGCAAGGTGAAGCACTTCCACGCCCCGGGCGGCAACGGCGTACGCGTCGATTCGCACCTGTACAGCGGTTATTCGGTTCCGCCGAACTACGACTCGCTGATCGGCAAGCTGATCACCTACGGCAAGGACCGCGACGAAGCCATGGCGCGCATGCGCAATGCCCTGGACGAAATCGTCGTCGACGGCATCAAGACCAACATCCCGCTGCACCGCGACCTGGTGCGTGATGAAGGTTTCTGCAAAGGCGGCGTCAACATTCATTACCTCGAACACAAGCTGGCCAACGAGCATTGATCGAGTAGTGTGATGCACCAGAACCCCGGCCTTGCGCCGGGGTTTTTTATTGCCTGTCAGGGCCTGAGGGCCTATCCCTTCATGCGCGGCATTTCGATGCGGTGCTCATGCACCCGCCGATACAGCGTCGCCCGCGATATCCCCAACGCCCGCGCCGCATCGGCCGGCTTCCAGCGATGGCGAATCAGTGCATCCAGCAACAATTGCCGGGCCGGGCAAGACACGCTGCTTTCAGGCGAAGCAACCGCTTCACCGCGCACCTCCTGCGGCAAGTCCTGCAATTGCACCTGCCCGCCTTCACTCACCGCGCAGGCATAGCGCAACACCTGCCGCAGCTGGCGCAAGTTTCCCGGCCAACGGTAAACCAGCAATGCTTGCAGCGCATCATCTGCCAACACCACCTCGACAGCACACGCATCGGCCTCCTCGGCCAGCAGCTGATGAATCAGCCCCAACCGATCCTCACGCTCCCGCAGCGGCGGCAACTCGAAGCGGGCATTGGCCAGGCGGAAGTACAGGTCTTCACGAAAACGCCCGTCCTCAACCATCGCGGCCAGGTCGCGATGGGTGGCGCAGATCACCTGGATGTCCACACGCTCACGCCGTGCGGCGCCCAGCGGCGCCACTTCACCTTCGGCCAGCACCCGTAACAAGCGCGTTTGCAGGTTCAGCGGCATGTCGCCGATTTCGTCGAGGAACAGCGTGCCGCCATCGGCCTGCTGCAACAGCCCTTGCATGCCTTTGCTGGAGGCCCCGGTAAAGGCCCCAGCCACGTAACCAAACAGCTCGCTCTCGATCAGGCTTTCCGGAATGGCCGCACAGTTCAGCGTGACGAACGGGCCATCCCGGCGCTGGCTTTGCTGGTGCAGTTGGCGGGCGAACACTTCTTTGCCAGCCCCGGTCTCCCCTTGCACCAGTACCGCCAGATTGCAGTCCTTGACCCGCGTGGCCAGGCGCAGGTGCTGTTCGATGCGTGCGTCCTGGGCCTGGCGCAACGGCTGCGCGCGCTGGCGTTGCCGTGGGGCGCTGACCCGACCATAGAGCCCCCCCAGACCCGGCAGGCGCTGGGCCGACGCCGCGCTCACCCGGCGTAGCTGGTCGATGTCGAACAGCTCACCGATATGCTCGGGCAAGCGCCCCAGGCGCTCCACCAGCCGTTGCCGCGCCAGGCTGTTGATCGCCTGCAGGCGGCCATCGGCATCCCAGGCCAGCAGGTAGTCCGGCTGGCTTTCCACATAACCCGGCGTGCCGTGGGCGCGCATCACCCAGTGGCCTTGGGCACTGTGCATGAAAAAGGCGTTTTCGATCTCGCGGGCGGTCTGCTCAACCAGTTGGCGGATCAGGTGCTGGCTACGGCGGTCGTCTGGCGACTGCAAGGCTGACACATCCACCACGCCCAACAACTCGCCCAGCGGGTCGAATACCGGTGCCGCCGTGCAGGTCAGGCCGATGAACGCAGCGCGGAAGTGGTCGCGCTTGTGCACGGTGACCGGGGCCTTGGTGGTCAACACCGCCGCCACGCCGCAGGTACCCTCCTCGCCTTCCGACCAGCAGGTGCCCAGGTACAGCCCGGCCTTGCGGCAGTCGTTGCGGATGGCCGACTCGACCCGGTAATCGATGGTGCGCCCCTGGGCATCGGTCAGCAGTACGCAGTAGTCGGCACCGCGTACCCGTTCGTGCAGGCGAGCCACAGCATCGCTGGCGATGCGCAGGAACAGTTCGGCGCGTTCGCGGCACTCGTTCAGCAGGCTTTGGGAAAGGATACGCGGCCCCTGCTGGGACCCCGGGTCGAGGCGGTAAAGGTCCATGGAGCGGCGCCATGAATCGAGAATCAGCGGTGGCACCGGCGCCTGCGGCAGGCGGTCGGCATTCTTCAACACCCTGCTGACGCAGTCGACATGGGCTCGGGAGTTCGCGGCAAGCATTCAGGCCCTCCGGTTCTCGTTGCTGTTTTTATCGTTGTCCGGCCATTAAGCGCCTCTGGGCATGCCCCGACAAGCACTGTGTGATTACCGGCTGGCTTGAGACGCCGCGTCTCAGCGTCTCGGCAATGCCGGCCTGGCACTGGCACCCGGCGTCTCGCCAGCACCGTGGCACAGGCATGCCAGAACGCAATCAAAGCCTTCTATCCCGGCCACTTCAGCCAAATAAAAGAAAGCTGGCACCGCGCTTGCTCCTGCCTTGGCAAACAAAAATACGAGGTGCGCCATGCCGCTACCCGCCCCGATTGTCGGGATCATTGCCAACCCTGCCTCTGGCCGCGACCTGCGCCGCCTGACCGCCAATGCCGGGCTCTATTCCAGCACCGACAAGGCCTCGGCCATCCAGCGCCTGCTGGCGGCCTTCGGTGCCACCGGTATCGGCCAGGTGCTGTTGCCCAGCGACATGACCGGCATCGCCGCTGCCGTGCTCAAGGCCAGCCAGGGCCCGGGCGCCCGAAACCAGCACTGGCCTGACCTCGAAATACTCGACCTGCCGCTGAACCAGACCGTTGCCGACACTCGCCTGGCCACCCGGTGCATGGTCGAGCGCGGCGTGGCGATGATCGCCGTGCTCGGTGGCGATGGCACCCACAAGGCAGTCGCTGCCGAGGCCGGTGACGTGCCGCTGCTGACGTTGTCCACCGGCACCAACAATGCGTTCCCCGAACTGCGCGAAGCCACCAGCGCTGGCCTTGCCGGTGGCCTGTTCGCCAGCGGCCTGGTACCCGCCAGCATCGGCCTGCGCCGTAACAAGCGCCTGCTGGTAAGCGTGCCCGAGCAACAGCTGGCCGAATGGGCCTTGGTCGAAGTGGCCGTGTCGCCACAGCGCTTCATCGGCGCCCGTGCGCTCAGCCGCAGCGAGGACCTGAGCGAAGTCTTCGCCTGCTTCGCCGAACCCCATGCCATCGGCCTCTCGGCCCTGTGCGGCCTGTGGTGCCCAGTGTCACGCCAAGACCCGCACGGCGCCTGGGTACGCCTTTACCCCGGCGCCGAACAAGCATTGCTCGCGCCGCTGGCGCCCGGCCTGCTGCAAGCCTGCGGCATCACCGCCAGCGGCCCGCTGACACCTGGCGTTGCCCATCGCCTGAGCCTGACCAGCGGCACCCTGGCCCTGGACGGCGAACGCGAGATCGAATTCGCCGAGCACGACACGCCCACCGTCACCCTCGACCACCAAGGCCCGTTGAGCGTGGATGTCGAGGCCGTACTGGCGCATGCCGCCCGCCATCACCTGCTGGCCGTACCGCGCGGCCACCGGCTGCACCCTGCATCCCCGCGTTGAGACAACCCTGGAGAACAACAAGATGTCCAATCAACTGAGTCCCGAACAACTGCTGCATGCCTATGAAGTGATGCGCACCATCCGTGCCTTCGAAGAACGCCTGCATGTGGAATTCGCCACCGGCGAGATCCCAGGCTTTGTCCACTTGTACGCTGGCGAAGAGGCCTCGGCCGCCGGGGTCATGGCCCATTTGCGCGACAGCGACTGCATCGCGTCAACCCACCGTGGTCATGGCCACTGCATCGCCAAGGGCGTGGACGTGTACGGCATGATGGCCGAGATCTACGGCAAGAAGACCGGCGTATGTGGCGGCAAGGGCGGCTCGATGCACATTGCCGACCTGGAAAAAGGCATGCTCGGCGCCAACGGCATCGTCGGCGCTGGCGCCCCGCTGGTAGCCGGGGCGGCGCTGGCCGCCAAGATCAAAGGCCGCGACGATGTATCGGTGGCCTTCTTCGGCGATGGCGCCTCCAACGAAGGTGCGGTGTTCGAGGCCATGAACATGGCGTCGATCATGAACCTGCCCTGCATCTTCGTGGCCGAAAACAACGGCTATGCCGAGGCAACTGCCTCCAATTGGTCCGTAGCCTGCGACCATATTGCCGACCGCGCCGCCGGTTTCGGCATGCCGGGTGTCACCATCGATGGTTTCGACTTTTTTGCGGTGTACGAGGCCGCTGGCGCGGCCATCGAGCGCGCACGCTCCGGGCAAGGCCCGTCGCTGATCGAGGTCAAGCTCAGCCGCTACTACGGCCACTTCGAAGGCGATGCGCAAACCTACCGCGCCCCGGATGAAGTGAAGAACCTGCGCGAATCCCGCGATTGCCTCATGCAGTTCCGCAACAAGACCACCCGAGCCGGCCTGCTCACTGCCGAGCAACTGGACGCCATCGACGCCCGCATCGAAGACCTTATCGAGGACGCCGTGCGCCGCGCCAAGTCCGATCCCAAGCCACAGCCCGCCGACCTGCTCACCGACGTTTACGTCGCCTACCCCTGAGCCGCGGATTACAAGAACAACAGGAGAACCACCATGGCAAGAAAGATCAGCTACCAGCAGGCCATCAACGAAGCCCTGGCCCAGGAAATGCGGCGCGACAGTACGGTGTTCATCATTGGCGAAGACGTGGCCGGCGGTGCCGGCGCCCCGGGCGAGGATGACGCCTGGGGTGGCGTGCTGGGCGTGACCAAAGGCCTGTACCACCAGTTTCCGGGCCGCGTGCTGGACGCGCCGCTATCGGAAATCGGCTATGTCGGGGCCGCCGTCGGTGCCGCCACCCAGGGCCTGCGCCCGGTGTGCGAGCTGATGTTCGTCGACTTCGCCGGCTGCTGCCTGGACCAGATCCTTAACCAGGCCGCCAAGTTCCGCTACATGTTCGGCGGCAAGGCAGTCACCCCGCTGGTGATGCGCACCATGTATGGCGCCGGCCTGCGTGCGGCGGCCCAGCACTCGCAGATGCTCACCTCGCTGTGGACGCACATCCCGGGCCTGAAAGTGGTGTGCCCGTCCTCGCCTTACGATGCCAAAGGCCTGTTGATCCAGGCGATCCGCGACAACGACCCGGTGATCTTCTGCGAGCACAAGCTGCTGTACAGCATGCAGGGGGAGGTGCCGGAAGAGGTGTACACCGTACCGTTCGGCGAGGCCAACTTCCTGCGCGATGGTGACGATGTGACCCTGGTCACTTACGGGCGCATGGTGCATGTGGCGCTGGAGGCTGCCAACAACCTGGCCCGCCAGGGCATCGACTGCGAGGTGCTGGACCTGCGCACCACCAGCCCGCTGGACGAAGACAGCATTCTGGAAAGCGTGGAAAAAACCGGCCGCCTGGTGGTGATCGACGAAGCCAACCCGCGTTGCTCCATGGCCACCGACATCAGCGCGCTGGTGGCGCAGAAGGCCTTCGGCGCGCTCAAGGGCCCGATCGAAATGGTCACCGCACCGCACACCCCGGTGCCGTTCTCCGATGCCCTGGAAGACCTGTACATCCCTGACGCGGCGAAGATCGAAGCTGCCGTGCGCAAGGTGATCGAAGCTGCAAGGAGTGCCGCATGAGCCAGATCCATACCCTGACCATGCCCAAGTGGGGCCTTTCGATGACCGAGGGCCGGGTGGACGCCTGGCTCAAGCAGGAAGGCGACGAAATCAACAAGGGCGACGAGGTGCTGGACGTCGAGACCGACAAGATCAGCAGCAGCGTCGAAGCCCCGTTCAGTGGCGTACTGCGCCGCCAGGTGGCCAAACCGGATGAAACCTTGCCGGTCGGCGCGCTACTGGCGGTGGTGGTGGAAGGCGAAGCCGAGGACGCCGAGATCGACGCGGTGGTACAGCGCTTCCAGGCCGAGTTCGTCGCCGAAGGAGGCGCCGATCAGGCACAAGGGCCGGCCCCGCAGAAGGCTGAAGTGGGCGGCCGCCTGTTGCGCTGGTTCGAACTGGGCGAAGGCGGTACGCCGCTGATACTGGTACACGGCTTCGGCGGCGACCTCAACAACTGGCTGTTCAACCACCCGGCGCTGGCAGCCGACCGCCGGGTGATCGCCCTCGACCTGCCGGGGCACGGCGAGTCGGCCAAGGCCCTGCAACGGGGCGACCTGGATGAACTGAGCGAAACCGTACTGGCCCTGCTCGACCACCTGGATATCGCCAAAGCCCACCTGGCCGGCCACTCCATGGGTGGCGCGGTCAGCCTGAACGTGGCGCGCCTGGCGCCGCAGCGGGTGGCCAGCCTGAGCCTGATCGCCAGTGCCGGCCTGGGTGAGGCAATCAATGGGCAGTACCTGCAAGGCTTTGTTGCCGCCGCAAACCGCAACGCCCTCAAACCGCAGATGGTGCAGCTGTTCGCCGACCCGGCACTGGTCACCCGGCAGATGCTGGAAGACATGCTCAAGTTCAAGCGCCTGGAAGGTGTTGATAACGCCTTGCGCCAGTTGGCATCGGCCATTGCCGAGGGTGACCGCCAGCGCCATGAACTGCGCGGCGTGCTGGGGCAGCATCCGGCACTGGTGGTATGGGGCGGCAAGGACGCGATTATCCCGGCCAGCCACGCAGAGGGCCTGGAGGCCGAAGTGCTGGTGCTGCCAGAGGCCGGGCATATGGTGCAGATGGAGGCGGCCGAACAGGTCAACCAGCAGGTGCTCGCATTCCTGCGAAAGCACTAAGCCCTTTCCCGTGAGCCTGGAGAACAACAATGAATGACCTGAGCCACACCCACATGCGCGCCGCCGTCTGGCATGGCCGCAATGACATTCGCGTCGAACAGGTACCCCTACCAGCCGACCCGGCACCCGGCTGGGTGCAGATCAAGGTGGACTGGTGCGGCATCTGCGGCTCCGACCTGCACGAATACGTCGCCGGCCCGGTGTTCATCCCGGTGGAGGCACCGCACCCGCTGACCGGCATCCAGGGCCAGTGCATCCTCGGCCACGAATTCTGCGGCCAGATCGCCAAGCTTGGCGAAGGCGTGGAGGGTTTTGCGGTAGGTGACCCGGTGGCGGCGGACGCCTGCCAGCATTGTGGTACTTGCTATTACTGCACCCACGGCCTGTACAACATCTGCGAGCGCCTGGCGTTCACCGGCCTGATGAACAATGGCGCCTTTGCCGAGCTGGTCAACGTACCCGCCAACCTGCTGTACCGCTTGCCGCAAGGCTTCCCGCCAGAGGCGGGGGCACTGATCGAGCCGCTGGCGGTGGGTATGCACGCGGTGAAAAAGGCCGGCAGCCTGCTTGGGCAAACGGTTGTGGTGGTGGGTGCAGGCACCATCGGCCTGTGTACCATCATGTGCGCCAAGGCTGCGGGCGCGGCGCAAGTGATTGCGCTGGAAATGTCCTCGGCGCGCAAGGCCAAGGCCAAAGAGGTAGGCGCCAACGTGGTGCTGGACCCTAGCCAGTGCGACGCGCTGGCGGAAATCCGTGCACTGACCGCCGGGCTGGGGGCCGATGTGAGCTTTGAGTGCATCGGCAACAAGCACACGGCCAAGCTGGCCATCGACACCATCCGCAAGGCGGGTAAGTGCGTGCTGGTGGGTATTTTTGAAGAGCCTAGCGAGTTCAACTTCTTCGAATTGGTATCCACCGAGAAGCAGGTACTGGGAGCGTTGGCGTACAACGGCGAGTTTGCCGATGTGATTGCCTTCATTGCGGATGGCCGGCTGGATATTCGCCCGCTGGTGACCGGGCGGATCGGGTTGGAGCAGATTGTCGAACTGGGCTTCGAGGAACTGGTGAACAACAAAGAGGAGAACGTGAAGATCATCGTTTCGCCTGGCGTGCGCTGACTGCTGCAACACCTTGTTCCCACAGGTACT
>NZ_JBICKA010000026.1:0-83827 GCF_043103635.1 Pseudomonas sp. yb_9 | reverse complement strand
AAGCGAAACCGGTGTCTTCTGCGGGTCCGGACGGTACAGGCGGATGTCGACGATTGTGGCCTCGTCGGGCATCTCAAGATCCAGCGGGTGAGTAAACAGCCCCGAAAGGCCCTCAGCTGCTGCGATTGAAGCGATGCGCGTAGGAGACAGCAGGCCGATTGCCCGCTCTTCAGTGCACTGGAAAAGGAACGAGTGCTGCTTGCCAAACTCCTCCACCTGCTGCAGTAGATCACGGAGGTCTTTCAGGGCAAGTTTTTTATCCTTGAGGGCAGGCTCGATCCGCTTCTCATAGAGATCGTCCCAGTTTTGCGCAGAAACGGGGATGCCCTTCGTCCGGAGGAATTCCTTGACGACGGCTTGGCTAGTCGCATTTTTCAGAAGGCCAAAAAGGATCTTGGCTAGCTTTTGGTCGTCGTCACTCAGCACATCACTCTCCACAAATTGGCATTAAGCTTAAAGGCTCGTGCGAGCCTTGGCTGTGGAGGCATGAAGCCGGTGACATCCTGCCACGAGAGCGCCGACCTGCGCGCATCATGCCTTCCATTGCGCGCGCATTCTCGCCTTTTTATCCAGCGGTACACAATGAGTGGAGAAGGTCAAAATGCCATCAGCGATGTAGGATCCCTTGGCCACGTGGAGTAGGTTCCATCAGATTTTGCCGTAATGTTCAGCTTTTTCGGGAAGATGGGTAGGAATTCCCAGCTTTTCTGTGAACCGCAAGCAACAGCCTGAGCCCCAGTCATCCGGGACCTAGCATCACAATTGTTGGTGAAGCTGACTGCTGTGGTGGCCCGCCTGGGCCTAAAATCAAATTTGCTCTGCAACACTGAATATGGAACATCAAAATCTGAATAAGCATCAAGGAATGCTTCTATCTCGGGCACTTCAGCCGAGTGAAACACTAGAGTTGACACCATAACCGCGAAGGATCAACGCCGCCGCGTTATGCAGCAAAGCCCGCCGCACCACCTCTCTCGGGTAAACACTCGCCCGGTCTATCGTGCCCCTGAACAGGATCTCGAACGCCAACGGCCGGTGCTTGGTGTCCAGAAACAGGCACCCGAACACTTCACTGGCCTCATGCCGCAGCATGGCCTTCAAATAGCGCCGCACCGTTTCCGGGCTGTCCATGGCAGACTCACGCTCAATCGAAGTTGCAAGGTGCCTGCGTCCGATCTCCAGCAATGCCTGCAACTGGCCGTACCTCACAGGGCCCAACCCAAGCTCGCTCATGAAGGCTTCACGGTCGGCCTCCAGCAGCTGACGCAAGCTGCCGAACTTCACCAGCAGACCTCGCGACATCTCCACGACATTGCGCCCGCGTACACCTGAGCCAAGAAAAACAGCCAGCAACTCCGTATCGGTCAGGCTCCCAGCCCCACGCAACAACAACTTCTCCCTCGGCCGCTCTTCAGCGGGCCACTCCCTGATATTCATCCCCGTCCCCTGCCCTTGCTGCGGCCCATTTCGACCCTGTGTTAATCTATTTCGCCTCGTACATGCGACGTTCTGCCGCAGGCATTTTCGAACGTCGCCGCCCGCTCTCACTGGAAAAAGGCAAGCCTATGCAGCGGCTGTATCGCAAGCGCATCGTTCTCGGCGTAGGTGGCGGCATTGCCGCCTACAAAAGCGCCGAGCTGATTCGCCGACTCCTGGAGCACGGCGCGCAGGTGCGCGTCGTCATGACCCGTGGTGGTGCCGAGTTCATCACCCCGCTGACCCTGCAGGCGCTGTCGGGCCACCCGGTGCACATGGACCTGCTCGACCCGGCCGCCGAAGCAGCCATGGGCCATATCGAACTGGCCAAGTGGGCCGACCTGGTGCTGATCGCCCCGGCCACCGCCGACCTCATGGCGCGCATGGCCCAAGGCATGGCCGACGACCTGCTGACCACCCTGGTGCTGGCCACCGATGCCACCGTCGCCGTGGCCCCGGCCATGAACCAGGCCATGTGGCGCGACCCGGCCACCCAGGCCAACCTTGAGCTGCTCAGGAGCCGTGGTATCCAGGTGTTCGGCCCGGCCTCCGGTAGCCAGGCCTGTGGTGACGTGGGCCTGGGCCGCATGCTCGAAGCCACCGACCTGGCCTGGTGCGCCGCAGAAAGCTTCAAGCGCCAGGCACTCACCGGCAAACACGTATTGATCACTGCCGGGCCGACCCAGGAAAACATCGACCCGGTGCGCTACATCACCAATCATAGCTCCGGCAAGATGGGCTTCGCCCTGGCCGAAGCGGCTGCCGAAGCCGGGGCTCGGGTGACCCTCGTCACTGGCCCGGTGCACCTGCCAACCCCCGACCGGGTCAGCCGTATCGACGTGGTCAGCGCGCGGGACATGCTCGCGGCCTGTGAAGCGGCCATGCCGTGCGACCTGTTCATCGCCTCGGCAGCGGTCGCGGACTACCGCCCGGAAGTGGTTGCCACACAAAAACTGAAGAAAGATCCTACGACCGGCGACGGCATGCTGCTGCAGATGGTGCGCAATCCCGATATCCTTGCCACCATTGCTGGCCGCAGCGACCGCCCGTTCAGCGTCGGCTTCGCCGCCGAAACCGAACACCTGCTCGATTACGCCACGCGCAAGCTCAAGGACAAGAACCTCGACCTGATCGTCGCCAATGATGTGGCCAACCCCAGCATCGGCTTCAACAGCGAAGAAAACGCCTTGACCGTGATCGACCGCCAGCAGCACCAGACCCTCTTCGCGCAGACCAGCAAGGGCAAGATCGCCCGGCAACTGGTCGCCTTCATCGCCGAACGGCTCAATCAGGTTCAATAAGTTACATGCACGCTCTTCAAGCCAAGATCCTCGACCCACGCCTGGGCACCGAATTCCCCCTGCCGACCTACGCCACCCCTGGCTCTGCCGGCCTGGACCTGCGCGCCCTGCTCAAGGAGGACACTGTCCTTGAGCCAGGCCAGACCCTGCTGATCCCTACCGGCCTGTCGATCTACATCGGCGACCCGGGCCTGGCGGCGGTGATCCTGCCGCGCTCGGGCCTGGGCCATAAACACGGCATCGTGCTGGGCAACCTGGTCGGCCTGATCGACTCGGATTACCAGGGCGAGCTGATGGTGTCGTGCTGGAACCGCGGCAACACGCCGTTCACCATCGCCGTTGGCGAGCGTATCGCCCAGCTGGTGCTGGTGCCGGTGGTACAGGCCCATTTCGACATCGTCGAAGCCTTCGATGAAAGCCAGCGTGGTGCTGGCGGCTTCGGTCACTCCGGCAGCCACTGAGCCGGCAGAGGACCGTTCAGGCCAAGGATGGCGAACTCTCTGGCGAAAGCACCGTCCAAGCGTTCAGTTTGCGCCTGCCCAGAAAGCCTTTGACTAATGGAGCTTCCAGAGATGAACGACATGGCCCACCTGGTCCCCGCCGCATTGCCCGACAGCATTTTCCGCGCGTATGACATCCGCGGCGTGGTCGGCAAAACCCTTCACGCCGAAACCGCCTACTGGATCGGTCGCGCCATCGGTGCGCAAAGCCTGGCCCAGGGCGAACCGCAGGTTTCGGTCGGCCGTGATGGCCGCCTGTCCGGCCCGATGCTGGTCGAACAACTGATCAAGGGCCTGGTCGATGCCGGCTGCCACGTCAGCGACGTCGGCCTGGTGCCCACCCCGGCCCTGTACTACGCGGCCAACGTGCTAGCAGGCAAGTCGGGCGTGATGCTGACGGGCAGCCACAACCCGTCGGACTACAACGGCTTCAAGATCGTCATCGCTGGCGACACGCTGGCCAACGAACAGATCCAGGCCCTGCTCACCCGTCTGAAAACCAACGACCTGACCTTGGCCGAAGGCCGCGTGGAAAAGGTCGAGATCCTTGACCGCTACTTCCAGCAGATCGTCGATGACGTGAAGCTGGCGAAAAAGCTCAAGGTGGTGGTGGACTGCGGCAACGGTGCCGCTGGCGTGATCGCACCCCAACTGATCGAAGCCCTGGGCTGCGAAGTGATCCCGCTGTTCTGTGAGGTGGACGGCAACTTCCCCAACCACCACCCGGACCCGGGCAAGCCGGAAAACCTTGAAGACCTGATCGCCAAGGTCAAGGAAACCGGCGCCGACATCGGCCTGGCCTTCGACGGCGATGGCGACCGCGTTGGCGTAGTGACCAATACCGGCAGCATCGTCTACCCCGACCGCCTGCTGATGCTGTTTGCCCAGGACGTGCTGGCGCGCAACCCGGGCGCCGAAATCATCTTCGACGTCAAATGCACCCGTCGCCTGACTCCGCTGATCGAGCAACACGGCGGCCGCGCACTGATGTGGAAGACCGGTCATTCGTTGATCAAGAAGAAGATGAAACAGACAGGCTCGCTGCTGGCCGGCGAGATGAGCGGTCACATCTTCATCAAGGAACGCTGGTACGGTTTCGACGACGGCATCTACAGTGCCGCACGCCTGCTGGAAATCCTCAGCCAGGCCGGGCAAAGCGCCGAAAACCTGTTTGCCGCCTTCCCGAACGATATTTCCACGCCGGAAATCAATATTGATGTGACCGACGAGGGTAAATTCAGCATCATTGATGCACTGCAACGCGACGCCGACTGGGGCGAAGCCAACCTGACCACCATCGACGGTGTGCGGGTGGACTATGCCCACGGCTGGGGCCTGGTTCGCGCCTCCAACACCACCCCGGTGCTGGTGCTGCGCTTCGAGGCCGACAGCGACGCCGAATTGCAACGTATCAAGGATGTTTTCCGTACCCAGTTGCTGCGGGTTGCCCCTGAGCTGCAACTGCCGTTCTGACCGACTATCTGTTCCTTACAGGAGCCCTGCATGACCCTCGATCGCGATGCCGCTTCCCATGTAGCCGAGGTTTTGTCCGAAGCACTGCCTTACATCCGCCGCTTTGTCGGCAAGACCCTGGTGATCAAGTACGGCGGCAACGCGATGGAGAGCGAGGAGCTCAAAACCGGCTTCGCCCGTGACATCGTGCTGATGAAGGCTGTGGGTATCAACCCCGTGGTGGTCCACGGTGGTGGCCCGCAGATCGGCGACCTGCTCAAGCGCCTGTCGATCGAAAGCCACTTCATCGACGGCATGCGCGTCACCGACTCGGCGACCATGGACGTGGTGGAGATGGTGCTGGGTGGCCAGGTGAACAAGGACATCGTCAACCTGATCAACCGCCACGGCGGCAGCGCCATCGGCCTGACCGGCAAGGACGCGGAGCTGATTCGCGCCCGCAAGCTGACCGTCAGCCGCCAGACGCCCGAGATGACCACCCCGGAAATCATCGACATCGGCCACGTTGGCGAAGTGGTGAGCGTGAACACCGACCTGCTGAACATGCTGGTGAAGGGTGACTTCATCCCGGTCATCGCGCCGATCGGCGTGGGTGCCAACGGTGAGTCGTACAACATCAACGCCGACCTGGTAGCAGGCAAGGTAGCCGAGGCGCTGAAAGCCGAGAAGCTGATGCTGCTGACCAACATCGCCGGTTTGATGGACAAGCAGGGCCAGGTTCTGACTGGCCTGACCACCGAACAGGTCAACGAACTGATCGCTGACGGCACCATCTACGGCGGCATGCTGCCGAAGATCAAGTGCGCACTGGATGCGGTGCAGGGCGGCGTGAACAGCTCGCACATCATCGACGGCCGTGTGCCGAATGCTGTGCTGCTGGAAATCTTCACCGACAGCGGCGTGGGTACCCTGATTACCAACCGCAAGCAGCGCTGATCGGCCGAAACAGGCGACAAAAAAAAGGCGACCTTCACAAGAAGGTCGCCTTTTTCATTTCCAGGCCAGGATCAGATCCCGTACTGCGCCCGGTAAGCCTCGACAGCCGGCAGATGCTGCTTCAGCTGCGGGTCATCGGCCAGGAACTCCAGCACCTGGGTCAGCGAAACGATGCTGACCACCGGGATACCGAAGTCGCGCTCCACTTCCTGGATCGCCGACAGCTCGCCATTGCCACGCTCTTCGCGGTTCAGCGCGATCAGCACGCCGGCGGCCTTGGCCTGCTGGGCGTTGATGATCTGCATGACTTCGCGGATGGCAGTACCGGCGGTGATCACGTCGTCGATGATCAGCACATCACCGGCCAGCGGTGCGCCAACCAGGCTGCCGCCTTCGCCGTGGTCCTTGGCTTCCTTGCGGTTGAAGCACCAAGGCACGTCGAGCTTATGCTGGTCCGCCAAGGCCACGGCAGTGGTCGCCGCCAACGGAATACCCTTGTAGGCCGGGCCAAACAGCACGTCGAATGAGATCTTGCTGTCGACGATGGCGGCAGCGTAGCAGCGCCCCAGCTCGGCCAGCGCGGATCCTGTGTTGAACAGGCCGGCATTGAAGAAATACGGGCTGGTACGCCCCGATTTCAGGGTGAATTCACCGAAACGCAGTACCCCGCGATCGATGGCAAAACGGATAAAGTCGCGCTGATACGGCTGCATGAATAGTCCCGGACACCACGGATTTAGCTAAATGGGTTGAGCTCGGGTATCATACACGCACGAGATTTTTGGGGCCATTTATGCGGATCATCAGTGTGAACGTGAATGGCATTCAGGCTGCGGCCGAGCGTGGTTTGCTCAGCTGGCTGCAAGCCCAGAATGCCGACGTCATCTGCCTTCAGGATACCCGCGCCTCGGCCTTTGAACTCGATGACCCAGCTTTCCAGCTCGATGGCTATTTCCTTTATGCCTGCGACGCGGAGGTGCCTGCCCAAGGTGGTGTGGCCCTTTATTCGCGCATGCAGCCCAAGGCAGTCATCACCGGCCTGGGCTTCGAGACAGCCGACCGCTACGGGCGTTACCTGCAAGCAGATTTCGACAAAGTCAGTATTGCCAGCCTGCTGCTGCCTTCGGGCATGAACGGCGACGAAGACTTGAATCAGAAGTTCAAGTTGATGGACGACTTCGCCAAGTACCTGGACAAGCAGCGTCGCAAGCGTCGCGAGTACATCTATTGCGGCTCGTTCTACGTGGCGCAGCAGAAGCTCGACATCAAGAACTGGCGTGACAGTCAGCAATCGCCGGGCTTCCTGGCGCCGGAGCGCGCCTGGATGGATGCGATCACTGGCGAGATGGGTTACGTCGATGCCCTGCGCGAAGTCAGCCGTGAAGGCGACCAGTACAGCTGGTGGCCGGACAACGAGCAGGCCGAGATGCTCAACCTGGGCTATCGGTTCGACTACCAGATCCTCACGCCAGGCCTGCGCCGCTTCGTGCGTAACGCCCGCCTGCCGCGTCAGCCGCGCTTCTCCCAGCATGCGCCGCTGATCGTGGACTATGACTGGACGTTGACCATCTAAGCGTGTTGCTCAGATACAAAAAAGCCGACAGTAATGTCGGCTTTTTTTGTATTTACGAAATCAGTCAGTCCGCCAGTGCAGCCTGCTGCAGCTCGAAGATTTCGGTCATGCCCTTCTGCGCCAGGGCCAGCATGGCGTTGAAGTCTTCAGGCTGGAACGGCGCACCTTCGGCAGTGCCCTGCACCTCGATAAAGCCACCGGCGCTGGTCATGACCACGTTCAGGTCGGTTTCGGCGGCGGAGTCTTCCAGGTAGTCCAGGTCGAGCACGGCTTCGCCCTGGTACATGCCCACCGACACAGCAGCGATCATGTGCTTGAGCGGGTTGCCGGCCTTCAGGCCACCGCGTTTCTTGATCACCGCCAGCGCGTCGCACAGGGCGACCATGGCACCGGTGATGGACGCGGTACGGGTACCGCCATCGGCCTGGATCACGTCGCAGTCGACGTACAGGGTGATGTCGCCCAGCTTGCTCATGTCCAGTGCGGCGCGCAGCGAGCGGCCGATCAGGCGCTGGATTTCCAGGGTGCGACCACCCTGTTTGCCACGGCTGGCTTCGCGCTGGTTACGCTCACCGGTAGAACGCGGCAGCATGCCGTATTCGGCGGTCAGCCAGCCTTGGCCCTGGCCTTTCAGGAAGCGCGGCACACCGTTTTCAACGCTGACCGTGCAGATGACCTTGGTGTCACCGAACTCGACCAGTACCGACCCTTCGGCGTGCTTGGTGTAGTTGCGGGTGATGCGGATCGAGCGGAGCTGATCGGCGGCGCGACCACTTGGACGTTTCATCTGGGATACCTGTACTGGGACTTTGAATCTGCCGAGCATTATAGAGCCCGCAGCCCGGGGAAGACATGCCTATTGTCGTACCCGCCACAGCCCGTCGCCTTTTCCTACTGGCGCGGCCGCCCGTCGGTAACATAGGTGGATTGGGCGCCACGGCCCCACTGCGCTACAATCCTGCGCCTTGCAGCCGAGAGGCTCCCACCGTCCATTCAACTAAGCGAGGTACTCCCCATGGTGCACAGCATGACCGCTTTTGCTCGTGTCGAGCGCGCCGGCAGCCAAGGCACCCTGATCTGGGAGCTGCGTTCGGTCAACCACCGTTACCTGGAACCGCACCTGCGCCTGCCAGAGGCCCTGCGCGACCTCGAAGGCGCCGTGCGTGAAGGCCTGCGCCAGGGCTTGTCGCGGGGCAAGGTGGAATGCACCTTGCGCCTCAACGAAGACAGCAACGGCAAGCCGCTGAAGGTAGACCGCGAACGCGCCGCGCAACTGGTTGCCGCCGCCGAGGAAGTGGCCGGCCTGATCAAGCAGCCAGCACCCCTGAACCCGCTGGAAGTGCTGTCGTGGCCAGGCGTGCTGGTGGCCGACACCAGCGACCCGCAGGCACTGAACGCCGAAGCCATGGCACTGTTCGACGAAGCCCTGGCCGAACTCAAGGCCGGCCGCCTGCGCGAAGGCCAGGAACTGGCCCGGCTGATCAACGAGCGCCTGGACAACATGTCCAGCGAAGTCACCACCTTGCGCGCCCTGGTGCCGCAGATGCTGGCGGCGCAGCGGCAGAAGATCCTCGACCGTTTCGGCGACATGCAAGCCGAGCTCGACCCACAGCGCCTGGAACAAGAGATGGTGCTGCTGGCGCAGAAGAGCGACGTGGCCGAGGAGCTCGACCGCCTCAGCACCCACGTCACTGAAGTGCGCCGGGTACTCAAGGGCGGCGGCGCCGCAGGGCGGCGCCTGGACTTCCTGATGCAGGAACTCAACCGCGAAGCCAACACCCTCGGCTCCAAGGCCTTCGACCCACGCAGCACGCAAGCGGCGGTCAACCTGAAGGTATTGATCGAACAGATGCGTGAACAAGTACAGAACATCGAGTAAGGCCACCCCGACCATGAACCACAGCAGCGGCACCCTCTACATCGTTTCGGCCCCTTCGGGCGCCGGCAAGACCAGCCTGGTAACGGCCCTGACCAAGGACGACCGGCAGATCCGCGTTTCGGTCTCGCACACCACCCGCGCCATGCGCCCGGGCGAGGAACACGGGGTGAACTACCACTTCGTGGTCCACGAAGAATTCAAGGCGCTGATCGCGCAAGGCGACTTTCTGGAGCATGCCGAAGTGTTCGGCAACTTCTACGGCACCTCGCGCAGCGCGCTGCAGCAGACGCTGGATCAGGGCTACGACCTGATCCTGGAAATCGACTGGCAAGGCGCCCAGCAGGTGCGCAAGCTGATGCCACAGGCGTTGTCGGTGTTCATCCTGCCACCTAGTCAGGAGGCGCTGCGTCACCGCCTGGATGGCCGTGGGCAGGACAGCGAAGAAATCATTGCCGGGCGCATGAAAGAAGCGGTCAGCGAGATGGTGCACTACGACGAGTATGACTACGTGATCATCAATGATGATTTCGACGTGGCGCTGGAGGATTTGAAGGCGGTGTTCCGCTCGAATCGCTTGCTGTTGAAGAAACAGCAACAGCGTCATGCGACGCTGCTGAAGCAAATGATCAGCTGAAGAACGAATTGGGGCTGCTTTGCAGCCCCAATTATTTATTCCTGCAACGGCAGGGTAGCCTGCTGACGCAGGGTAGCCCCCAGGAAGTAAGCCGGCGCGCGCATGCGCGACAGCATCATCAGCCCGATGCCCAGCACCGAGATGATCGCGGCAATCACGAACACCAGCCCCAACCCGCCCACATGCGAACCACTGCCGAAGTCCGGCGAGGCGCTGTCGATGGCAGTCCGTATGAAGATCACCGACAGGATCACCCCACCCACCAACGGGCACAGGCCGCGCATGATGAAGTGGCGCAGGCTGTCGAACAGGCTGCCACGGAAATACCAGACGCAGGCAAATGCGGTCAGCGAATAATAGAAGCAGATCATCATGCCCAGCGCGGTGATGGTATCTGCCAGCACGTTCTCGCTCAGGCTACGCATGGTCACGTAGAACAGACCTGCTGCCAGGCCCGCACAAATAGTGGCGTAGCGCGGGGTTTGCGAACGCGGGCAGACGCTGGCGAATTTCGGCGGCACTGCACCGTAGTACCCCATCGCCAGGAGGGTGCGCGCCGGCGCCACGAAGGTCGACTGCAACGACGCCGCGGTACTGGCCAGCACCGCGATGGACATCAGGATCGCCAGCGGCCCCATGACCGGGCCGGCCAGGTGGGCAAAGACGTTCTCCTGGATGCGCGGGTTGTTCAGGCCCAGGCCCGTTTCGCTGATACCGGCAAACTGCAGAGTGGCGATGGCGGTGAACAGGTAAAGGCCGAGGATCAGCATCACGGTCCAGGTGGCGGCCTTGCCCGGCACCTCTTCGCTGCCCACCGACTCTTCGCTGACGGTCAGGCACGTGTCCCAGCCCCAGAAGATGAAGATCGACAGCGACAGCCCAGCGGCAAAGGCCGAGAACGACTCGACACCAAACGGGTTGAACCAGGCGAAATCGAACGCCAGCGGTGGCGGCGCGGTGGTACCGCCAAAGGCGGCGACGGCAAATCCGATCAGCACCACCAACTGCAAGGCCACCAGGCCGTACTGCACGGTCATGGTGGTGGCGATGCCGCGACAGCAGATCCACACGGCCAGGGCGATGAACACGCAACAGGTAACGATGTTGATCAACAGGTTATCGGCCAACGCCGCCAGCTCATGCTTGCCGGTGATCTGGCCCAGAAACAGGTAGAAGAAGTCGACTGCCACCCCTGCCAGGTTCGACAGCACGATGGTGGTGGCAACCACCAACCCCCAACCGCCAATCCAGCCGATCATCGGGCCGAAGGCACGTGCCGACCAGGTGAACGATGTACCGCTGTCCGGTTCTGCCGAGTTCAGCTCGCGGTAGCCCAGGGCCACCAGCAACATCGGCAGGAAGCCGACGATGAACACGGCTGGCAGGTGGGCACCGACCTCGCGCACGGTCGGGCCAAGGGCGCCGGTCAGGGTGTAGACCGGGGCGATGGTGGAAATGCCCAGCACCACGCTGGCCAGCAAGCCCAAACGGCCCTTGGCCAGGCCTTTGCTGCGCTGAGTGTTGCCCGCGTCGGCTGCCACGTCGGGTGGACGGCCGGCTTCTGTGTAATTGCTCATGAGTATTTGCCGTAAATTTTGGAATTGTTTTCACAGGCCTTGCGTACAAGGCCCGCTTTCACTCATTGAAAGCTTGCTGTCGGGGACAAGTCATCCGAGACCTTCGGCTGACGTCAGAATCATTCCTGCCGTGCGCCCTCCCCTGCTGCATAGGCAATGCAGGCCTGGCGAAACGCCTGAAACAGGCGCAGCGAGACCGGGTTTTCGTTGAAGCGCCACTCCGGGTGCCACTGCACACCGAGCACAAAGCCCGGCGCATCGGGCATGGACACTGCTTCGATCAGGCCATCCGGGGCCCGTGCCTCGACGCGCAAGCCTGGGGCAAGGCGGTCGATGCCCTGGCTGTGCAGCGAGTTGACCTCGAACTGCGCCGCCAGGCCCAGGCGCTCGAACAACCCGCCAGGCTCGATGCCGACCGGGTGACGAGGGCCGTATTGCACCTCCAGGGGTGCGTCCTCAGGTTCGCGATGATCAAGGTAGCCAGGCAGCTCCTGCACGCGTTGGTGCAGGCTGCCGCCAAGGGCCACGTTCAGTTCCTGATAGCCACGGCAAATGCAGAACACCGGCACACCGGCGGCAATCGCCGCCTGCAGCAGTGGCAAGGTCAGCCGATCACGCGCCAGGTCGTGCCGGGTACCCGCCACGCTGGGGGCGCCATTGTAATGATGCGGTTCGATATTTGAAGGCGAGCCTGTAAAAACAATGCCGTGCAGACGGGACAGCAGCGCCTGTGTGTCGCTGCCCCTGTCGCGGGCCGGCAAGATCAGCGGCAAGCCGGCAAAGCCGGCCGCCTCGACATACTTGTCGCCTACCGTGTGCGACGAGTTCTTCCCCACCTGCTGGCGGCAGGCGCTGACACCGATCAAGGGGACCGCAGTTGCGCTCATGGGCTTACACCGTGTGCAGGTACCAGTTGTACTCAAGGTCGGAAATCGACACTTCGAACTCGGCCAGTTCGCTTTCCTTGCAGGCCACGAAGATGTCGATGTAGTCCGGGCTGATGTATTGGTTGAGGACTTCGCTGTCGTCCAGCGCGCGCAGGGCATCGCGCAGGTTGTTCGGCAGGCTTTGCTCCAGCTGTTCGTAGGAGTTGCCTTCGATCGGCGCCTGCGGCTCGACCTTGTTGGTCAGGCCGTGATGCACGCCGGCCAGGATGGCCGCCAGCATCAGGTACGGGTTGGCGTCGGCGCCGGCCACACGGTGCTCCAGGCGCACGTTGTCGCTGCTGTCGGTGGGCACGCGTACCGCCACGGTGCGGTTATCCAGACCCCAGCTTGGCGCATTGGGCACGTAGAACTGCGCGCCGAAACGGCGATAGGAGTTGATGTTCGGGCACAGGAACGCCATCGACGCCGGCATGGTTTCCAGCACACCACCGATGGCGTGGCGCAGCGTGTCGCTTTGCAACGGGTCATCGCTGGCAAAGATGTTCTTGCCGGTTTTCTTGTCCAGCAACGAAATGTGTACGTGCAGGCCGTTACCTGCCTGGCCCGGGTAGGGCTTGGCCATGAACGTGGTGTCCATTTCATGGTCGTATGCCACGTTCTTGATCAGGCGCTTGAGCAGGATCGCGTAGTCGCAGGCCTTGAGCGGGTCGGCCACGTGGTGCAGGTTGACTTCGAACTGCGCAGGGGCGCTTTCCTTGACGATGGCGTCGGCGGGAAGGCCTTGCTCCTTGGCGGCTTCGAGCATGTCCTGCAGGCAGTCGGCGTATTCATCGAGGTCGTCGATCAGGTACACCTGGGTCGACTGGGGGCGTTTGCCGGAAATGGGCGAACGCGGCGGCTGCGGGCGACCATTGAGGTTGTCCTGGTCGATCAGGTAGAACTCCAGCTCGAACGCCGCGCAGATATCCAGGCCCAGATCGTCGAACTTGCTCACCACCTGGCGCAACACTTCGCGCGGGTCGGCGAAGAACGGCTGGCCATCCAGCTCGTGCATGGTCATCAGCAGCTGGGCAGTGGGGCGCTTCTGCCACGGCTCGTCCGACAACGTGCCCGGGATCGGGAAGCAGATGCGGTCGGCATCGCCGATGTCCAGGCCAAGGCCGGTGCTCTCGACGGTGGAGCCATTGATGTCCAGGGCGAACAGCGATGCGGGCAGGTTGATGCCCTTCTCGTACACCTTGTGCAGGCTGGCCCGCTCGATGCGCTTGCCACGTACCACGCCATTCATGTCGGAGATCAGCAGGTCGACGTACTGCGTGTCCGGATGGGCCTGGAGGAAGTCATTCATCTCGCTGGAAGAACTGGCGCACGGGGTTACCGACGTCATGGTGTACATCCTTTGATGTGCTGCGGCGATGTGGGATACGGCTGGCGCCTCACGGGCGACGATGGTTGCAGCTGTTGTTCTTTTCACTTTCCCATCGTGGGGACTGGTTACCCGACCGGGCGCATTGATTCCGGGGGGCCGTTTCACTATAAAATGGCCCTGATGCAACAGACATTGGCAATTCGGCAAGCAGAGCGTGCACCAATGCAATATCAGATTACCCACGCCGACCTCTCCCTGGTCCTGGCACTGGAGCGAGGCCGCTCGCTGGCCAAGGCCGCCGAGCTGCTGAAAGTCGATGTTTCGACAGTATTCCGCTCGATCCGCCGGCTGGAGTCGGCGCTGGGCACCGCCTTGTTCGTCAAGAGCCGCAAGGGCTACCTGCCGACCGATACCGCTCAGGCCCTGGCCGAGCAGGCCGAACGTGCCGAACAGGCGCTGGAGGCGGCGCGCATTGCCATGACCAGTGGCGAGCAGGTGGTCAGCGGCACGGTGCGGCTGACCTGTACCGAGGCGGTGATGCACAGCCTGTTGCTGCCGGCGCTGGCCGAGTTCATGCCCAACTACCCGGCGCTATCGCTGGAGATGGGCACCTCCAACACGTTTGCCAACCTCAGCCGGCGCGATGCCGACATCGCCCTGCGCCTGACCAACACCCCACCGGAGCACCTGGTGGGTCGCAACCTGGGGTCTACCTCCTATGTCGTCTGCGGCCAGCCACAGTGGCGCGAGCGCCTGGCCGAGTCGCCCGCCAACGTGCCGTGGATCGCCCCCGATGACTCGATGGTGGACCACCCTACGGTGGTCTGGCGCAACCAGCAGCACCCTGGGGTAAGCCCGCGCTACCAGTGCAGCAGCATGTCGACCATCGCCCAGCTGGTCACCGCCGGCCTGGGCGTGGCGGCGTTGCCGGACTATATGGTGCATGCCTTGCCCGGCGTGGATGCGTTGAGTGGGCCGCTGCCGGGTTGTGACACCCAGCTGTGGCTGCTGACCCGGCCGGATTGCCGGGCATTGCGCTCGGTACAGACCTTGTTCGAAGAGCTGACCCCGCGGTTGCGTGACGCGATGCTCTGAGGTTATCGTCAGGCTCAAGTCTGAGGCTGTCTGTTCCGGCCCTTTCGCGGGTAAACCCGCCCCCACAGGGTGCGCGGTGCCTGTGGGAGCGGGTTTACCCGCGAAGAAGCAAACAGGGGCTTGAAGGTATCACCCGACAAAACAGCGCTTCCCTATTGGCTGGTGATTTTTTAAACTATCGAGTCCGCCTGCCCATTACTGGGCTGCACGCCCACCGCATTTGCTACTGAGGAAGACCATGGCCCGCGTAACTGTTGAAGACTGCCTGGAACACGTGGATAACCGCTTTGAGCTGGTCATGCTCTCGACCAAGCGCGCTCGCCAGCTGGCGACCGGCGGCAAAGAGCCACGCGTTGCGTGGGAAAACGACAAGCCAACCGTTGTTGCCCTGCGTGAAATCGCCGAAGGCATCGTCACCAACGAGTTCATCGCCGCTGAAGAGATCGTCACCGAGGATCCGGTGTTCGCCGCGTTCGAGGACGAGAACAACGAGGCTGTCTGATTGATGCCAGGTCGACGTCGCACGGCGCAAGGCCCTCTTCCTCCGCAGGAGGTGAACCCATGCCGGGTATAGAAGCCTTGGCCGAACGGCTGTCGACCTATCTTGGCCCCGAACAGGTCAACCTGGTCCGCCGCGCCTATTTCTACGCCGAACAGGCCCACGACGGGCAGCGCCGCCGCAGCGGCGAGCCCTACGTGACCCACCCGCTGGCCGTGGCCAGCATCCTCGCCGACATGCACATGGACCATCAGAGCCTGATGGCGGCCATGCTGCACGATGTGATCGAAGACACCGGCATCGCCAAGGAAGCCCTCAGCCAGCAATTTGGCGAGACCGTGGCCGAACTGGTCGATGGGGTCAGCAAACTGACCCAGATGAACTTCGAAACCAAGGCCGAGGCGCAGGCCGAAAACTTCCAGAAGATGGCCATGGCCATGGCTCGCGATATCCGCGTGATCCTGGTCAAGCTGGCCGACCGCCTGCACAACATGCGCACCCTGGAAGTGCTGTCTGGCGAAAAGCGCCGGCGCATTGCCAAGGAAACCCTCGAAATCTACGCCCCCATCGCCAACCGCCTGGGCATGCACACCGTGCGCGTGGAGTTCGAGGACCTGGGCTTCAAGGCCATGCACCCGATGCGCTCGTCGCTGATTCACCGGGCGGTGAAAAGCGCACGCGGCAACCGTAAAGAGATCGTCGCCAAGATCGAGCACTCGCTGGCCAACTGCCTGGCCGCCGACGGTATCGAGGGCGAGGTCAGCGGCCGGCAGAAACACCTCTATGGCATCTACAAGAAGATGCGCGGCAAGCGCCGCGCCTTCAACGAGATCATGGACGTGTACGCCTTCCGCATCATCGTCGACAAGGTCGACACCTGCTACCGCGTGCTCGGCGCCGTGCACAACCTGTACAAGCCGCTGCCCGGTCGCTTCAAGGACTACATCGCGATCCCCAAGGCCAACGGCTACCAGTCGTTGCACACCACGCTGTTCGGCATGCACGGCGTGCCCATCGAAATCCAGATCCGCACCCGAGAGATGGAAGAGATGGCCAACAACGGCATCGCCGCGCACTGGCTGTACAAGTCCAACGACGACGAGCAGCCCAAGGGCAGCCACGCCCGTGCCCGCCAGTGGGTCAAGGGCATCCTTGAACTGCAGCAACGTGCCGGCAACTCGCTGGAATTCATCGAAAGCGTGAAGATCGACCTGTTCCCGGACGAGGTCTACGTGTTCACGCCCAAAGGCCGCATCATGGAGCTGCCCAAAGGCTCCACGGCCGTCGACTTCGCCTACGCGGTCCACACCGACGTGGGCAACAGCTGCATCGCCTGCCGCATCAACCGCCGCCTGGCGCCGCTGTCCGAGCCGCTGCAAAGCGGCTCGACGGTGGAAATCGTCAGCGCACCGGGCGCACGGCCGAACCCGGCCTGGCTCAACTTCGTGGTCACCGGCAAGGCGCGCACGCACATCCGCCATGCCCTCAAGCAGCAGCGTCGGTCCGAGTCCATCAGCCTGGGCGAACGCCTGCTGAACAAGGTACTCACCGGCTTCGACAGCAGCCTGGAGAAAGTCCCCCAGGAGCGTATCCAGTCGATTCTCGCCGAGTACCGCCTGGAACTCATCGAAGACCTGCTCGAAGACATCGGCCTAGGCAACCGCATGGCCTACGTGGTTGCACGTCGCCTGCTGTCGGCCGAAGGCGAGCAGTTGCCAGCGCCGGAAGGCCCGCTGGCGATTCGTGGTACCGAAGGCCTGGTGCTGAGCTACGCCAAGTGCTGTACGCCGATCCCGGGTGACCCGATCGTCGGCCACCTGTCGGCTGGCAAAGGCATGGTCGTGCACCTTGAGAACTGCCGCAACATCAGTGAAATCCGCCACAACCCGGAGAAGTGCGTGCAACTCTCCTGGGCCAAGGACATCACGGGCGAGTTCAATGTCGAACTGCGTGTCGAACTGGAGCACCAGCGCGGCCTGATCGCCCTGCTGGCCAGCAGCGTCAACGCCGCCGACGGCAACATCGAGAAGATCAGCATGGACGAACGCGACGGCCGTATCAGCGTGGTCCAACTGGTGGTCAGCGTGCACGACCGCGTGCACCTGGCGCGTGTGATCAAGAAGCTGCGTACCCTGACCGGTGTGGTCCGCATCACCCGCATGCGTACGTAGTCCGCCAACCGCAAGGAGTCATCATGAGCAAGACCGTCATCAACAGCGACAAGGCCCCAGCTGCCATCGGCACCTACTCGCAGGCGATCAAGGCCGGCAACACCGTGTACATGTCGGGCCAGATCCCGCTGGACCCGAAGACCATGGAGCTGGTTGAAGGCTTCGAAGCCCAGACCGTGCAAGTGTTCGAAAACCTCAAGGCCGTGGCTGAAGCCGCTGGCGGTTCGTTCAAGGACATCGTCAAGCTGAACATCTTCCTCACCGACCTGAGCCACTTCGCCAAGGTCAACGAGGTGATGGGCCGCTACTTCGAGCAGCCCTACCCGGCCCGCGCCGCCATCGGCGTTGCCGCGCTGCCGAAAGGCTCCCAGGTCGAAATGGACGCCATCCTGGTCATCGAATGATGCCCCTGGTGACGAGCGCCCTGCCCGTCACCCCTCCCTCTTCTGCAAGGTTATTCCCTCATGCGTCAAGCACTGCCCTTCGCACTGGCAGCCCTGCTTCTGGGCGGCTGCGCCAGCCACAAACCCGAAGACTTCAACGGCACCTGGATCAACCAGGACGCCATCACTGCGGCCGTCAAGGGCAGCAGCCTGCGCCAGGCGCTGAACGAGCACGGCCCGGTGTTCGAGTGGAAACTCGACGTTGCCAGCCAACAGGCCAGCTACAGCAATGGTTTCGAGGCCGCTGACGGCCAGTTGAGCGCCAACGACAAGCAGTGGCAGGCCAACTTCGAAGGTGGCCAGACCGAGCAGTTGTCGCTTGATGGCGATGAACTGCTGACCGTTGATCAAAGCGGAGCCAAGCAGACCTTCGTACGCGCCAAGGCACCGGCTACCGCCAATGCCCCGCTGGGTAGCAGCTTCGAGAAGGCGCTGTACCAGGCCTACCTGGGCGGCGACTGGAAGATCACCGAAGGCCAGGGCAAAGGTGCCAGCGTGCGCTTCAGCGACACCGGCAACGTCACCGGCCTGCCAGGGCCAGACCGTTTCGCCCTGTGCCTGGCGGGCGATTGCGCGACCATGGGCGGCAGCAATGACAGCCTGTGGCTGGAGCGTAACCAGCGTGGTGCACCGTTCATCATCAAGCGTGATGGCGGCAAGCTGGAGATTTTCCAGGCGGTGAACCGTGCGCAGCCGGATGACATGCCGGAGCTGGCGGCGGGCAAGCGCCAGTGGGTGCTGGAGCTCAACTGAGCCCTAATGCATTTGCACTGAATGCACTGGCCTCTTCGCGGGTAAACCCGCTCCCACAGGGTAATCACTGTCTTCAGGCCTTGTGATATCCCTGTGGGAGCGGGTTTACCGGCGAAGAGGCCGGCAGACTCAACGCCCTCCTTTCAGGATGGCTGCATACCCTTCCTTGTAACTCGGATATTCCGGCACCCAGCCCAACGCTCGCGCCCGGGCATTGCTACAGCGCTTGCTGCCGGTACGCCGCACCCGCTGCTCATCAGACCATTCGGTAACCCCCATGTATGCCCGCAGCCAGGCCACCACATCGGCCAGCGGAGCCGGGTCGTCATCGACGCCAATGTAACAGTCGTCCAGCGCCTTGCCGTCGGCATCGGCCTGCAGCAGGTGCGCCAGCAGGCTGGCAGCATCCTCGGCATGAATGCGGTTGCCATACAGCGGCGGCTCCTCGGCGACGCGGTAACCCTGGCGCACCTGGCTCAGCAGCCACTCGCGGCCTGGGCCATAGATGCCGGTCAGGCGCACCACACTTGCCGGAATGCCGCTGGCCAGCGCCAGCTGCTCGGCCTCAAGCATCACCCGCCCGGAATAACCTTCAGGCTCGGTGGCCGCACCTTCTTCGATCCATTCACCGTCTTTTTGGGCATACACGCTGCTGCTCGATACAAACAGCAGGCGACGCGGGTGCTGGCCTCGCTCGGCCAGCCACGCCAGCACATGGCGCAAGCCGTCGACGTAGGCCGCCTGGTAACCTGCCTCGTCGTGCTGGCTGGCCGCCACGCAGTACACAAGGTAGTCCAGCGAACCCTGCGGCCAGGCTTGCGGAATCGACGGCTCGGCCAGGTCGGCGGCAACCGGCGCGATCCCCGCAGGCAGTTGCCCGACAGAACGGCGCAGGCCGCTTACCTGCCAGCCTTTGGCCAGCATCTGTTTGGCAAAACGCCCGCCTACATCACCACATCCCACCACCATCACGGATAGGTCTGACATCACAAAACTCCCTAGACCAATTGATCACCCCGGCCACGCTACACGATGGGCGGCTAGACCATAGGCGAAAAAAGCAACAAGATTACTTTTGTTAACAAGAATTACTTGCAATAATGGCGGCCAATTTGTTCTCGGCCTATCTCGAGGCCTTGGAGAACGTCCACTTTTTCTTCATCAGGTCCGGCCAGCATGACACGCACTCAACCTTCCGCTTCGCCAACCCCGTCGCGCGCCTGGCGCGCCATCGCCGCGCTGACACTCAGCCTGGTGCTGGCCCCGGTGGCCATGGCCGATGAGCCAACCGCCAATGCCGCTACACCAGCCGCTGCTTCCGCCCCGGCTACTCCAGCGACACCGGCTGTGGAAGGCCAGGCTCCCGCTGGCGAAGCACAAGCTGCCGCTCCGGCAGATTCGCAGGTAGTGGTTGATCCCGCTACCGATGCACTGGTTGAAGACACGTCCCTGGGCATGGCCCACGACCTGTCCCCGTGGGGCATGTACAAAAACGCCGACATCGTGGTGAAGATCGTCATGATCGGCCTGGCTATCGCCTCCATCATCACCTGGACCATCTGGATCGCCAAAGGCTTCGAGCTGATGGGCGCCAAACGTCGCCTGCGTGGTGAGATCGCCCAGCTGAAGAAGTCCACCACCCTGAAAGAAGCCAGCGAAGTCTCCAACAAAGAAGGCACCCTGGCCCACACGTTGGTTCACGACGCCCTCGAAGAAATGCGCCTGTCGGCCAACGCCCGCGAAAAAGAAGGCATCAAGGAGCGTGTCAGCTTCCGCCTGGAGCGCCTCGTGCATGCCAGCGGCCGTACCATGAGCAGCGGCACCGGCGTACTGGCCACCATCGGCTCCACCGCGCCGTTCGTCGGCCTGTTCGGTACCGTATGGGGCATCATGAACAGCTTCATCGGCATCGCCAAGACCCAGACCACCAACCTGGCCGTGGTTGCCCCAGGTATCGCCGAAGCCTTGCTGGCCACCGCCCTGGGCCTGGTCGCTGCAATCCCGGCCGTGGTCATCTACAACGTCTTCGCCCGCTCCATCGCTGGCTACAAGGCCCAGGTGTCCGACGCCTCCGCTCAGGTACTGCTGCTGGTCAGCCGTGACTTGGACCGCCAGGGCAGCGATCGCGCCGCCCCGCACATGGTGAAAGTGGGGTAAGCCATGGGCCTGCATCTCAACGAAGGTGGCGACGACCTCGCCGAAAACCACGAAATCAACGTTACGCCGTTCATCGACGTGATGCTGGTGCTGTTGATCATCTTCATGGTCGCAGCCCCCTTGGCCACGGTCGACATCAAGGTCGACCTGCCGGCCTCGACCGCCAAACCGGCGCCGAGGCCCGAGAAACCGGTGTTCGTCAGCGTCAAGGCCGACCAGAAGCTGTACGTCGGCGACGATCAGGTTGCTGCACCCGACCAGCTTGGCCCGATGCTCGACGCCAAGACCAAGGGTGACAAGGAAACCACCATCTTCTTCCAGGCTGACAAAGGCGTGGATTACGGTGACCTGATGGAAGTGATGAACAACATGCGCGCGGCCGGCTACCTCAAGGTCGGTCTGGTAGGTCTAGAGACGGCAGCCAAGAAATGACAAAAACGCGCTCTAACATGGCGCGCTACGGTGGCAGCCTGGCGATCGTGCTGGGCGTGCACGTGGTCGCCGTGCTGCTGACGCTCAACTGGTCGGTGCCCCAGGCCATCGAACTGCCACCGGCAGCCATGATGGTCGAGCTGGCGCCATTGCCGGAGCCTGCGCCACCACCGCCCCCGAAAGCGGCACCGCAGCCACCGGCACCGGTCGAGGAACCGCCGCTGCCGAAGCTGGCCGAGGCCCCCAAGCCCAAGATCGCCATTCCCAAGCCGCCCAAGCCGAAGGCCAAGCCACAGCCGCCCAAGCCCGAGAAAAAGCCTGAGCCGCCGAAGGAAGCGCCGCCGACCGAACAAACGGTAGACGCACCGCCCAGCAACACGCCGCCGCAGAAGTCCGCGGCACCGGCGCCGAGCATTGCGTCCAACAGCAACGCCCTGCCGACCTGGCAGAGCGACCTGCTGCGTCACCTGGCCAAGTACAAGCGTTACCCGGAAGACGCGCGCCGTCGCGGCCTGCAGGGTATCAACCGCTTGCGCTTCGTGGTCGACGCCGAAGGCAAGGTGGTGTCGTACGCCATGGCCGGTGGTTCGGGCAGTGCCGCACTGGACCGGGCGACCCTGGAAATGATCCGTCGGGCCGGCACGGTACCCAAGCCGCCACCCGAGTTGCTGAACAATGGCACGATTGAAGTCGTGGCACCATTCGTCTACTCGCTGGACCGCCGCTGAGACTTTTGTTTCTGTCACAAATCGGCAAGTCTGATAACGTGCGTCTATCGATTGCAGCCGCTATGCTGGGCCCGCAACTTCATGGACGCACGTTATGACCCTCACAGAATTACGCTACATCGTCACACTCGCCCAGGAACAGCACTTCGGCCATGCCGCCGAACGCTGCCACGTGAGCCAGCCGACCCTGTCGGTCGGTGTGAAGAAGCTCGAGGATGAGCTTGGCGTTCTGATCTTCGAACGCAGCAAGAGCGCGGTGCGCCTGACCCCGGTCGGTGAAAGCATCGTCGCCCAGGCGCAGAAGGTACTGGAGCAGGCCCAAGGCATTCGCGAACTGGCCCAGGCCGGCAAGAACCAGCTCACTGCCCCGCTCAAGGTTGGCGCCATCTATACCGTCGGCCCCTACCTGTTCCCGCACCTGATTCCGCAACTGCACCGCGTAGCGCCGCAGATGCCGCTGTACATCGAAGAAAACTTCACCCACGTACTGCGCGAAAAGCTGCGCAATGGCGAACTGGACGCGGTGATCATCGCCCTGCCATTCAACGAAGCCGACGTGCTGACCCTGCCGCTGTACGATGAGCCGTTCTGCGCCCTGATGCCGGCCGACCACCCGTGGACGGCGAAAAAGACCATCGACACCGCCATGCTCAACGACAAGAGCCTGTTGCTGCTGGGTGAGGGCCACTGCTTCCGCGACCAGGTACTGGAAGCCTGCCCGACCCTGAACAAAGGTGGTGAAGGCTCCAAGCACACTACGGTCGAGTCCAGCTCGCTGGAAACCATCCGCCATATGGTGGCATCAGGCCTTGGCGTTTCGATCCTGCCGCTGTCGGCGGTGCACAGCCACCACTACGCCCCTGGCATCATCGAGGTCCGCCCGCTGACAGCGCCGGCGCCGTTCCGCACCGTCGCCATTGCCTGGCGTGCCAGCTTCCCGCGGCCAAAGGCCATCGAAATCCTCGCTGATTCGATCCGCCTGTGCTCGGTCGCCAAAGCCCCTGCGGACCAACCGGCCTGAGTCATGAGTGAGCTGTCGAAGGTCCCAGTCACGGTACTCAAGGGTGTTGGCGAGGCCATGGCGGAAAAACTCGCCAAGGTCGGCCTGGAGAACCTGCAGGATGTGCTGTTCCACCTGCCCCTGCGCTATCAGGACCGCACCCGCGTGGTTCCGATTGGCCAGTTGCGCCCCGGCCAGGATGCCGTGATCGAGGGTGTGGTCAGCGGTGCCGATGTGACCATGGGCAAGCGCCGCAGCCTGGTGGTACGCCTGGGTGACGGCACAGGTGTGCTGAGCCTGCGCTTCTACCATTTCAGCAACGCGCAGAAAGAAGGCCTTAAACGTGGCACCCACCTGCGCTGCTACGGCGAGGCCCGCCCCGGCGCCTCGGGCCTGGAGATCTACCACCCGGAATACCGGGCGCTGAATGGTGACGAGCCGCCGCCACCGGTCGAGCAGACCCTGACACCGATCTACCCGTCCACCGAAGGCCTCACCCAACAACGCCTGCGCCTGTTGTGCCAGCAGAGCCTGGGCCTGCTTGGCCCGCGCAGCCTGCCTGACTGGCTGCCTGACGAGCTGGCCCGGGACTACCAACTGGCGCCGCTGGACGATGCCATCCGCTACCTGCACAACCCGCCGGCCGATGCCGACCTCGACGAGCTCGCCGAAGGCCAGCACTGGGCCCAGCACCGCCTGGCCTTCGAAGAACTGCTGACCCACCAGCTGTCGCAGCAACGCCTGCGTGAAAGCCTGCGTAGCCTGCGCGCACCGGTCCTGCCCAAGGCCAAACGCCTGCAAGCGCAGTACCTGGCCAACCTGGGCTTCCACCCGACCGGCGCGCAGCAGCGGGTGGCCAACGAAATTGCCTACGACCTCAGCCAGCACGAACCGATGATGCGCCTGGTGCAGGGCGATGTGGGGGCAGGCAAGACCGTGGTCGCCGCACTGGCCGCGTTGCAGGCGTTGGAAGCAGGCTATCAGGTGGCCTTGATGGCACCCACCGAGATCCTTGCCGAACAGCACTACATCACCTTCAAGCGCTGGCTCGAACCACTGGGCATCGAAGTGGCCTGGCTGGCCGGCAAGCTCAAGGGCAAGGCTCGGGCAGCTTCCCTGGAGCAGATCGCCAACGGCGCACCGATGGTGGTCGGCACCCACGCGCTGTTCCAGGAAGAGGTGAAGTTCAAGCACCTGGCCCTGGCGATCATCGACGAACAGCACCGATTTGGCGTTCAGCAACGCCTGGCCTTGCGCAAGAAGGGCGTGGCCGGCGAGCTGTGCCCGCACCAGCTGATCATGACCGCAACGCCTATTCCGCGCACCCTGGCCATGAGCGCCTACGCCGACCTGGACACCTCGGTGCTCGACGAGCTGCCGCCTGGGCGTACCCCGGTGAACACCGTGCTGGTAGCCGATAGCCGCCGCTTCGAAGTGGTCGAACGGGTACGCGCCGCCTGCGCCGAGGGCCGTCAGGCTTACTGGGTTTGCACCCTCATCGAAGAGTCTGAAGAGCTGACCTGCCAAGCAGCCGAAAGCACCTATGAAGAACTTGGCAGCGCCTTGGGTGAACTGCGTGTGGGCCTGATCCACGGTCGCATGAAGCCTGCGGAGAAAGCCGAGATCATGGCGCAGTTCAAGGCCGGTGATTTGCAGCTGCTGGTTGCGACCACGGTCATCGAGGTAGGCGTGGACGTGCCCAACGCCAGCCTGATGATCATAGAGAACCCCGAGCGCCTTGGCTTGGCCCAGTTGCACCAGCTGCGCGGCCGGGTTGGCCGGGGCAGTGCCGTGAGCCATTGCGTGCTGCTGTACCACCCGCCACTGTCGCAGATCGGCCGCGAGCGCCTGGGGATCATGCGCGAGACCAACGACGGCTTCATCATCGCCGAAAAGGACCTAGAGCTGCGCGGCCCGGGCGAGATGCTGGGGACCCGCCAGACCGGCCTGCTACAGTTCAAGGTCGCCGACCTGATGCGTGACGCCGACCTGTTGCCAGCGGTGCGCGACGCCGCCCAGGCCCTGATCGCGCGCTGGCCGGAACACGTCAGCCCGCTGCTCGACCGTTGGCTGCGTCATGGCCAGCAATATGGCCAAGTGTGACGCCAGTACCAGAATGGATCCAGATTTGCTCGCAGGCTGGTTATACTTCGCGTTTAAAAGAAACAGTGGATACGGACCATGACTGAAGTTGCCCTGGACACCGCAACCCCACACGCACCCTCTGTCATCAGGCGGCTGCTCGACAAGCTCGGCGTCGCCTACCGCGAGGTGACCGAGCACCCGCACCTTCCTGCGGCTTCGCGGGTGCAGGCAGTGCTTCTCGACGACGAGGTCGGCGCCCTCATGGTGCTGTTCCCGCAGAGCCAACTGCTGGACCTCAACCGCCTGGCCGAACTGACCGGGCGCAAGCTCACCGCCGTGTCGGTGCCGCGCCTGAAGCAGATGCTCGACAAACACCAGCTCAAGGCCCTGCCAGGCATTCCGGCGCTGACCAGCTCACCGTGCCAGTACGAGAAGAGCCTGCTCGACGCCGAAACCGTCTATATCCAGTCGGGCGAAACCGGCCTGCTGCTGGAAATCGAACGCGCGCACTTCAAGCGCATGCTGGCCAAAGCCAGCGCCAGCAGCTTCGGCCAGGAAGTCGAGGCCATCAGCCCAAACCTCGACCGCCCCGATGACGACACCCGGGAAATCACCAATGCCGTGCAGGCCTTCACGGCCCGACGCATCCAGAAGCGCCTGGAAGAAACCATCGAGATCCCACCGCTGGCCGATACCGCGCAAAAGATCATCAAGCTGCGGGTAGACCCCAACGCCAGCATCGATGACATCACCGGCGTGGTCGAAACCGACCCGGCGCTGGCGGCCCAAGTGGTGAGCTGGGCGGCATCGCCGTACTACGCCTCACCCGGCAAGATCCGCTCGGTGGAAGATGCCATCGTGCGCGTGCTGGGCTTCGACCTGGTGATCAACCTGGCCCTGGGCCTGGCGCTGGGCAAGACCCTGAGCCTGCCTAAAGACCACCCGCAGCAGGCCACACCGTACTGGCAGCAGTCGATCTACACCGCTGCAATCATCGAAGGCCTGACCCGTGCCATGCCGAGGGCAGAACGCCCCGAGGCCGGGCTTACCTACCTGGCCGGGCTGCTGCACAACTTCGGCTACCTGCTGCTGGCACACGTGTTCCCACCGCACTTTTCGCTGATTTGCCGCCACCTGGAGGTAAACCCGCACCTGAGCCACACCTACGTGGAGCAGCACCTGCTGGGCATCAGCCGCGAACAAATCGGCGCCTGGCTGATGAAGCTGTGGGACATGCCGGAAGAGCTGTCGACCGCGCTGCGTTTCCAGCACGACCCGGCCTACGACGGCGAGTACTCGGCATTCCCCAACCTGGTGTGCCTGGCCACCCGTTTGCTGCGCTCGCGAGGCATTGGTTCGGGGCCGATGGAGGAGATCCCGGACGCGTTGCTGGAGCGCCTGGGGATTACCCGGGACAAGGCGGAGGATGTGGTGAACAAGGTACTCGAGGCCGAGAACATGTTGCGCGAACTGGCTTCGCAGTTTCACGCACCGCACTGAGGCTTGTCAGGAACCCTGTGGGAGCGGGCTTGCCCGCGAAACAAGCGCTGCGGTGCATGGCACCGGCTTCGCCGGTGTTCGCGGCGGTTCGACGCCTCGACAAGCCCGCTCCCACAGGTAAGTATTGGCAGCCCAGTTGAGGCTCAGCCTTTCTTCTTCGGCTTCAGGTACTTCATCAACCCCTGGAACCACATCACCAGCGCCGGATTGCCCTTGATCTGGATGTGCTTGTCCTGAATCCCCTGCATGAACGCCAATTGCTTGTTGCCCGCTTGCATCGTGGCGAAGCCAAAGGCTGCGTCCTTGAACGCAATGGCGAAAGCTGGCTGTGCGTGCGCCCCGCCCTTACTGCTGATGCGCTCGTTATTGACGATGAAGTGCCGGGCGACCTTGCCGTCCAGGGTCTGCATCTGGAACACCAGGTCCTTGCCCTTGAGCTGCTGCTGGAACGCCGGGTTATTGCGGCTGGCCCTGGCCATCAACAGCCCCATGGCCCAGAGAAGAAAGCGAAACTTCATCAACGCGCCTCGAATGAAAAGTGACTAAGGCGCGCAGTTTATCCCTTTCCTGAACTAATTATGCAAGTTCGAAACATTTTGCCTGCAGAAAGCACAACGGGCGCCCTGGGGCGCCCGTTTGGCTGACACGGGGGTTGTCAGGGAGCGATCACTTGCCTTTCTTGGCTGGCTTGACGGGGGCGTTGACGCTGTCGCGCAGGTTCTTGCCTGGCTTGAAGGCCACGGTGTTGCTGGCTTTGATCTTGACCGGCTCGCCGGTTTGCGGGTTCTTGCCGGTACGCGCGCCGCGATGACGTTTTTCGAAGGTGCCGAAACCGACCAGGGTCACGGTGTCCTTGTCCAGGGCGCCGGTGATGCTGTCGAGAATCGCGTTCAAAACCTGATTGGCCTTTTCCTTGGTCAGATCGGCCTTATCGGCGATGACGGCGGCGAGTTCTGGTTTGCGCATAGTGAAGCCTCTTTGACGGAATTCTTGTTGTTATGCCGTGCTGCCTTTGGGAGCAGCGCTCAAGGCACCGCAGGCTCTAATCTGCGGCAGACGGAAGTGAGAATGGCACGAGCTCCGGGGCCGCGCCAGTATCTGGGCGGCCATTGTGCGGGCAACAACAGGATAAATCCGACAGAACAGCCTCTATTTACGCCATTATGGCTGGCAACTGACGATTCAGCGCCAGCTTCTCCATCACGGCTTTCCCGGTTAGGGCGTAGCCCAGCAAGTTGCCGTCTGCGCCGTGGCAGAGCACCTTGAGGTCACTGCCCTGACCGTCCACCTGCCAAGTACCTTCGTGGCCCATGGGCGGCGGCGAAACCACCAGCGGGCAGGCCGGGGTTTTTACCGTGATCGGCATCGGCCCATAGGCGACCGCCGTCGGCTTGCCGGCAAGGGTTTGCGCCAGCGCCCGGGCACAGCTCATCAGTGGCATCACGTAGAGCAGGTTGATGCCATCGACCTCGGCACAGTCGCCGAGGGCGAAGATGTTGGCGTGGGATGTACGTAATTCGCGGTCTACGCTGACGCCACGGTTGGTCTGCAAGCCGGCTGCGGCAGCCAGGTCGGTGCGCGGGCGAAGGCCGATGGCCGAAACCACCAGGTCGCAGGCGATCACGCTGCCATCCGACAGGTGCGCCTCCAGGCCTTGGGCCACCTGCTGCAAGCGGGTCAGCACCGGGCCCAGGTGGAAGCGCACGCCCAAGCCTTCCAGCCCGGTTTGCACGGCCGCCGCTGCGGCCGGGTGCAACAGGGTTGGCATCACTTGCTCACATGGCGCCACGACCTCCACCTGGAAGCCACCCAGGCTCATGTCGTTGGCAAACTCGCAGCCGATCAGGCCGGCACCGAGAATCAGCACGCGCTGCTTGCCGACAGCGGCAGCACGGAAGCGCGCGTAGTCTTCGAGGTCGTTGATCGGGAACACCAGATGGCTGCCGTCGCCTTCGATCGGCACCTGCACGGTCTGCGCGCCCCAGGCCAGCACCAGATCGCGGTACTCCACGGCCTCTTCGCCGATCCACAGGCGCTTGTGGCCTGGGTCGATGCCGCTGATACGGGTATGGGTGCGGATCTCGGCATTCAGCTGTTCGGCCATTGCGCCTGGCTCGGCCATGACCAGGCCGTCGGCCTCTTTCTGCTTGGCAAAGCCCATGGAGAGCATGGGCTTGGAGTAGGAACGACCATCGTCGGCGGTGATCAGCAGCAACGGCGTCTGCGTATCGAGCTTGCGAAATTCACGCGCCAGGTTGTAACCCGCAAGGCCGGTACCGATGATTACCACAGGGGACGTCATGTCGTGCTTTCCTCGATTAGCCGATGGAGATCATTTCAAAGTCGCTTTTGCCAACCCCGCAGTCAGGGCACAGCCAGTCTTCAGGCACATCTTCCCAACGGGTGCCGGGGGCGATGCCGTCGTCGGGCCAGCCTTCGGCTTCGTCGTAGATCAGGCCACAGACAATACATTGCCACTTTTTCATCAGGTCTTTTCCTTGGTGGAACTCAGGCTTTATCGGGCCGGTCTTTGGCCCTGCTTCCATGCATTATGCAAGCAGTCAGGGCAATCATGCTAAGCTCGCCGCCTCTCTGGTTGTAACAAGCAGACCGACGTGTCGTACGAATCCCCGCAAGCAGCCGCTGTCGCGTGGCTGCCGTATTCACAGCTGGCGACCGGCATCGACCAGCCCACCCTTGACTGGCTGTTCGACGAGGGCTCACTGACTCGCCGCCTGACCCGCCTCTCCGACGATCACTTCTCCGTCACCCCGCTGTTCGAGGGCTGGCAGCCACTGCGCGATGACGAATGCCAGGCGCTGGGCATTGCCGCTGGTGCCGAAGGCTGGGTGCGCGAGGTGTACCTGCGTGGCCATGGCCAACCTTGGGTGTTCGCCCGCAGCGTCGCCAGCCGCAGCGCCCTGGAGCGCGGCGGGCTGGACCTGGAAACCCTGGGCAGCCGCTCGCTGGGCGAATTGCTGTTCTGCGACCAGGCGTTCATCCGCCACCCGATTGAAGTGTGCAGTTATCCACAGGCCTGGCTGCCGACCGAAGCCACCCGCGCAGCACTGTGGGGCCGCCGCTCGCGCTTCGAACGGGGCGGACTGGACCTGCTGGTGGCAGAAGTGTTCCTGCCAGCATTGTGGCAAGCGGCCAAGGAGGAAAACCGCTGATGTACCTGCAACTGCTCAAGTCGCTGAACCGCCTGCACCCGCGAGCCTGGGACTTCGTCCAGCTCAGCCGCATGGACCGGCCGATCGGTATCTACCTGCTGCTGTGGCCAACCCTGTCGGCGGTGTGGATTGCCGGCAACGGTTCACCTACCGTGGCCAATGTGCTGATCTTCGGCCTCGGCGTGGTGCTGATGCGCGCTGCGGGCTGCTGCATCAACGATTTCGCCGACCGTAAGGTGGATGGCCACGTCAAGCGCACTGCCGACCGGCCTCTGGCCAGTGGCCGAGTAAGGCCACGCGAAGCGCTGGCGCTGTTCGCCATCCTGGTCGGGGTCAGCTTCCTGCTGGTGCTGTGCACCAACAGCCGCACGGTATGGCTGTCGTTCGGCGCGGTGGCGCTGGCGTTCTGCTACCCGTTCATGAAGCGCTACACCTATTACCCGCAGGTGGTGCTGGGGGCGGCGTACTCCTGGGGCATCCCCATGGCGTTCACGGCAGCGGGGGGCGAACTGCCGGCCAGCGCGTGGCTGCTGTATATCGCCAACCTGCTGTGGACGGTGGGTTATGACACCTACTACGCCATGGTGGACCGCGATGACGACCTGAAAATTGGCGTGAAGTCGACTGCGATCCTGTTTGGCGACGCCGATCGCACCATCATCCTGACCTTGCAGCTGCTGTCGCTGGGCTGCCTGTTGCTGGCGGGTAGCCGCTTCGACCTGGGGGGCTGGTTCCACCTGGGGCTGCTGGGGGCTGCTGCGTGCTTTGCGTGGGAGTACTGGTCGACGCGCAAGCTGGACCGGGAGTCGTGCTTCAAGGCGTTTCTGCACAACCACTGGGCGGGGTTGCTGGTGTTCATTGGCGTAGTGCTGGATTACACGTTGCGTTAAAGCTGATGGCCCAATCGCAGGCAAGCCAGCTCCCACAGGTCATGTGCAAGCCTCAAGGGCAGCGCTGTACCTGTGGGAGCTGGCTTGCCTGCGATGGGCCGCGCAGCGGCCCCGGCAATCTCAAGGCTTGGCGACGTGCCAGACGTCCTTCACGCCATCACCGGTCATGTCACCAGCTTTCTTGTCCTTGATGAAGGTATACAGCGGCTTGCCGTCGTAGGCCCACTGCATCGAACCGTCGTCACGGGTTACATGGGTCCATTTGTCCTTGGGCGCTTCGTCTTCTTTCTTGACCATCAACGGCGGCCAGTTGGTGGCGCACTCACCATTGCACATCGACTTACCACCCGCATCCTTGTCAAAGGTGTACAGGGTCATGCCGGCATGATCGACCCACATGCCGTCCTTCTCCATGGCATGGTGGGCCGACGCCACCCCCGGGAGCGCCAGCGCAGCGAAAAGGGCCATCCAGCTCAGCGTTTGTCGTGTCATTGGATTCACCATTGTTTCGGGGGGAGGTAAGTTCGGGTAACCGCCACAGCGGCCCTTTGAAGCCTAGTCCAGTCACGGAATGTCGCCATAACGGCCAACACCCTGTCACACAGCTGCAATAATTCCGTTATCTAATGCGGGCCAAGACACCGAATCCAGGAGAGGTTTTGAGCATGGTTGGCAGGAACATTCTGATCGTCGACGACGAAGCGCCCATTCGCGAGATGATCGCCGTTGCCCTGGAAATGGCCGGCTATGACTGCCTGGAAGCGGAAAACTCCCAACAGGCCCACGCGATCATCGTCGACCGCAAACCGGACCTGATCCTGCTCGACTGGATGCTGCCGGGCACCTCCGGCATCGAGTTGGCCCGCCGCCTCAAGCGCGACGAGCTGACCGGCGACATCCCGATCATCATGCTTACCGCCAAGGGTGAAGAGGACAACAAGATCCAGGGCCTGGAAGTGGGTGCCGACGATTACATCACCAAGCCGTTCTCGCCGCGTGAGCTGGTGGCCCGCCTGAAAGCCGTGTTGCGCCGTACCGGCCCGAGCGACGGCGAGGCGCCGATCGAAGTTGGCGGCCTGCTGCTTGACCCGATCAGCCACCGCGTCACCATCGACGGCAAGCCGGCCGAGATGGGCCCGACCGAATACCGCCTGCTGCAGTTCTTCATGACCCACCAGGAGCGTGCCTACACCCGTGGCCAACTGCTGGACCAGGTATGGGGCGGCAACGTCTATGTCGAGGAACGCACGGTCGACGTGCACATCCGTCGCCTGCGCAAGGCGCTGGGTGAAGCCTATGAAAATCTGGTACAAACCGTCCGGGGCACTGGCTACCGCTTCTCGACCAAGAGCTGATCGGGTTCAAAAGCGCCACGCTGCACGTTGTTGTACAAGGACCGTCAATTGAACCAGAACTGGCACGCGACCCTGATTCGTCATCTGCTGTTGCTGATTACCGTCTGCCTGATCGGCGGGCTGGTCAGCGGCTACTATGGCTGGAGCCTGGCCATTGGCCTGGCACTCTACCTGGGCTGGACCCTCAAGCAACTGCTGCGCCTGCACGACTGGCTGCGCAACCACCAACCCGATGAGGCACCGCCCGATGGCTACGGCCTTTGGGGCGAGGTGTTCGACAGCATCTACCACCTGCAACGCCGCGACCAGCGTGTGCGTGGCCGCCTGCAGGCCGTGATCGACCGGGTGCAGGAGTCCACCGCCGCGCTACGTGACGCCGTGATCATGCTCGACAGCGACGGTAACCTGGAGTGGTGGAACCGCGCCGCCGAGACCCTGCTGGGCTTCAAAACCCCACAGGACGGCGGCCAGCAGGTCACCAACCTGGTGCGTCACCCGCGCTTCAAGGAATACTTCGAAGCGGAGAATTACCTCGAACCGCTGGAAATCCCCTCGCCCATCAACGACCGCATGCGCGTGCAACTGCACATCACCCGCTACGGCAACAACGAACACCTGATGCTGGTACGCGATGTCACCCGCATTCACCAGCTGGAACAGATGCGCAAGGACTTCGTCGCCAACGTGTCGCACGAGCTGCGCACGCCGCTGACGGTTATCACCGGCTACCTGGAAACCTTGCTGGACAACGTCGAGGACGTGAACCCGCGCTGGAGCCGCGCCCTGCAGCAGATGAGCCAGCAAGGCTCACGCATGCAATCGCTGCTCAACGACCTGCTGCTGCTGGCCAAGCTGGAAGCCACCGATTACCCGTCGGACAACCAGCCAGTGGCCGTCGATGCCCTGCTCGCCGCCATCAAGAATGATGCCCAGGCCCTGTCCGGGCCACGCAACCAGCGCATCAGCCTGGAAGCTGCGCCCGGCGTGAAGCTGAAGGGCAGCGAGTCGGAGCTGCGCAGCGCCTTTTCCAACCTGGTGTTCAACGCCGTCAAGTACACCCAGGACGAAGGCAACATCCGCATCCGCTGGTGGGTCGATGCCCAAGGTGCGCATTTGTCGGTGCAAGACTCGGGGGTGGGCATTGACGCGAAGCACTTGCCCCGCCTGACCGAACGCTTCTATCGGGTGGACTCCAGCCGCGCGTCGAATACCGGCGGCACCGGGCTGGGGCTGGCGATTGTGAAGCATGTGCTGATGCGCCATCGCGGCAAGCTGGAAATCAGCAGTTTGCCGGGGCATGGCAGCACCTTTACCTGTCACTTTGCACCGGCACAATTGGCCAACGGCAAGGTTTGAGATTGGGGCTGCGGTGCAGCCCTTCGCGGGCGCGCCCGCTCCTACAGCGACCGCAATACATCAGCCACCCTTTGCTTTTACGGCTCCAGCCGCTACATTGGATCCCCTGTGCCAGCAAAAGCTGGCACTTTTTTTCTCTCTATCTCTAAGACGGACCCCGTAAAAACTCCATCATGGACCCTTCCCCTGGTATCAGCCTCACCTCGTTATTCGCCGATTTCGGCATGATCATCTTTGCCTTCCTGCTGGTGCTGCTCAACGGCTTCTTCGTTGCCGCCGAGTTCGCCATGGTCAAGCTGCGCGCCACCCGCGTCGAGGCCATCGCCGAGCAGCATGGCTGGCGCGGCAGTATCCTGCGCAAGGTTCACAATCAGCTCGACGCCTACCTGTCGGCCTGCCAGTTGGGCATTACCCTCGCCTCGCTGGGCCTGGGCTGGGTCGGTGAACCGGCGTTTGCCCACCTGCTTGAGCCGCTGCTGGCGTACTTCGGGGTCGACTCGCCCGAGCTGATCAAAGGCGTCTCGTTCTTCGTCGCCTTCTTCGTCATCTCGTACCTGCACATCGTGGTCGGCGAGCTGGCGCCCAAGTCCTGGGCTATCCGCAAGCCGGAGCTGCTGTCGCTGTGGACCGCCGTGCCGCTGTACCTGTTCTACTGGGCGATGTACCCGGCCATCTACCTGCTCAATGCCAGCGCCAACACCATTTTGCGTATTGCCGGCCAAGGCGAGCCTGGCCCGCACCACGAGCACCACTACAGCCGTGAAGAGCTGAAGCTGATTTTGCACTCCAGCCGTGGTCAGGACCCAAGCGACCAGGGTATGCGCGTACTGGCGTCGGCCGTGGAAATGGGCGAGCTGGAGGTGGTCGACTGGGCCAACTCGCGTGAGGACATGGTCAGCATCGACGCCCATGCGCCGTTGAAGCAGATCCTGGCCCTGGTACGCCGCCACAAGTTCAGCCGCTATCCGGTGTACGACGCCGAGCGCGAAGAGTTCACCGGCCTGCTGCACATCAAGGACCTGCTGCTGGAGCTGGCCGAGCTGGAGCACTTGCCCGAAACCATCGACCTGGAAGACCTTGCCCGCCCCCTGGAGCGCGTATCGCGGCACATGCCGCTGGCCCAGTTGCTGGAGCAGTTCCGCAAGGGCGGCGCGCACTTCGTGTTGGTGGAGGAAGCCGACGGCAAGGTTATCGGCTACCTGACCATGGAAGACGTGCTGGAAGTGCTGGTAGGCGATATCCAGGACGAGCACCGCAAGACCGAGCGCGGCATCCTCGCTTACCAGCCAGGCAAACTGCTGGTGCGCGGCGACACGCCGCTGTTCAAGGTCGAGCGCCTGCTGGGGGTCGACCTCGACCACATCGAGGCAGAGACCCTGGCCGGGCTGGTCTACGAAACGCTCAAGCGCGTGCCTGAAGAAGAGGAAGTGCTTGAGGTCGAGGGGCTGCGCATCATCATCAAGAAGATGAAAGGGCCCAAGATCGTGCTGGCCAAGGTGCTGAAGCTGGACTGATGGCTATATCGGTCAGGGGTTGCCGGCAGTGAAGTCCGGTAACCCGCTGATCGGCCTGTCGAACCGGTAAGGTATCGACTCCAGCGCCAGCCCCACATTGCGCTGCACCACGAAATGCAGGTGCGGCCCGGTGCTGTTGCCAGTATTCCCTGACTTGGCCAGCATCTGCCCCTGCCGTACCCGCTGCCCCTCCGCCACCACCACCGAACCGCGCATCAGGTGCAAGTACACGCCCATGGTGCCGTCCGGGTGCAGGATCCTGACGAAATTCCCTGAAGGGTTGGTCCCCCGCCCGCTCTGGGTGTTTTCCGTCTTCACCACCACACCTTCGCGCGCCGCAATGATGGTGGTGCCTTCAGGCATGGCGATGTCCATGGCATAGCGCCCCTTTGGCCCAAAGTGGCTGACACGCCCGTTGGGTCCTTGAGTGACACGGAACGGCCCGCCAATCCAGGGGAATGCGTAACGGAAGCCCTGTGGCCGCATGCCCGGGTCACCCATGGCCTGCAGCAGGGTCGAGCGGTAGTTCAGCAGCAGCCCGGGACGCCCCCGGAGCACACTGAGCATTTGCGTGGTCTGCGGCGGCAGTAAGCGGCGCACGATGCGCGGAGCATCGCCACCTTGCGCGTTCACCAGATTGTCCAGTCGCAACTCGACCTCCACGGGTACATGCAGCTCGTTGCGCGCCGAAAAGCTCACGCCACCGTCGAAGGTCCTGGCGTTCAACAGCACCTGGCCCTCCAGCGTCTCGACCATGGGCTCGCGCAGCACCAAGGGCTTGGCGCCCGGGCCTGGCCGGTCGGAATAGGAGACCACACCGGAATCGTCAGTGATCTTGTAGAGGGTCACACCCAGGCTCGACGCCGAGACCATGAGCAATGCACAGAACAGCAGCAGGCGCGTGGGCATGATAGTGGCTTTTTGACAGTTTTGATGTCTCGAAGCCTAGCAGCGGGTTTTGCGGCAGGTATTGCAGTTGGTCGGATGGCGCAGGAGCAGCACTGTGCTGCCCCTGCTTAGGCGTCAAGCACCAGGGGTGAAATGCTTCTGCGCTGTGCCGCGGGCAATCAAGCGCGACAGGTAATCGAGCTTCTGGGCATCCTGATCGACGAACTTGAAGGTCAACTGCAGCCAGTCGCTGTCGGGCTTGGGCTCCAATGCCGCGACAGCATGCAGGTAGCCGTTCAAACGCGCGACTTCGGCGCTCTCACCCTGCTCCAGGTCCAGCACCGCACCTTCCAGCACCTGCGGCAGCGCTTCGCTGCGGCGTACCACCAGCAAGGCCTCCTTCAAGCTCAGTGCCTTGATCACACAGGGCTGCATGCCGCTGGCCAGTCGCAACTGGCCCTGGCCACGCCCGGTCGGTGCAGGGGCGGGTGGCGTGGGGGCTGCTGCCAATGGCTTGGTGGCCGCCGGGGCCGGTGCGGGGGCCGCCACCTTGGCGGCTTCTGGTTTGCCCCCTGTCAGGGCACTCAGCGAGTCATTGGCAAACGCCGAATTCACCCGCGCCGGGCCGCTGGCCATCAGGCTGTCGAGCTTGCCGATCTTGGTCAGGGCCTTTTTTACCTTGGTCAGCAGTTGCTCGTTGGTGAACGGCTTGCCGACAAAATCGGAAACACCCGCCTGGATCGCCTGAATGACGTTTTCCTTGTCGCCACGGCTGGTCACCATGATGAACTGCAGGTTTTTCAGCGCAGGCTGCTGGCGGCACCAGGTAAGCAGTTCCAGGCCAGACATTTCCGGCATTTCCCAGTCGCACAGGACCAGGTCGAACGCTTCCTTGTCCAGCATGGCCATGGCCTTGCGACCGTTTACCGCGTCATCGATGGCCATGCCCGGGAAGGCACTGCGCAGGCATTTGCGGACCAGGTCACGGATAAACGGCGCGTCATCCACGACCAGCACATTCACTTTACTCATCGATACTCCTTCTGAACCCCGACTAGCCTACTGCCAAATAATGGCCATTTGCTACAACCTGGTCACGCCGGGACTTCTTCACATCGTTCGCGGGTGCCTGCAGGCGCTCGACCGCAAACGAAAACGCCCGGCCAAGGCCGGGCGTCGATGCTCGGGAGCAACCTTACTTATCGTCAGATTCGCCCGAAACATTAGCCTTTTCGCCATCAGCGACAGCGGTACCCTGCACTTCTGCTGTCATGCGCTTGAGGCCCATGTGACGTACGTCGGTGCCGCGCACCAGGTAGATCACCAGCTCGGAGATGTTGCGCGCATGGTCGCCAATACGCTCCAGCGAGCGCAGGACCCAGATCACGCTCAGCACCCGCGAAATAGAGCGCGGGTCTTCCATCATGTAGGTCACCAGCTCGCGCAGCGCAGTCTTGTATTCACGGTCGATGGTTTTGTCGTACTGGGCCACCGACAACGCCAGGTCGGCGTCGAAGCGGGCAAAGGCGTCCAGCGCATCACGGACCATGTTGCGCACCTGGTCACCGATGTGACGAACCTCAACGTAGCCACGCGGCGATTCACCTTCTTCGCACAGCTGGATGGCGCGACGGGCGATCTTGGTCGACTCGTCACCAATGCGCTCCAGGTCGATCACCGACTTGGAGATGCTGATGATCAGGCGCAGGTCGGAGGCGGCCGGCTGGCGGCGGGCGAGGATACGCAGGCACTCCTCGTCGATGTTGCGCTCCATCTGGTTGATCTGCTCGTCAACCTCGCGCACTTGCTGGGCCAGGCCCGAGTCGGCTTCGATCAGCGCGGTGACCGCGTCGTTGACCTGCTTTTCCACCAGCCCGCCCATGGCCAGCAGGTGGCTGCGCACCTCTTCGAGCTCGGCGTTGAACTGCTGGGAAATGTGATGGGTAAGGCTTTCTTTGTTGATCATCGTTCGCTCCGCGAAGAAGCTGCAAGCTTCAAGTAGTTCGTGTCATTCCCTGTGGGAGCGGGCGTGCCCGCGAACACCGGCGAAGCCGGTGCCACACACCGCGGCGCCTGCTTCGCGGGCACGCCCGCTCCCACAGGGGCCGCGTGGCTGCTAGCCGTAGCGACCGGTGATGTAGTCTTCGGTCTGCTTCTTCGCCGGGTTGGTGAACAGGGTGTCGGTATCCCCGAATTCAACCAGTTTGCCCATGTACATGAACGCGGTGTAGTCCGAAACACGGGCCGCCTGCTGCATGTTGTGGGTCACGATGACGATGGTGTACTTGGATTTCAATTCGTAGATCAGCTCTTCGACCTTCAGGGTCGAAATCGGGTCCAGCGCCGAGCACGGTTCGTCGAGCAGCAGCACTTCCGGCTCCACGGCGATGGTGCGGGCGATGACCAGACGCTGTTGCTGGCCACCGGACAGGCCCAGGGCCGACTCATGCAGGCGGTCCTTGACCTCGTCCCACAGGGCTGCGCCCTTCAGCGCCCACTCGACGGCTTCGTCGAGCACACGCTTCTTGTTGATGCCCTGGATACGCAGGCCGTAGACGACGTTCTCGTAGATGGTCTTGGGGAACGGGTTGGGCTTCTGGAACACCATGCCCACACGGCGGCGCAGCTCGGCCACGTCTTCGCCCTTGCGGTAGATGTTGTTGCCGTACAGGTTGATGGCGCCTTCCACGCGGCAGCCGTCTACCAAGTCGTTCATGCGGTTGAAGGTGCGCAGCAGGGTCGACTTGCCGCAGCCGGACGGGCCGATGAAGGCGGTCACGCGTTGCTTGGGGATGTTCATGCTGACGTCGAACAACGCCTGCTTGTCGCCGTAGAACAGGCTCAGGCCCGGCACTTCGATGGCCACGGTTTCTTCGGCCAGGCGCAGGCTCTGCTTGTTGCGGCCCAGGGCAGACATGTCGATGCCGTGGGTATGGGAATCTTGCTGCATGGTCTCACTCCGTTTGTAGCTGCGAGCTGCAAGCTGCAAGCTGCAAGTTAGGACAAAGCGGCAATCTGCTTGTAGCTTGCCGCTTGTGACTTAAAGCTTAATTAGCTGTCCAGCGCCTTGTACTTCTCGCGCAGGTGGTTACGGATCCACACGGCCGAGAGGTTGAGGGTCGCGATCACCAGCACCAGCAACAGCGCAGTGGCATACACCAACGGCCGGGCGGCCTCGACGTTCGGGCTCTGGAAGCCGACGTCATAGATGTGGAAGCCCAGGTGCATGATCTTCTGGTCCAGGTGCAGGTACGGGTAATTACCGTCCACCGGCAGCGACGGCGCCAGTTTCACCACACCCACCAGCATCAGCGGCGCGACTTCACCAGCGGCGCGGGCCACGGCAAGGATCATGCCGGTCATCATGGCCGGGCTGGCCATGGGCAGGACGATCTTCCACAGCGTTTCGGCCTTGGTCGCGCCCAGGGCCAGCGAGCCTTCGCGCACGGTACGCGGAATCCGCGCCAGGCCCTCTTCGGTGGCCACGATCACCACCGGCACGGCCAGCAGTGCCAGGGTCAGCGATGCCCACAGCAGGCCCGGGGTACCCAGGGTCGGTGCCGGCAGCGCTTCAGGGAAGAACAGGCGGTCGATCGAGCCACCCAGCACGTAGACGAAGAAGCCCAGGCCAAACACGCCGTAGACGATCGCCGGTACGCCGGCCAGGTTGTTCACGGCAATGCGGATCAGGCGCGTCACGGGGCCCTGCCTGGCGTACTCACGCAGGTAGACCGCCGCCAGCACGCCGAACGGGGTGACGATCACGGCCATGATCAGGGTCATCATCACGGTGCCGAAAATGGCTGGGAAGATACCGCCTTCGGTGTTGGCTTCACGCGGGTCGTCGCTGAGGAACTCCCAGACCTTGGCGAAGTAGGTACCCAGCTTGGTGAAGCCGGACATGCCGTTCGGCTGGATGGCATGCACCACCTTGCTCAGGTTGATTTCCACTTCACGGCCGTTGCCATCGCGGGCCACCAGGCTGTCGCGGGCGAAGGCCTGGTGCAGGCCGGTCAGGCGGTCTTCGATGGCCTTGTAGCGGCTGTTCAGCTCGGCGCGGTCGGCATCCATGTCGGCCTGGGCAGCGGCGTCCAGCTTGCCGTCCAGCTCCAGCTTGCGGGCCTGCAGGCGCAGGCGCTCGAGGTCATGGTTGATGGCGCCGATGTCCTTTTTCTCCAGCTGCTGCAACTCGCCGTTGAGCTGGTTGGCGCGCTTGAGGCGGGCCTGCAGTTCGTGCCAGGCGGCAGGGCCTTCGGCCACCACGCGGCCTTCTTCCTTGACGCTAACCAGGTAGCCGTAGAAGTTGCCCCACTCGCGGCGTTCCAGGGCGATCAGGTCGGCCGGGCGTTTTTCGTCAACCAGCCAGTCGCCGACCACCCAGGTAAAGTCGCTGCCGTTGAGGTCGCGGTTACCAATCTTGATCAGTTCACGGGTCATGAACTCCGGGCCCTGGTCCGGTACCGGCAGGCCGGCACCCTTCAGTCGGGCGCGTGGCACTTCTTCATTTTGCACCACTTCGCCGATGACGACGTGGTCAGCCTGGCCCGGTACCTTGTAGGTGGCCTGGACAAGATCGGCCGGCCAGAAGTGGCCCAGGCCGCGCACGGCAATCACCGCCAGCAGGCCGACGGTCATGATCACCGCCATGGCCACCGCGCCGCCGCTCATCCAGACGCCGGGGGCGCCGCTCTTGAACCAGCCTTTGAGGGAATCCTTTTTCACGGATCGCTACCTTTCTATCAAAGCGACGAGTATTTCTTGCGCAGACGCTGGCGAATCAGCTCGGCCAAGGTGTTCATCACGAACGTGAACATCAGCAGCACCAGAGCGGCCAGGAACAGGACGCGATAGTGGCTGCCGCCGACTTCCGATTCCGGCATTTCCACGGCCACGTTGGCGGCCAGGGTGCGCATGCCCTCGAACAGGTTCATCTCCATCACCGGGGTGTTGCCGGTGGCCATCAGCACGATCATGGTCTCGCCCACCGCACGGCCCATGCCGATCATCAGCGCCGAGAAGATGCCCGGGCTGGCGGTGAGGATGACCACACGGGTCAGGGTCTGCCAGGGCGTCGCGCCCAGGGCCAGCGAGCCCAGGGTCAGGCTGCGCGGCACGCTGAACACGGCGTCTTCGGCAATGGAGTAGATGTTCGGGATAACCGCGAAGCCCATGGCGATACCCACGACCAGGGCGTTGCGCTGGTCATAGGTGATGCCCAGATCGTTGGTGATCCACAGGCGCATGTCGCCGCCGAAGAACCAGCTTTCCAGATGCGGGCTCATGGTCAGCGCAAACCAGCCGGTGAACAGGATGACCGGGATCAGGATCGCCGCTTCCCAGCCATCCGGCACACGCAGGCGGATCGACTCTGGCAGGCGGGTCCAGGCAAAGCCGGCCAGCAGGATGCCAACCGGCATCAGCAGGAACAGGCTGAACACGCCCGGCAGGTGGCCTTCCAGGTAAGGGGCCAGGAACAGGCCGGCGAAGAAGCCGAGGATTACCGTGGGCATCGCTTCCATCAGTTCGATCACCGGCTTGACCTTGCGGCGCATGCCCGGGGCCATGAAGTAGGCGGTGTAGATGGCGGCGGCAATGGCCAGCGGGGCGGCCAGGATCATCGCGTAGAACGCGGCCTTCAAGGTGCCGAAGGTGAGCGGCGACAGGCTCAGCTTGGGCTCGAAGTCAGTGTTCGAGGCGGTCGACTGCCAGACGTATTTCGGCTCGTCGTAGTTCTCGTACCACACCTTGCCCCACAGCGCGCTGAAGGAAATTTCCGGGTGCGGGTTGCGCAGGCTCAAGGGCAGCAGTTTGCCGCCTTCTTCGATGATGATGCGGTTGGCGCGTGGCGACAGGGCCAGGATACCCGGGCCTTCGGCAGCCGGCTCTACCAGCAGGGTGCGGTGCGCGGTGCTGTGGAACACACCCAGCTTGCCGTCTGCGTCCAGCGCGATGAAGCCTTTGCGGCGCTCTTCGGCGTCGATCTGCACGATAGGCGCTTTGCCCATCTGGAAGATACGAATCTGCTTGAAGCGTGACTCGCCGTCCGGGTCGCGTGCCATGAACCACTGGGCCAGGCCGCCTTTGGAGTCACCGATGATCAGCGAGATGCCGCCAACCAGCTGGGCCGTGGCGGTGATTTCGGTATCGCCGCTTTCAGACAGCTTGTAACGGCCGTTGAGGCTCTTGTCGCGCAGGCTGAACACGTCGGCAGTGGCGCGGCCGTTGATCACGTACAACCACTGCTGGCGCGGGTCGATGAAGATGTTCTTTACCGCTTCGGTCATTTGCGGCAGTTCGATGCGGTTCTGCTCGGTGGTGACCTCTTCGGTCATCATGTTTTCCGTGCGGGTCAGCTCCAGCACCTGCAGATGCGCGCCGGTGGAACCGGCCAGCAGCAAGGTATCGCCATTGACGTTGACGCTGACGTGCTCCAGCGCACGGCCCTGTTCGTCGAGCACGAACGGCTGCTCGCCGTACGGGTAGTCGATGCCTGGGGTGATGGATTTCTTGTTGTCCGGGTAGGTGATCTTGTAGGTGTGGTGGAACACCAGCGCCTGGCCATTGGACAAGCCCAGCACCACCAGCGGGCTACCCGGCTGGTCGGCACTGATCGACGTAACCTGGGTGCCTGCCGGCACGGGCAGGTCGGCACGCTTGAGTTCGTTACCGGTCTTGGTATCGAAGAACAATGCCTGGCCTTTGTCCGAAACACGCATCCCCACCAGGTTTTGCTCTTCTAGCGCGATCATCAGCGGCTTGCCGGCATCCTGCTGCAGCCAGGCCGGCGCGAGGGCTTGCTTGCTGCTCAGATGGGCGCCCTGGAACAGTGGCAGCACCACATAGGCCAGGTAGAAGAAGATGAGGGTGATGGCCGCCAGAACGGCAAGCCCGCCCACCAGCACATACCAGCGGGTCAGGCGGTCCTTGAGCGCACGCATGCGGCGCTTGCGTTGCAACTCGGGCGTATTGAAATCAATGCGCACGGGCTGGGAGTTTTGGGTCATGTTGGAATTGGCCAGATCATTCATGCGCACACCCTAGCGGTCCCGTGTGACAAAAACATTACAAAGTGGTGACGCGCGAAAGCCCGCCGCACAGGGAGCCTGGCTTCGGACTGGAATTTCGTGGAAGAGGCCGGATATCAGCACCGGCCTCTTCTTCAGTTAGTTACTTCTTTGCAACGTTACCCGCGTGCGACAGGCCCAGGTCAGCCAGGGTCTTGTCGACGACTTTGGCCGGCAGTGGGATGTAGCCATCCTTCACCACGACCTGCTGGCCAGCTTGCGACAGCACCAGCTTGACGAACTCGGCTTCCAGCGGGGCCAGAGGCTTGTTCGGGGCCTTGTTGACGTACACGTACAGGAAGCGCGACAGCGGGTAGGTGCCGTTCAGGGCGTTGGTTTCGTTGTCTTCAACGAACTCGCCGCCTTCTTTCTTGGCCAGGGCTACGGTCTTGACGCTGGCGGTCTTGTAACCGATACCCGAGTAGCCAATGCCGTTCAGCGAAGAGCTGATCGACTGCACCACCGAGGCCGAGCCAGGCTGTTCGTTGACGTTAGGCTTGAAGTCGCCTTTGCACAGGGCTTCTTCCTTGAAGTAGCCGTAGGTGCCCGATACCGAGTTGCGGCCGAACAGCTGGATTGGCTTGTTGGCCAGGTCGCCGGTCACACCCACGTCGCCCCAGGTCTTGATTTCGGCTTTGCCACCGCACAGGCGAGTGGAAGAGAAGATGGCGTCGACCTGAGCCATGGTCAGGCCTTTGATCGGGTTGTCCTTGTGCACGAACACAGCCAGGGCGTCGACGGCAACCGGGATGGCGGTCGGCTTGTAGCCGTACTTCTGCTCGAAGGCCTGCAGCTCGACGTCCTTCATCTTGCGGCTCATCGGGCCGAGGTTGGCGGTGCCTTCGGTCAGCGCGGGTGGCGCGGTGGAGGAGCCGGCCGCCTGGATCTGGATGTTTACGTTCGGATATTCCTTCTTGTAGGCCTCGGCCCACAGCGTCATCAGGTTCGCCAGGGTGTCGGAACCAACGCTGGAGAGGTTGCCCGAAACACCGGTGGTCTTGGTGTAGGTCGGGATCGCAGGATCGACAGCGGCTACCGCGTTGGCGGTTGCAACGCCAGCGGCGGCAAAGGTGAGGGCCGCCATCAAACGCTTCAGTTTCATGCCTTGCTCCTAGCAGGAATATTGGGGTGTTGGATGGAACGGGCCCAAGTATCGGCAGGCCGCATGAACACGATATGACTTCATTGTGACAATTGGATGAAAGGCCATCACTGAAAGCAGGTATGGCCTCGAAGCAGATCAGCGCTTGTTGGCGAGCAGGTACAGGCCCACGGCCAGGCCCACGGCGCACAGCCCTGCCACATAATAAGCAGGCGCCATCGGGCTGACCTTGAGCAGCGCAGTCACCACCATCGGCGTCAACCCGCCAAAGATCGCGTAGGCCACGTTGTACGAGAACGACAGCCCACTGAAACGCACCGCCGCCGGGAACGCCTTGACCATCACATAGGGCACCGCGCCAATCACGCCCACGCACAGACCAGTCACCGCATACAGCGGGAACAACAGCTCAGGCCGGGTCGGCAGGCTGTGGTAGAAAGCCCAGGAACTGGCCAGCAGCAACAGGCTGCCAATCACGAACACGCGGCCCGCACCAAAGCGGTCGGCCAGGCTGCCGGCGCCGATGCAGCCAAGGCTGAGCAGCACGATCGCCAGGCTGTTGGCCTTGAGCGAGTCGGTCGGGCTGATGTGGTAGAAGCTCTGCAGCAGTGCCGGGGTCATCAGGATGACCACCACGATGCCGGCCGACAGCATCCAGGTCAGCAGCATCGACAGGATGATCGGGCCACGGTGGTCACGCAGCACGGCGCGCAACGGCAGCTCTTCGGCCAGCGCCTTGCGCTGCTGCATCTCGGCGAACACCGGGGTTTCGTGCAGCCAGCGGCGCAGGTACACCGAGAACAGGCCGAACACACCACCGAGCAGGAACGGAATCCGCCAGGCGTAATCGGCCACTTCTTCAGGGCTGTACACGCTGTTGATCAGGGTCGCCACCAGCGACCCCAGCAGAATGCCCGCCGTCAAGCCCGCAGTCAGGGTGCCGCAGGCGTAGCCGGTGTTGCGCGCCGGCACGTGCTCGGACACGAACACCCAGGCACCCGGCACCTCACCGCCGATCGCCGCGCCCTGGATCACGCGCATCAGCAGCAGCAGGATCGGCGCCCACATGCCTATTTGTGCATAGGTGGGCAGCAGGCCCATGATCAGGGTCGGCAGGGCCATCATGAAGATGCTCAGGGTGAACATCTTTTTGCGCCCGAGCAGGTCGCCAAAGTGCGCCATGATGATGCCGCCCAGCGGCCGCGCCAGGTAGCCGGCGGCGAAAATGCCGAAGGTTTGCATCAGGCGCAGCCACTCGGGCATGTCGGCCGGGAAGAACAGCTTGCCGACCACTGTGGCGAAGAACACGAAGATGATGAAGTCGTAGAACTCCAGCGCACCGCCCAGGGCAGACAGTGAAAGGGTCTTGTAGTCACTGCGGGTCAGCGGCCGCGAGGGCTGCTCGATACTGCTGGGCACGGAAGTCATCGCTCGTTGTTCTCTTTGTAGGGCATGCAGGCCGCTTGGTACGCGGCTTCTGGATTAGGTGACACGCGAAGATAGCAAATAGCCGAGCTGCGCTGAAAGCGATACAAAATCCCTACACATATTCATGAATGCGCGGTCGTCGCTGGCCGTTATGCTCTATATACTGGCAGTTCGTAGGAAAAGGTTGCCCCTAACGTGGGATGTTGTGCGAAAACGCCGGTCAGTATTGTCAGACGGTTTCGCAGAGTTTCCCTACGGCCGCCCAGTGAAACGAAATCGGCGTAGTATGTTTCAAGCTGAATCGTTTACCCGGCCTTTGCGCCACACCAACGAAAAGCGTCACGGGTCAGAGGCCCCATCGCATGATTGAGCTCGAACAAGAAGATCCAATCCCACAAGGCGACCTGGCCTTGCAGATCACCGCATTGCCGCGCGAGACCAACGGCTTCGGCGACATCTTCGGCGGCTGGCTGGTTGCCCAGATGGACCTGGCCGGCACCGCCATGGCCAGCCGCGTCGCCGGTGGCCGCGTGGCCACCGTGGCCATCGACCGCATGGCCTTCCTGGTACCGGTCGCGGTCGGCGCGCAGCTGTCGTTCTATACCCAGACCCTGGAGATCGGCCGCAGCTCGATCCGGATGATGGTCGAAGTGTGGAGCGACGACCCGCTGTCCAGCGAATGGCGCAAGGTTACTGAAGCGGTATTCGTCTTCGTCGCCATCGACGGCAGTGGCCGTACCCGGTCTGTGCCTCGTCGCTAAGCCTCGCCGGCGGTAAACTCATTGCATGTGCCCGGGTCCAAGGCCCACTGGCAACCAATGAGATGAATGCAATGGCTACCTACCAGGTCGTAACCGAGCAACATGGCGAACTGAACTGCTGGCGTATCAGCAGCGACCGCGCCGAACTCCTGATCGCCCAGCAAGGCGCACAGATCCTCAGCTACCAGCGGGTCGGCGAGCCGCCGCTGCTGTGGCTGAGCGACCAGGCCATCTTCCGCCAGGGCAAGTCGGTTCGCGCCGGGGTGCCGGTGTGCTGGCCGTGGTTTGGCAACTTGCAGCGCAACCCCCAGGCCGTGCAGGCCATGTACCACGGCGAGCAGGCACCTGCTCACGGGCTGGCGCGCTCACGTGACTGGCGGTTGCTGGGCATCGAGGAAACAGGCGACGGCCTGCGTATCGAGTTCGAGCTGCCTGAGGCGCAGGGCGACCTGCCCGGTTGGCCCCATGACGTCGAGCTGAAGCTGGTGGTGGAGCTGGGTGACGAGCTGAAGCTGAGCCTGACCAGCCGCAACATGGGCAACACCCCGGTTACCATCAGCCAGGCGTTGCACAGTTACTTTGCAGTTAGCGATGTGCGTCAGGCGCGGGTCGAGGGCGTCGAGGGGCTGGGCTATATCGAGACCCTGGCTGGCTGGGAACAGCGCCAGCAGCAAGGGGCGCTGGCGTTTGCCGGGGAGACGGACCGGATCTACCTCGATACCCCGCAGGCGCTGAGCATTGTCGACCCGCATTGGAGCCGGCGGATTACCCTGACCAGCAGTGGGTCGCGGTCGGCGGTGATCTGGAACCCGTGGACCGAGCGGGCTCGGGAGTTACCGGATATGGCGGATGATGGCTGGCAGCGGATGCTGTGCATCGAGACGGCGAATGTTTGGGATGACGTGGTGCAGCTGAGGCCTGGCGCGAGTCATTCGCTGGGCGTGCAGATCGGTTGTGAAATGATCTGAGTTTTGCAGTGGTTTTACGGGCCTCTTCGCGGGCAAGCCCGCACAGGGTCTCCATGAGCCTTGAATACTGTGGAGGACCTGTGGGAGCGGGCTTGCCCGCGAAGAGGCCGGTGCAGACAGTTAGAGGTCAGAGTCCTCCACCACCCTCACCTTCCCGGCATCCAGCGCATAGGCCGCATCGGCCAGGTCATTGCTGACCTTTTCCACCTTTAACGTGCCGCTGACCCACAGCGGTGTGTAGATGTCATCGATCTTCAGTCCTTTCGGGTAGCGCACCAGCACCAGCTGGTTCGGCGGCGGCGGCGGCACGTGGATGCACGCACCCGGGTACGGCACCAGGAAGAACAGTGTGCTGTTGCCCTTGGCATCGCTTTCCAGCGGCACGGGGTAGCCGCCCAGGCGGATGTCCTTGCCGTTCATGGCTGCAACGGTCTTGGTCGAGTACATCACCGCCGGCAGGCCTTTGCTCTGTTTCAGGCCGCCCTTGTCGGTAAAGGTGCCCATGGCTTCCGGTGAGTTGTGGTCGATTTCGGGCATTTGCTCGAGCGCCTTCTGGTCCGACTTGGGCATCAGCTCCAGCCAGTCGGTTTCAGGCAGTTCGGCATGGGCCAGGGCGCTGGCCAACAGCAAGGGGACAAGGAAAAAGGCACGCATGGAAATGCTCGGCAACTCGGATGAATTGCCGGGCATTCTAACCAGTATTCAGCGTTTCTTGATGAATCCGTAGATCACCAGAAGGACCACGGCACCGACCAGCGCGCCAAAGAAGCCCGCTGCCTGCCCGGCCTGGTAGATGCCCAGCGCCTGGCCGCCATAGGTGGCCAGCAGGGAGCCGGCAATACCCAGCAGGATGGTCATGATCCAGCCCATGCTGTCGTCGCCCGGTTTGATGAAGCGGGCCAGCAGGCCGACGATGAGGCCGATGAAGATGGTTCCAATGATGCCCATGGCAATCCCTCTGCAGTTCGAAGATGGAACAAGCCAAAGCCTAGACAGCGCTTTGGCTTGTTGCCATTTTCAGAGGGCAAGCCGGTGGTAGAAGTTCGATCAGTTGTTGATCAGGGCTTCTACTTCGGCAATCTTGCGCTCGAGGGTAGCCATGTCGTGGCAGCGCAGGGTGGCGTGGCCAACCTTGCGGCCGACCTTGAAGGCCTTGCCGTAGTGGTGCAGGTGGCAGTCACCGATGGCGACCACTTTATCTACAGCCGGCACTTCGCCAATGAAGTTGAGCATCGCACTCTCACCCACCTTGGCAGTCGAGCCCAGCGGCAGGCCGGCAACGGCGCGCAGGTGGTTCTCGAACTGGCTGCATTCGGCGCCTTCGATGGTCCAATGCCCGGAGTTGTGCACGCGCGGGGCGATTTCGTTGGCCTTGAGGCCACCGTCGACTTCGAAGAACTCGAAGGCCATCACACCTACATAGTCCAGTTTTTGCAGCACGCGGCCCACATAGTCTTCGGCAAGAGCCTGCAGCGGGTGCGCCTGGCTGGCCACCGAAAGGCGCAGGATGCCGCTTTCGTGGGTGTTGTGCACCAGCGGGTAGAAGCGGGTTTCGCCATCGCGGGCACGCACGGCCACCAGCGACACTTCGCCGGTGAACGGCACGAAGCCTTCCAGCAGGCACGGCACGCTGCCCAGCTCGGCGAAGGTGCCTACCACGTCTTCAGGCGTGCGCAGTACCTTCTGGCCCTTGCCGTCGTAACCTAGGGTGCGGGTTTTCAGCACGGCCGGCAGGCCGATGCTGGCCACTGCGGCGTCCAGGTCTGCCTGCGAGAGGATGTCGGCGAAGGCCGGGGTCGGGATACCCAGGTCGCGGAACATGCTTTTTTCGAACAGGCGGTCGCGGGCGATGCGCAGCGCTTCGGCGCTGGGGTAAACCGGCACGAACTGCGAGAGGAAGGCCACGGTCTCGACCGGGACGCTTTCGAACTCGAAGGTGACCAGGTCGACCTCATCGGCCAGCTTGCGCAGGTGATCCTGGTCGCCATAGTCGGCACGCAGGTGCTCGCCCAGGGGCGCGGCGCAAGCGTCCGGCGCCGGGTCGAGGAAGGCGAAGTTCATGCCCAGCGGGGTGCCCGCCAGGGCCAGCATGCGGCCCAGCTGGCCGCCACCGATTACACCGATCTTCATGGGTTGAGCCTCAAGCCTGGCGCGGGTCTGGGTTGTCCAGCACGGTGTCGGTCTGTTCCGTGCGGAACTGCTTCAACGCCGCGTGGAACTGCGGGTACTTGGCGCCCAGGATGCTGGCCGACAGCAGTGCAGCGTTGACGGCACCGGCACGGCCGATGGCCAGGGTGGCAACCGGTACGCCGGCTGGCATCTGCACGATCGACAGCAGCGAATCGACGCCCGACAGCATCGACGACTGGACGGGTACGCCCAGCACTGGCAGGTGGGTCTTGGCGGCGCACATGCCTGGCAGGTGGGCTGCGCCACCGGCACCGGCGATGATCACCTCGATGCCACGGCCTTCGGCCTCCTCGGCATACTGGAACAGCAGATCCGGGGTGCGGTGGGCGGAAACCACCTTCACTTCATAGGGAATGCCGAGTTTTTCCAGCATATCGGCGGTGTGGCTAAGGGTGGACCAATCGGACTTGGAGCCCATGATCACGCCAACCAGTGCACTCATCGTCGAGCCTCTTCGCTTGTGCGCCCTTGGGCGCGTCAAAAAACAACAAGCCACGCGGGACGACCGGCGTGGCTTGTTTGCTGATCAGGACCGGACGCATCCGGTCGAAAGGCCGCGCAGTATACCGTAAGGTGGTGCGTTTAAGGCACCCCGGCGACCAACTGTCGCCCCTTATTTTTCGGGGCTTTGGCTGACTTTTGGGTCAACCGCCGCCGCGCCTTCCAGCTTGCGCCACAACAGCCGTACATTGGCCTTGCGTACCAGGGCGCAGCGGTACAGGCGGATCTCCAGCGGCACATGCCACTGGCTGCCGCCACAGATCGCCAGCTCGCCCCGTTCCAGCTCGCCGCGCATCGACAGGCGCGGCACCCAGGCGATGCCCATGCCTTCCAGCGCCATGCTCTTGAGACTATCGGCCATGGCGGTTTCATAGACGGTGGTATAGCGCAGGTTACGCTGGCGCAGCAGCAAATTGACCGAACGCCCCAGGAACGCGCCTGCGGTATAGGCCAGCAGCGGCACGCTGCCCTCGCCCTCCAGGTCGAACAACGGCTTGCCTTCGGCGTCCACGGCGCACACCGGCAACATTTCGGTGGTGCCCATGTGCAGCGACGGGAAAATCTCGGCATCCATCTGCAAGGCCGCGTCCGGGTCATAGAACGCCAGCATCAGGTCGCAGCCACCTTCGCGTAATGCATGCACGGCATCCCCGACGTTAGTCGCAACCAGGCGGGTGGCGATGTTCAAACCGTCGTTGCGCAACTGGGCTACCCAGCGGGGGAAAAAGCCCGATGCAAGGGAGTGCGCCGCCGCCACCTGGACGACCTCGCCCTGCCCACCTTCAAGGTGATGCAAATGGCGGAGAATTTCGCTCAACTGGTCGACAACCGTACGCGCCGTGACAAGAAAAAGCTGACCTGCCTCAGTCAGTTCGATCGGTGTGCGGGAACGATTCACCAACTGCAGGCCCAATGCTGCCTCCAGGCTGCGAATGCGCCGGCTGAAGGCCGGTTGGGTCACAAAACGCCGCTCTGCAGCTTGGGAAAAACTGCGGGTGGCAGCCAGCGCGCTGAAATCTTCCAGCCATTTGCTTTCAAGGTTCACGAAGCACATCTCCCGGCATGCACCAAAATGGAACACGCTCGAATGTCAATTGGCGTCACATGAAACACTATGCCGTTTGTGCATAGGTTAGCGTGCAACAGCATTGGCCGCAAAATCACCTTCAGGCCTAGGATTGGCGCCATTCCGGCATGTGCCGGGTCAAAATCGAGATGATATACATCATGTCCTCTGCTGCATCGTTCCGCGTCGAAAAAGATCTGTTGGGTACCCTTGAAGTTCCTGCTGATGCCTACTACGGCATCCAGACCCTGCGCGCTGCCAACAACTTCCACCTCTCCGGCGTTCCGCTGTCGCACTACCCGAAACTGGTAGTCGGCCTGGCGATGGTCAAGCAGGCAGCTGCTGACGCCAACCGTGAGTTGGGGCACCTGAGCGATGCCAAGCACGCCGCGATCAGCGCAGCCTGCGCACGACTGATCAAGGGCGACTACCACGAGCAGTTCGTGGTGGACATGATTCAAGGCGGTGCTGGTACTTCCACCAACATGAACGCCAACGAAGTCATCGCCAACATCGCGCTGGAGGCCATGGGCCACCAAAAGGGTGAGTACCAGTACCTGCACCCGAACAACGATGTGAACATGGCGCAGTCGACCAACGACGCCTACCCGACCGCTATCCGTCTGGGCCTGCTGCTGGGTCACGACGCGCTGCTGGCCAGCCTCGACAGCCTGATCCAGGCCTTCGCTGCCAAGGGTAAAGAATTCGACCACGTACTGAAGATGGGCCGTACCCAGCTGCAGGACGCCGTGCCGATGACCCTGGGCCAGGAATTCCGCGCCTTCGCCACCACCATGACCGAAGACCTGCAGCGCCTGCGCTCGCTGGCTCCGGAACTGCTGACCGAAATCAACCTGGGTGGTACTGCCATCGGTACCGGCATCAACGCCGACCCTGGCTACCAGGCCCTGGCCGTGCAGCGCCTGGCAATCATCAGCGGCCAGCCGCTGGTGCCGGCTGCCGACCTGATCGAAGCCACTTCCGACATGGGCGCCTTCGTGCTGTTCTCCGGCATGCTCAAGCGTACCGCCGTCAAGCTGTCGAAGATCTGCAACGACCTGCGCCTGCTGTCCAGCGGCCCGCGCACCGGCATCAACGAGATCAACCTGCCAGCGCGTCAGCCAGGCAGCTCGATCATGCCAGGCAAGGTCAACCCGGTTATCCCGGAAGCCGTCAACCAGGTGGCCTTCGCCATCATGGGCAACGACCTGGCCCTGACCGTCGCCGCCGAAGGTGGCCAGCTGCAGCTGAACGTGATGGAACCGCTGATCGCCTACAAGATCTTCGACTCGATCCGCCTGCTGCAACGCGCCATGGACATGCTGCGCGAACACTGCATCGTCGGCATCACCGCCAACGAACAACGCTGCCGTGAGCTGGTCGAGCACTCGATCGGCCTGGTCACCGCCCTGAACCCATACATCGGCTACGAAAACGCCACCCGTATCGCCCGCGTTGCCCTGGAAACAGGCCGTGGCGTACTGGAACTGGTGCGCGAAGAGAAGCTGCTGGACGAAGCGATGCTCAACGACATCCTGCGTCCGGAAAACATGATCGCTCCCCGTCTGGTTCCGCTGAAGGCGTAACCCGGCTGCTGCAAACAGTCTCACCAGGTTAAGGGACTAGACACCTCTCAACCTTTCAAGGCCCGAGCCTATGCTTCGGGCCTTTTTTTTGCCCGCAAAACAGGCGGCGCGCAGACCGCTTGCCGATATCGGCACACTACTTGCTCGATAATGCGTCCCAGCCCAACGGGATTACCCAGCATGCTGCACAGCCACCTCACCACCCTCAACGCGGTTTCGCTGATCCTCAACGTCTTCCAGGCAGACGGTTGCGAGGCATCAGCGCTGCTGGCCGGCAGCGGCATTGGCCCGTCAGACCTGGGGCATGCCGATGCGCGCATCACCACCCAGCAGGAACTGCAGGTGTGCGCCAACGCGGTGGCCCGGCGCGAGGACATCGGCCTTGAACTGGGCCGGCGCATGCATGTGTCGTGCTACGGCATGCTCGGTTACGCCTTGCTCTCCAGTGCCACTTTGGGTGACGCCTTGCGCCTGGCGCTGGCATATCCGGCACTGCTGGGAACAGTGTTCAAGCTACGTTTGATCGAGGACGGCCAGCGGGTCTGGCTAAGTGCCAGCGACTACCACGACAGCCCGGCGTTGAGCGCATTCAACGCGGAGTTCTGCCTGGTGTCGCTGAAAGTCATCTGCGACGACTTGCTTGGGCGCCCACTGCCTCTGCTAGGCGCCCGTTTCGAACACTCACGGCCCGGTTACCACGCGCTCTATGCCGGTGCATTCCAATCCCCGGTGGGTTTCGACGCTCAGGACAATGCCTTGGCTTTTGAACGGCGCTGGCTGGACATGCCGCTGCCGCTGGCCGACTCGATTACCCACAAGGCCATGAGCGAACGCTGCCGGCGCCTGAACCTGGAGTTCACGGGGCGGCAGGCCTGGCTGGGGCGGATTCGTCAGCTGCTGGCACAGCAGCTGGACGCCGCGCCTGGGCTGGAAGGGTTGGCGCGGCAGATGAATTGTTCGTCGCGCACCCTGCGCCGGCATTTACAGGCGTTGGGCAGCAGCTATCAACAGTTGCTGGATGAACTGAGGTTCGAGCGGGCCAAGCAGTTGCTGGCTGATGAACAGATGCCGATCTATCGCATTGCGGAAACCTTGGGGTTCAGCGAGACCGCCAGTTTTCGGCATGCGTTCCAGCGTTGGAGTGGTGTAGCGCCCAGCCTCTTCCGCGGTTGACCAGCGCCGGCCAAAGAGCTTGGCCACATCGATCCCCTTTTGGCCGTTTGCGTCGTTCTCCGCCACTGACCTGCCCATGACAATGGACCCACGCCAGTATCCAACGGAGAACAACAATGCTGACGATCTATTCCGATGATCACCGCCTGCACCACGGCCGCTGCGAGCTGATCGACGGCAAGCTGATGCCCTGCTTCGAAATGCCTTCGCGCGCTGACCATGTGCTCGACCAGGTAAAAAAACGCAACCTGGGCGACATTCACGGCCCTACCGACTTCGGCCGCGCGCCGTTGCTGCGCATCCACAGCGCCGACTATCTCGACTTCTTCGAAGGCGCCTGGGCGCGCTGGGCCGCACTGGGCCAGGAGGGCGACCTGCTGCCGTTCACCTGGCCTGCTCGCACCTTGCGCCAGGTAAAACCCACCGGCCTGCATGGCGAGTTGGGCTACTACAGCTTCGATGCCGGCGCACCGATCACCGCCGGTACCTGGCAGGCCGCCTACAGCGCCGCCCAGGTCGCCCTCACGGCCCAGGCGGCAATCCAGCAAGGCGCCCATTCGGCCTTTGCCCTGTGCCGCCCACCGGGGCACCACGCCGCCGGCGAAGTCATGGGTGGCTATTGCTACCTGAACAACGCCGCCATCGCCGCCCAGGCCTTCCTTGACCAAGGCAAACGCAAGGTCGCCATCCTCGACGTCGACTACCACCACGGCAACGGCACCCAGGACATCTTCTACAGCCGCGACGACGTGTACTTCGCTTCGATCCATGGCGACCCGCAGGACGAATTCCCGTTCTTCCTGGGCTATGCCGACGAAACCGGCGAAGGTGCCGGTGAGGGCTGCAACATCAACTACCCGCTTCCGGCCGGCAGCGACTGGGCGGCCTGGAGCGCAGCCCTGGAGGATGCCTGCCAGCGCATTGCCCGCTATGACGCCGACGTACTGGTGATCTCGCTGGGTGTGGACACCTTCAAGGACGACCCGATCTCGCAGTTCAAGCTGGACAGCCCGGACTACCTGGAAATGGGAAAACGTATCGGCCAGCTCGGCAAGCCGACCCTGTTCGTGATGGAGGGCGGCTACGCTGTGGAAGAAATCGGTATCAACGCGGTCAATGTGCTGGAAGGCTTCCAGCGCGCCCAGCCAGGAGCCCGGTAATGGTCCGACTCAAGCATCTGCTCGCCCCGTTCATCGCTGCCACCTTGTTCACCGGTGCCCTGCACGCTCAAGCCGAGCAGCGCACACTGCGTGTGTATAACTGGTTCGACTACATCACCCCGCAGACCTTGACCGATTTCAAGCAGGACAGCGGGGTCAAGCTGATCTACGACATCTTCGACACCAACGAGGCGCTGGAGGCCAAGCTGCTCACCGGCAACTCCGGCTATGACGTGGTGGTGCCGTCCAACGTGTTCCTCGCCAAGCAGATCGAAGCCGGGGTGTTTCAGCCGCTGGACCGCAGCAAACTGCCGAACTGGCAGCACCTGGACCCGGCGCTGATGAAGCTGATCGAGGCCAACGACCCGGGTAACAAGTACGCGGTGCCCTACATGTACGGCACCGTGCTGATCGGCTTCAACCCGGCCAAGGTCAAGGCAGCGCTCGGCGATGACGCCCCGGTGGACAGCTGGGACCTGATCTTCAAGGAAGAGAACATCGCCAAGCTCAAGCAGTGCGGCGTGGCGCTGCTCGATTCGCCTTCGGAGATTCTGCCGCTGGCCCTGCAGTACCTGGGCTTGCCGCCGAACAGCGACAAACCGGCCGACTACAAGAAGGCCGAAGCGTTGATGCTGAAGATCCGCCCGCACATCACCTACTTCCACTCTTCGAAGTACATGGCAGACATCGCCAATGGCGATATTTGCGTGGCGGTGGGTTACAGCGGCAGTTTCTCGCAGGCCGCGAACCGGGCGCGCGATGCCAAGAACGGCGTGGTGGTGGACATGCGCCTGCCCAAGGAAGGTGCGCCGATCTGGTTCGATATGCTGGCGATTCCAAAGAATGCGGCCAACCCGGAAGATGCCCACACGTTCATCAATTACTTGCTCCGGCCTGAGGTGATTGCGCCGATCAGCGACTTTGTCGGTTACCCAAACCCGAACAAGGATGCGACTGAAAAGGTGAGTCCGGCGATTCGCAACAACCCTAACCTGTATCCGACAGCGGAGGCGATGGCCAAGCTTTATACCCTCAAGCCCTTGGCGCGGGACGCAGAGCGGGCCAGAACCCGGGCCTGGACGCGGATCAAATCCGGAACCTGAGTCGCCTGCTTCGCGGGCATGCCCGCTCCCACATTGATCGCATTACAAGCGGACTCTGTGGGAGCGGGCGTGCCCGCGAAGGGCCGCACAGCGGGCCCAATTCACTTTCTCCAGGCCTTGCGCAGTTTCATCAAGGCTTCGGCAATCGCCCCCTCCGGCACCGCCGCAAACCCCAACACCAGCCCTGCCCGATTATCCACAGGCACGTCGCTGTCCGACAGCCAGAAATTGCTCAGCGGCGTCACCTCTACCCCCACTGCTTCTGCCTTTGCCACCAGTTCCTGCTCCCGCGCAAAGTTATCCACATCCACCTTCACATGCAGCCCGGCCGCCACTTCCGGCATCTCGCCCAACCCGGGAATATCCACAGGCCAGCCAGCCGTGAGTACGTTACGTCGACTCAAAGCGGCCTTGCGCATACGGCGGATATGCCGCTGGAAATGCCCGCGTGCCATGAATTCAGCCATCACGCACTGGCTGCTGACTTCCGAATGCCGCACGGCCAACGCCTTGCCCTGACTGAATCCCTGCACCAATTGCGGCGGCAGCACCAGGTAACCCAGGCGCAACGCGGGGAACGCAATCTTGCCGAAGGTGCCGACGTACAGCACCCGACCGTGCCGGTCGAGCGCCGCCAATGGGGCCAAGGGCGCACCGCTGTAGCGGTACTCGCCGTCATAGTCGTCCTCGATGATCCAGCCATCGTTGCGTTCGGCCCACGCCAGCAACGCCAGGCGCCGTGCCAGGCTCATGGTGACCCCGGTCGGGTATTGGTGGGCCGGCGTGACATATGCCAGCCGGCAGTTCGCCTGCTGACCCAGCAGGCGGCAGTCCATGCCCTCTTCGTCCACAGGCACGCCATACAATGAGGCGCCAGCCAGCGCAAAGGCATGCCCGGCCGCGCGGTAGCCGGGGTTTTCCACAGCCACACCATCACCCGGCTGCAACAACAGCTGTGCACAAAGGCTGATGGCTTGTTGTGCACCACTGGTGATCACAATTTGTTCAGCCATACAACTTAGCCCACGCGAACGGCGAAGGTAGGCCGCGATCAACTCGCGCAAAGCCGGCTCGCCTGCCGGGTCACCGTAACCCAGCTGCGCAGGGGATGGTTTACGCCAGAAACCGGCCTGCAGCTTGGCCCAGACGTCAAAAGGGAACAAGTCGAATGCCGGAATGCCGACCCGAAAAGCACGGGGCGCACCACTTCTTGGGGAAGGTAAGTGGTTACTTTTCAGGCGCTGTAAAGGTGCTGATAAATGCCGTTCGCTGGATAAATCCTCAGTATTTTCTGCAGAAAATGTGGATAACCCTGTTGATAAACCCCGGGATAACCCTGTGGATATTTGTGTGGATATTTTTGGCAGCTGACTTACGTAAGTACCATCTCCAACTCGGCTTTCGATGTAGCCCTCGGCATACAGTTGGTCATAGGCGCGCACCACACTGTTGCGTGAAAGTGCCAGCATGACGGCCAGGTCGCGAGTGGCGGGTAGCCGTGTACCACTGCTCAGCCGCCCATCCAGCACCCGCGCCCGCAATGCCTGGTACAGCTGCTGACTCAGCCCACGGCGTCGATCAAGGGCGATACCGGCGGGGTCGAATGGTAGTGTTAAGGGGCGCTCGCTCATGGCATTGGACCTATCAAATCAGGTGGTAATGGCTCTTACCCAGAACCAATAGCCTGCCTAGGATGGAGCCATTCGACAAGGACCACGCCCTATGTACAACAGCAAGCCGCATCAGGAAAACGACCTCGGCCGTCTGCACCAGCACATGCTCGACACCCGCCTGGCTGTCCTGGTCAGCCACGGCGATCAGGGCCTGCTGGCCACGCACCTGCCCGTGCTGGTCGATACCACCGAAGGCGAATTCGGAACTGTCTATGCGCACTTGGCCCGGGCCAACCGCCAATGGCAGGACCTGGCACAGGGTGTCGAAGCCTTACTGGTATTCCCCGGCGCCGATGCCTATGTCAGCCCTGGCTACTACCCGAGCAAGGCTGATAACCCCAAAGTCGTGCCTACCTGGAATTATCTGGCCGTCCACGCCTATGGCACAGCCGAGGTGATCCATGACGCGGAGCCGCTGCTGGCGATGGTCAGCCGCCTGACCGACCGCCATGAACAGGGCCGCAGTGAACCGTGGAAAGTCACTGACGCCCCTGCCGACTACCTCGATGGCATGCTCCGCGCCATCGTCGGCATCCGCCTGCCCGTCGCCCGTCTGCAAGGGGCACGCAAGCTCAGCCAGAACCGTTCCGATCAAGACATCGCTGGCGTGCGCGAAGGCCTGAGCGCCAGCGCCGATCAGCTGGACAACCAACTCGCGGCGCACATGCGCCAACTCTGAAGGAATAGCCCCATGCCTAGCGTTACCCTGCGCCCTGTCACTGCCCAAGATCACGCGGCCTGGCTCGCCCTGTGGCAGGCCTACCTGCACTTCTACGAAAGCGAACTGGCCGATGAAGTCAGCCTGAGCACCTGGCAACGCCTGCTCGATCCGAAGGAGCCCACTCATTCAACCCTGGCCTGGATCGATGGCAAGGCGGTAGGCATGGTCAACTTCATCTACCATCGTTCCAACTGGAGCATCGAGAATTCCTGCTACCTGCAGGACCTGTACGTGGACAGCACGCAGCGGGGCCTGGGCATCGGTCGCCAGTTGATCGAGCACGTCTACGCCACAGCCAAGGCCGACGGGTGCATCAAGGTGCACTGGTTGACCCACGAAACCAATGCCACCGCCATCAGCCTGTATCAGCAGGTTGCCGAGCGCTCGGGCTTCATCCAATTCCGCAAAGGTTTGTAGGCCGAACATGACAGACGCATTGAACTGGAAACCCGCCGCAACGCCCCAGGCCGAACCCATTGAAGGCCGCTTCATCCGCCTGGAAAAGCTCGACCCGGCGCGCCATGGCGACGATCTTTGGGACGTGCTGCAAGGCCCGGCATCCGACCCGGTGCTATGGGACTACCTGCCTTATGGGCCGTTCACCGAGCGTGCCGCCTTCGACCGCTGGCTGGAGGGCAACGCCGCAGGCCGCGATCCGCTGTTCTACACCGTCATCGACCGCCCCAGTGGCCAGGCCCAGGGCATTCTCAGCCTGATGTCCATCGTGCCCGACCACGGGCGTATCGAAATCGGGCATATCGCCTTCGGCGCCGCCATGCAGCGCACGCCCAAAGGAACCGAGGCGGTGTACCTGCTGGGCAAACTGGGCTTCGAACTGGGCAACCGCCGGCTGGAGTGGAAGTGCAACAACGCCAACGCCCGCTCCAAGCGGGCGGCGGAGCGGTTTGGCTTCACTTACGAAGGCGTGTTCCGCAAGCATCTGGTGGTCAAGGACCATAACCGCGATACAGCCTGGTATTCGATTACCGATGATGAGTGGCCGGCGGTGGCTGGCGGGTTCGAGCGGTGGCTGGGAGAGGAAAACCAGCAGCCGGGAGGCCAAGTAGAAACGCTTGAGGCATGCCGTAAAAACTGAAGAATGTGTTTGACCAGCTGGCCTTTTCGCGGGTTTACCCGCGAAGAGACCGGTAAATCCAGCACAAAAAAAGGGGAGCATCCGCTCCCCAGAGGTAAACCGCTTGTAGATGAGGGCTTAAATCAGCCCTCGATCTCGATCAGGATTTCACCCGGCGTCACACGGTCGCCCTTGGCCACATGAATGGCGACGACCTTGCCGGCGATGGCCGCCTGCACTTCGGTTTCCATCTTCATGGCTTCGGTGATCAGCACGGCCTGGCCGGCCTTGACCATATCGCCTTCCTTGACCAGCACATCGACGATGTTGCCTGGCATGGTGGTGCTGACGTGGCCTGGGTCGGTGGCTTGCTTGCGCTTGCTGCCGCCGCCGCCAACGAACTCGTTCAGTGGCTCGAATACCACTTCTTCCGGCATGCCGTCGATCGACAGGTAGAAGTGACGCTTGCCTTCGGCCTTAACGCCCACGCCGGTGATATCGACGCGGTAGGTTTCGCCGTGCACGTCGATGACGAACTCGGTCGGTACACCTTCACCGCCCGGCGCGGCCACGGCGCCGGCTTCCGGAATCGGCAGCAGGGCTTCTGGCGTCAGGGTGCCGGCTTCGCGTTCTTCGAGGAACTTGCGGCCAATGTCCGGGAACATGGCGAACGTTAGCACGTCTTCTTCACAACGAGCCAGGGCGCCGATGTCGGCACGCAGCTTGGCCATTTCCGGCTTGAGCAAGTCAGCCGGGCGTACGTCGATTACTTCTTCACTGCCGATTGCCTGGCGGCGCAGCTGCTCGTTGACCACGCCTGGGGCCTTGCCGTAACCGCCTTGCAGGTACAGCTTCACCTCGTTGGTGATGGTCTTGTAGCGCTCGCCAGCCAACACGTTGAAGAATGCCTGGGTGCCAACGATCTGCGAGGTCGGGGTTACCAGCGGCGGGAAGCCAAGGTCTTCACGTACACGCGGGATCTCGACCAGCACTTCGTTCATGCGGTTAAGCGCGCCCTGCTCTTTCAGCTGGTTGGCCAGGTTGGAGATCATGCCGCCCGGCACCTGGTTGACCTGCACGCGGGTGTCCACGGCGGTGAACTCGCTTTCGAACTGGTGGTACTTCTTGCGCACGGCGTAGAAGTACAGGCCGATTTCCTGCAGCAGCTCCAGGTCCAGGCCAGTGTCGAATTCGCTGCCTTTGAGTGCAGCAACCATCGACTCGGTACCCGGGTGGCTGGTGCCCCAGGCGAAGCTGGAGATGGCGGTGTCGATGTGGTCGGCGCCGTTTTCAACTGCCTTCAGCTGGCACATGGCGGCCAGGCCGGCGGTGTCGTGGGAGTGGATGAATACCGGCAGGGATTGCTCGGCCTTCAGCGCCCTGACCAGCTCGCCGGTAGCGAACGGCGTCAGCAGGCCGGCCATGTCCTTGATCGCGATCGAGTCGCAACCCATGGCTTCCATCTGTTTGGCCTGGGCTACAAAGGCCTCGATGGTGTGCACGGGGCTGACGGTGTAGGCGATGGTGCCCTGGGCGTGTTTGCCAGCGGCCTTGACCGCTTCAATGGCCACGCGCAGGTTACGCACGTCGTTCATGGCGTCGAAGATGCGGAACACGTCGATGCCGTTGACCGCTGCCTTGGCGACGAAGGCCTTGACCACGTCGTCGCTGTAATGGCGGTAGCCCAGCAGGTTCTGGCCGCGCAGCAGCATTTGCAGGCGGGTGTTGGGCAGCGCGGCACGCAGCTTGCGCAGGCGCTCCCACGGGTCTTCTTTCAGGAAGCGCACGCAGGCGTCGAAGGTGGCGCCACCCCAGACTTCCAACGACCAGTAGCCGACTTTGTCGAGCTTGTCGCAGATCGGCAGCATGTCTTCGGTGCGCATGCGGGTGGCCAGCAAGGACTGGTGGGCGTCGCGCAGGATCGTGTCGGTAACGTGGATTTTCTTGGACATTATGGGGTTCCTCACAGGCCTGCGTGGGCGGCGATGGCGGCGGCGATGGCCAGGGCCAGCTCTTCGGGTTTGCGCTTGATCGAGTAGTTGGTCAGTTCAGGGTGGCTTTCGACGAAGCTGGTATTGAACTGGCCGCTACGGAATTCCGGGTTGCGCAGGATTTCCTGGTAATACGCGGCAGTGGTCTTCACCCCTTGCACGCGCATGTCGTCCAGGGCCCGCAGGCCGCGGTCCATGGCTTCTTCCCAGGTCAACGCCCACACCACCAGCTTCAGGCACATGGAGTCGTAGAACGGCGGAATGGTGTAGCCGGTATAGATTGCCGTGTCGGTACGCACGCCCGGGCCGCCGGGGGCGTAGTAACGGGTGATCTTGCCGAAGCTGGGCAGGAAGTTGTTTTTCGGGTCTTCGGCGTTGATGCGGAACTGCAGCGCGTATCCGCGGTGCTGGATATCTTCCTGCTTGACCGACAGCGGCAGGCCCGAAGCAATGCGGATCTGCTCACGGACGATGTCGATACCGGTGATTTCCTCGGTGATGGTGTGTTCCACCTGCACCCGGGTGTTCATTTCCATGAAGTACACCTCGCCATCGGCGAGCAGAAACTCCACAGTACCGGCGTTCTCGTAGTTCACGGCCTTGGCCGCACGCACCGCCAGGTCGCCGATATAGGCGCGCTGCTCGGGGGTGAGCTGCGGGCTTGGGGCAATTTCGATGAGCTTCTGGTTGCGGCGCTGGATCGAGCAGTCGCGCTCGAACAGGTGCACCACGTTGCCAAAGCTGTCACCGAGGATCTGTGCCTCGATGTGCTTGGGGTTGACGATGCACTTTTCCAGGAACACTTCGGCCGAACCAAAGGCCTTGGTGGCCTCGGAAATGACCCGTGGGAAGTTCTGTTCCAGTTCTTCACGGCTGTTGCAGCGGCGGATACCACGGCCGCCACCACCGGAAGTGGCCTTGAGCATCACCGGGTAACCGATGCGGTCACCTTCGCTCAGGGCTTCATGAATATCGGCAACGTTGCCTTCGGTACCCGGGGTTACCGGCACACCGGCGGCGATCATGGTGCGGCGGGCTTCGGTCTTGTCGCCCATGCGGCGAATCACGTCGGCAGCCGGGCCGATGAACTTGATCCCGCGCTCTGCGCAGATCTCTGCCAGTTCGGCGTTTTCCGACAGGAAACCATAGCCTGGGTGCAGGGCATCGCAGCCGGTTTCCACAGCCAGGTTTACCAGCTTGCGCGGGTTCAGGTAGCCAGCCAGCGGCTCGGCACCAATGCTGTGTGCCTCATCGGCGCGCTTGACGTGCAAGGCGTGACGGTCGGCGTCGGAATAGATCGCTACCGAGCGAATGCCCATCTCGGCGCAGGCACGCACGATCCGAACTGCGATTTCACCTCGGTTGGCGATCAGGATTTTTTTTATCACTGGAGTCTTCCCAAAGCCGTAGGAACAGTCGAGCCGGTTCTACCGGTCGGCGCGTGACCAGACGTTGCTGGCCAGTCGCGTATTCACCCTAGCGCTGTAGGTCGATAAACAAAAATCAATATTTGTTAGAGGCTGTATTAGCAAAAGCTTATAGTGCGGTAACAAGGTGTTGCCGACGAGCCGATAAAAATGCGTAAGTCCTTGATGCGTATGACTTTGCGTCAATTGCAGATCTTCAACGAGGTGTGCGATTTGCGCTCGTACAGCCGTGCGGCAGAGGAGATGGCACTGACGCAACCCGCCGTTAGTCTACAGATCCGCCAGCTCGAAGAGCTGATCGGCCAGCCACTGTTCGAGTACGTCGGCAAGAAGCTGTACCTGACCGAGGCGGCCGAAGCCTTGCAACGCGCCAGCCGCGACATCTTCGGGCGGCTGGAGAGCCTGGACATGCAGCTGTCGGACATGCAGGGCTCACTGCAGGGGCAGTTGAAACTGGCGATCGAGTCCAGTGCCAAGTATTTCGTGCCACACCTGTTCGCCGCCTTCAAGCAGCGTCACCCGGAGGTCAACCTGACCCTGACGGTGGTCAACCGCGCCCAGGCCATTCGCCGCCTTTCGGATAACCGCGACGACCTGATCATCATGTCGATGGTGCCGCAGGACATGGGCCTGGAGTTTCTGCCATTCCTCAACAACCCGATCGTGGCGGTGGCACCGCCCGAGCACCCGTTGTGCAAGCTGGAGCAGTTGCGCCTGCAGGACCTGGAGCCTCATACCCTGCTGGTGCGCGAGCAAGGTTCGGGCACGCGCAAGGCATGCGAGGAGTACTTCAAGGACAAGCGCGTGCACTTCACCCAGACGCTGGAAGTGGCATCGGCCGATGCCCAACGCGAGTGCGTGATCGCCGGCCTGGGTATCGCCCTGCTGACCCGCCATGCAGTCAACCTGGAGCTGGCCACCGGTGTGCTGAAGGAGCTACCGGTGGAGGAACTGCCGCTGTACCGCAGCTGGTGCGTGGTGCAGTCCAAGGCCAAGCGGCAGTCGCCGGTGGCCTTGGCGTTTCTGGCGTTCATCCGCAGCGAACGTGCGTTGATCAGCGCGCTTGTTGAGCGTTTTTCGGGGAAGCTGCCGACGACGCCTGCCAGACCGTGAGCGCTTGCAGCTCGGGGTAGTCTGCCAGGTCGCGGAGCAATTGGCGTTGGTCGCAATAGACCTCGATCGCGCGGCGGTACTCCATGCGGCGCTGATCCTTTTCCTGCTGCTTGCGAGCCTTGGCGTTGGGTTGGTAAGTACCTTCGTGGTCACGTGCCATTGCCTGTCTCCCAGATAGGATGCGGGAGTTTTAGACTGGCCTGGAAGGTTTACAGTTTGGCTGTGGAATGGTGACAAAATCGTGAATTTTCGCTGCCAGTACCGGCCTCTTCGCGGGCAAGCCCGCTCCCACAGGATACTCACCAGCCTTAAGATCGGTGTATTACCCGCGAAAGGGCCGGGACAGGCTGAATTCAGTCGTCTGTAGCCTTGATCGACTTGGGCGACAAACGCAGGCTGCGCAAGCTGCGCTTCACACTTTTCAGGTGGTTGACCAGGCTCGGCCCGCGCGCCATCGCCACGCCCATGGCCAGCACGTCGATCACGACCAGGTGAGCGATACGCGAGGTCAGCGGCGTGTAGATTTCGGTGTCTTCATGCACGTCGATCGCCAGGTTGACCGTCGACAGCTCGGCAAGAGGTGTCTGGCTGGGGCACAGGGTAATCAGGTTGGCACCGCTCTCACGCACCAGGTTGGCGGTGATCAGCAAGTCCTTGGAGCGGCCCGACTGGGAAATGCACACCGCGACATCACCCGGCTTCAGGGTGACCGCCGACATCGCCTGCATGTGCGGGTCGGAATACGCGGCGGCGCTGAGCAACAGGCGGAAGAACTTATGCTGGGCATCGGCCGCCACCGCACCGGACGCGCCAAAGCCATAGAACTCCACACGTTGCGCCTGGGCCATGGCACTCACCGCCTGCTGCAGCGCCTGCGGGTCGAGGTGCTCACGCACCTCCATCAGGGTATGCAGTGTGGTGTCGAAGATCTTCAGGCTGTAGTCGGCAACCGAGTCGTCTTCATGGATAGCGAACTGCCCGAAACTGGCCCCCGCTGCCAGGCTCTGCGCCAGCTTCAGCTTCAAGTCCTGAAAGCCCGAGCAACCAATCGCCCGGCAGAACCGCACGATGGTCGGTTCGCTGATACCCACGCTGTGTGCCAGGTCGGCCATGGAACTGTGCATGACGGCAGCCGGGTCGAGCAGCACGTGGTCGGCCACTTTGAGTTCCGATTTGCGCAGCAGGTGGCGCGATTGGGCGATATGTTGCAACAGATTCACAGGCTGGACTCGGTTATGATCGGCTGGCCGGGTTGTAGCTTTCTTGTAGTTATACTACATGGACGCCAACCCGCCCAGTTAAACGAACGTGGAGAGTGGCGGTTTGACTATTCCTTGCGACATTCTGGTCTTCGGCGGCACCGGCGATCTGGCCCTGCACAAGTTGCTTCCGGCGCTCTACCACCTGTTTCGCGAGGCCCGTCTTGACCCTGCTGTGCGGATCATCGCGCTGGCGCGCCGCAACTTGCCACGTAACGATTATCTCAAGCTCGCCGAACGCCATTGCCGGGCACAGATCGCCCGCAACGACTTCGAAGAAGAGGTCTGGCAGCGGTTTTCCGCGCGGATCGACTATTTCGCCATGGATGCTTCGCAAAGCGCCGACTTCGGGCGCCTGGCGCGCTACCTGGGCGAACCTGGCGGCTTGACGCGCATCTTCTACCTGGCCACCGCCCCCAACCTCTTTGTGCCGATTGCCAAGCATCTGCATAACGCCGGCCTGGCCGACGCCGAGGCGCGCATCGTGCTGGAAAAGCCGATCGGCCACTCGCTGGAATCGGCTACCGCCATCAACGAAGCAATTGGCGCAGTGCTGGAGGAAACCCAGGTATTCCGCATCGACCACTACCTGGGCAAGGAAACCGTGCAGAACCTGATGGCCCTGCGCTTCGCCAATGCCCTGCTGGAGCCGGTGTGGCGCAACAATCAGGTCGACCACGTACAGATCAGCGTTTGCGAGACGCTGGGTGTAGAGAACCGCGGCGCCTACTACGACCGCGCCGGGGCCATCCGCGACATGCTGCAGAACCACCTGCTGCAGCTGCTGTGTCTGGTGGCCATGGAGCCCCCCGCCCAGTTCGAGGCCGAAGCGGTACGCGACGAAAAAGTGAAGATCCTGCGCGCCCTCAAGCCGATCACCGGCCAGGATGTGCAGGACAAGACCGTGCGCGGCCAGTATGGCGCCGGGCACATCGGCGGCCAGGAAGTGCCGGCCTACTACTTTGAAAAGGATGTCGACAACGACAGCGACACCGAAACCTTCATTGCCCTCGAAGCCCACATCGACAATTGGCGCTGGGCGGGCGTGCCTTTCTATCTGCGCACCGGCAAGCGCATGGCACGGCGCTCGTCGCAAATCGTCATTCAGTTCAAACCGGTACCCCACGAGCTGTTCAACGGCGGCCAAGTCAACCAGTTGCTGATCCAGCTGCAACCGGAGGAACGCATCAGCCTGCGCATGATGACCAAAAGCCCGGGCAAGGGCATGCGCCTGGAACCGGTCGACCTGGACCTGAACCTGGCTCAGGTATTCAGCCAGACCCGCCGCTGGGAAGCCTACGAACGCCTGCTGCTGGATGTACTGGAGGGCGACTCGACGCTGTTCATGCGCCGCGATGAAGTGGAAGCAGCCTGGGCCTGGACCGACCCGATCATCAAGGGTTGCGAAGAGCACTTTCAGGCGCCACGCCCTTACCCGGCGGGCAGTAACGGACCAGAGCAAGCCAACAGCCTGCTGGCGCGTCATGGCAGGCACTGGCATGGCTGACCCACTGTCATCAGGTCGATGAACGGCCATGCGCCAAGGTGAATATTTATACAGTGGAGGTTTGCCCCATTTCCTGCCGCGCCCTAGAATGGCCCGATGCACACAGACGACCTCTCCCTCCTGCTGAATTCCCTCAACGATGCCCAACGCCAGGCCGTAGCGGCCACGCTTGGGCGTCAACTGGTGCTTGCCGGCGCCGGTTCCGGTAAAACCCGCGTGCTGGTGCACCGCATCGCCTGGCTGATCCAGGTGGAGCAGGCATCGCCGCACTCGATCCTGTCGGTGACCTTCACCAACAAGGCTGCAGCCGAAATGCGCCAGCGGATCGAGCAACTGCTGGGGATCAACCCGGCGGGCATGTGGGTCGGCACCTTCCACGGCCTGGCCCATCGCTTGCTGCGGGCCCACTGGCAGGAAGCGCGGCTGGTGCAGAACTTCCAGATTCTCGACAGTGACGACCAGCAGCGCCTGGTCAAGCGGGTGATGCGCGAGCTGGGTCTGGACGAACAGAAATGGCCAGCACGCCAGGCACAGTGGTTCATCAACGGGCAGAAGGACGAAGGCCTGCGCCCGCAGCATATCCAGGCCGGTGGCGACCTGTTCCCGGCGACCATGCGTGAGGTCTATACCGCCTACGAGCAGGCGTGCGAGCGTGCCGGAGTCATCGACTTCTCCGAGCTGCTGCTACGCGCCCTGGACCTGTGGCGCGACCACCCGGGGCTGCTGGAGCACTACCAGCGGCGCTTCCAGCATGTGCTGGTCGACGAGTTCCAGGACACCAACGCCGTGCAGTACGCCTGGCTGCGCCTGTTGGCACGCGGGGGCGCCAGCCTGATGGCGGTGGGCGACGACGACCAGTCGATCTACGGCTGGCGCGGTGCCAAGATCGAAAACATTCACCAGTACACCGCCGACTTCCCAGACGCCGAAATGATCCGCCTGGAGCAGAACTACCGCTCCACCGGTGGCATCCTCAAGGCCGCCAACGCCCTGATCGCCAACAACAGCGGGCGCCTGGGCAAAGAGCTGTGGACCGACATGGGCGAAGGCGAACCGCTGACCCTGTACGCGGCCTACAATGAGCACGACGAAGCGCGCTACGTGGTTGAAACCATCGAGAGCCTGGTCAAGCAGGGCAATGCGCGCAACGAAATCGCCATCCTGTACCGCTCCAACGCCCAGTCGCGCGTGCTGGAAGAAGCCCTGCTGCGCGAGCGCATTCCCTACCGTATCTATGGCGGCCAGCGCTTCTTCGAACGCGCTGAAATCAAGAACGCCATGGCTTACCTACGGCTGATCGAAGGGCGCGGCAACGATGCTGCCCTGGAGCGGGTAATCAACGTGCCGCCACGCGGCATTGGCGAGAAAACCGTCGAAGCCATCCGCGAGCACGCCCGCCACAGCCAGGCATCGATGTGGGACGCCATGTGTCAGCTGCTCGCCGCCAAGGCCCTCAAAGGCCGCGCCGCCAGTGCGCTGGGGGCTTTCATCGAGCTGATCGAGGGGTTGGCCGCCAAGGTCGTGGACATGCCACTGCATACCATGACCCAGACCACCATCGAACAATCCGGGCTGATCATCTATCACCAGGAAGAAAAAGGTGAAAAGGGCCAGGCACGGGTAGAAAACCTTGAGGAACTGGTCAGCGCGGCGCGCAACTTCGAATCCACCGACGAAGACGCCGACCTTTCGCCCTTGTCGGCCTTCCTCGGCCATGCCTCGCTCGAAGCCGGCGATGCCCAGGCCGACGAGCACGAAGACAGCATCCAGCTGATGACCCTGCACAGCGCCAAGGGCCTTGAGTTCCATTACGTGTTCCTGGTGGGCATGGAAGAAGGCTTGTTCCCGCACAAGATGAGCCTGGAAGAACCCGGCCGCCTCGAAGAGGAACGCCGCCTGGCCTATGTGGGAATTACCCGCGCCATGCGCCAGTTGGTCATGACCTACGCTGAAACACGTCGTCTGTATGGCAGCGAGACCTACAACAAGGTGTCGCGTTTCGTACGTGAAATTCCGGCAGGCCTGATCCAGGAAGTGCGGCTGTCCAACAGCGTCAGCCGCCCGTTCGGTGGGGTCAAGACGGCCACCAACAGCAACCTGTTCGCCAATGCCAGCATTCCGCAGACCGCGTTCAACCTGGGCCAGCGTGTGCAACATGCGGTATTCGGGGAAGGCGTGATCCTCAACTTCGAGGGTTCCGGCGCGCAGGCGCGGGTACAGGTGAACTTTGCCGAAGGCAGCAAGTGGCTGATGCTGGGGTATGCCAAGCTCGAGGCCCTGTAGCAGCCTTGTAACATTCAGGCAAAAGCTCGAAACACTCTGTCGCTGGTCATGTGCACGGGAACCTGTGCACCATGACGCGCGTGCAATCCACAACAGGGGATATCCCACTTATGCAACGTTTTCTTAGCATCGCTCTGGCGCTCTGCGTCGGCCTGACGCTGAGCCTGGACGCCAACGCCAAGCGTTTCGGCGGCGGCAAGAGCTCGGGCTCCGCGCCTATCCACCAGACCCGTCAGGCTACGCCAACCACGCCTGCCGCCGCGCCGACCGCCGCACCTGGCCGTGCAGCCCCGGCCGCCAGCGGTGCTTCGCGCTGGTTGGGCCCACTGGCCGGCCTGGCCGCCGGCGGTCTGCTGGCGTCCATGTTCATGGGCGACGGTTTCGAAGGCTTCCAGATCATGGACTTCCTGATCGTGGCGCTTATCGCCTTCCTGGTGTTCCGTTTCATCGCCGCTCGCCGCCGCCAGCAGCAGCCGCAAATGGCCATGCCAGGCCATGCGCCAATGCAGCGTGAGGCTCACGCTCAGCCTGCCCAGCCTTCGATCTTCGGTGGTTCGGCCGCACCTGCTGCTGCTGCCCCGGTGATCAATGCCCCGGCCTGGTTCAACGAGCAAAGCTTCCTGTCTGCTGCCCGTAACCACTTCCAGTCGCTGCAGCAGCACTGGGATGCCAACGAGATGGACAAGATTGCCGAGTTCGTTACTCCGCAAATGCTCGAGTTCCTCAAGCGTGAACGTGCTGAACTGGGTGACGGCTTCCAGTCCACCTACATCGATAACCTCGAAGTGCAGCTCGACGGTGTAGACGATCGCAGCGATCGCACCGATGCCACCCTGACCTTCCGTGGCGTGTCGAAGAACTCGCGCTTCGACCAGGGCGAAGTGTTCAGCGAAAGCTGGCACATGGTTCGCGCCCAAGGTGAAAACCAGCCATGGCTGGTTGCCGGTATCCGTCAAAACGGCTAACCGCTGCGTGCTGCACAAAAAACCCCAGGCCCTGTCCTGGGGTTTTTGCTTTTGCCAGAGTGGCCTACTAGGGTATAACGCGCAGCGTTGTCATCTAGGTCAGAGGAAGTGAACCGTGGAAGAAGTGATCGAACAACTCCGTGAAGCCAATGAGCCGGTACCGGTGCCTCTGGAGCTTCCCGATGAAGACCAGTTGGTGGAGATCGAAGAGCAGCTGTTCATCAACATTCCATTCGTGTTCAAAGAATTTCTGCTGACCGTGAGTGATGTGGTTTATGGCTCCCTTGAGCCAGTCACTTGTACCGACCCGCAGTCGCACACGTACCTGCCAGAAGTTGCCGCCAACGCCTGGGACGCCGGCGTACCGCGTGAGCTGATCCCTCTGTGCCAGGACGGCGACAACTACTACTGCGTCGAAGAAGATGGCACCGTGGTGCTCTGGGATGCCGAAGAGGAACTTGTCGGCGAAGACAGCTGGGAATCCGTTTGGCACTGGGCGCGGGATGTCTGGCTGGAGAGCTGATTCCAGCCGTTGCTTGAATGCTACCTGCACAGGAAAAATAATGGCATAGCGCCATCGGTGCAGTTAAAATCGCCAGGCTTTCTGCGCCTGGCGACATCGCTACCGCTCCATCCCCTCGGACGACGGTGAAATCTTGCGCAGGGAGCATAGCCCTCTCAATGTGAATTCTCGCGGCTGTTCTCCAGTGTTTCCAGCAAGGCAATCTGCATGCGCGTGTGCACGCGGATGAACCAGCGCCACAGCAAGGCCACCACCACCGCAGCCACCACGGCAATCACCAGCAGCAACTCGCTGGTTGGCAGAATGCTTGCCGAAAGCGCCGACAGCAGCAGGAAAATCACCAACAGCGACAATAGCGGGATCACCTCGGCGATCACTCGCCGCACCCGCTGGGTATGCCGCCCGGCCATTTCCGGCTTAACGCCCATCTCTGCCAGCAGCATCGACAGTGCCTTGAGCTTGCGATAGGCGGCGATCAGGAAGGGCAGCGACAGCAACAGTGCCGCCCCCCAGATAAGCGCCTTCTGTTGGCTGGCATCGCTGACCCACTCACTGAGCCAGTTGCCAATACGCCCTGCGAAGTAACCACCGCTGAAGAAAATGGCGATCACCAGCGCCAGGTTCACCCCCACCTGCAACAGGATGCGCCGAATCATCGCCGCCAGCATGGCGCCCTCGCCCTGCGGCTGGATGTTGCGTAACCACTCGCCATACAAGGAAAGTACCCGCGCCAGACGGCCAGGCACCACATTGCCCAGCTTCTGCGACAAGGGGTCGGCCGCGCGAATCAGGTACGGGGTCAGCAGCGTGGTGATTGCCGATACCGCGACCGCTACCGGGTACAGGAAATCGCTGGTCACCTGCAGGGTCATGCCCAGCGCGGCGATGATGAACGAGAACTCGCCAATCTGCGAGAGCCCCATGCCCACCCGCAATGACGTGCGGCCGTCATTGCCGGCAATGAACGCCCCCATGCCACAAGACAGCATCTTGCCTAATACCACCGCCAAGGTAATGACTACGATTGGCCAGGCATAGTCGATCAACACCTGCGGGTCGATCATCAGGCCAATCGCTACGAAGAAGATGGCGCTGAACAGGTCGCGTACCGGCTCGATCAAGCGTTCGATCTTCAGCAACTGGCGCGATTCAGCCATGATCGCGCCAATCAGGAAGGCACCCAGCACCATGCTGTATTCCAGCTTTACCACCAGCAGGCAGAAGCCAAAGCACAGGCCCAGCACGGTAATCAGCAGCATCTCGTTGCTTTCGAACTTGGCCACATAGGCCAACAGCCGTGGCACCAGCAGGATGCCGATGACCAAGGCAACGATCATGAACAGCGACAGCTTGCCGACGGTGGAAAACACTTCACCGGAGCTGACCGTGCCGCTGACAGCGATGCCCGACAGCAGGGCGATGATGCCGATACCGAGGATGTCTTCCACAATCAGCACACCGAAGATCAGCTGTGCGAAACGCTCGTTTTTCATCTTCAGGTCGTTGAGCGCCTTCACGATGATAGTGGTTGAGGAAATGGCCAGGATGGCGCCAAGGAACAGCGAGTCCATGGTGCTCCAGCCGAACCAGCGGCCGATCTCGAAGCCGATCCAGATCATCAGCACGATTTCCAGAAACGCCGCAATAAACGCCGTGGCGCCGACCTTGAACAGCTTGCGCAGGCTGAACTCGAGGCCCAGGCAGAACATCAGAAAAATCACCCCCAGCTCGGCGAGGGTCTTGATGGTGTCTTCATCATGGATCAGGCCGAACGGCGGGGTGTGCGGGCCAATGATGAAGCCGGCGACAATGTAACCCAGCACCACCGGCTGCTTGAGACGATGAAAAAGAATGGTGACCACGCCAGCGACCAGCATGATGACTGCCAGGTCCTGGATGAAGCTGATGGCATGCATGGCGTGATACTCCTTTTCTCGTCTTTTTCTGGATGCCTGGGCAGACCGCTCCTCTGCCAAGGCAAACCCGAGCGAGCAGCAAGTACATACTGTATTGAATGCAGGAACGCCCATATTGCATGGGCGTACTCAGGTTAACATCGCACCCCGCCGCAAGAAGCCGGTGCAATATGCAGAAACAGATCGGCTGGAAAAGCGCCGCTGATGGCATGATCAGCGTGACGGCGCGGCGTCAGCCAACGTCCCGTATCAGCAAGGCAAATTCAAAAGAGGGGAACAGAAGTGTCAGCAGATAACGCCCCCCATTCGCCCGATTCAGCGCAACCTCACCGTGAGCACACTATGGAACCTGGAAACGCCCAGCTGAGCATGACCGTCCTGATGACCCCGGACATGGCCAACTTTTCTGGCAACGTACATGGCGGCACCCTGCTCAAGTACCTCGACGAAGTGGCCTATGCGTGCGCCAGCCGCTATGCCGGCAGCTATGTGGTGACGCTGTCGGTCGACCAGGTAATCTTCCGTGAACCCGTACACGTGGGTGAACTGGTTACCTTCCTGGCGTCGGTCAACTACACCGGCAACACGTCGATGGAGGTCGGCATCAAAGTCGTGACCGAGAACATCCGCGAGCGCTCGGTGCGCCATTCCAACAGTTGCTTCTTTACCATGGTCGCGGTCGACGACAACCGTCGCCCGGTAGCGGTGCCGCCGCGCCAGCCACAAAGCAGTGAAGAAAAACGCCGCTTCCTGCAGGGCCAACAGCGCCGTCAGATCCGTCAGGAGCTGGAAAAGCGCTACCAGGACCTGAAGACCGACGCTATTTAAAGCGCCAGCAATTGCGCCTCGAAGCGCACCCGCGGGTGGGCGATGCGGTCCTGGGCCCGCACCAGTTGCAGTTCGTAGCTGGCGCAGGCCTGGGTTTCCAGCAGCACTTCATGCACCGCCGCCGCGGTGAACTCGAATGCCTGTACCCAGCTGTCGCCGAGCAGCACGCGGGCCAGGAACAAGCCCGAGGTCAGGTCGCCCACCCCCACCGGCTGACGTGGAAACGCCAGCAGCGGGCGGCGCAGGAGCCAGCTGTGCTCGGCAGTCACCAGCAGCATCTCGAACTGGTCCTCGGCACGCCCGGAATAAGCCAGGTGCTTGACCACCACCACCTGCGGCCCCCGCTGCAGCAGGCTGCGCGCCATATTCACGCAGTCTTCCAGCGACTGCGCACGGCGCCCACAGAAGCTGTCCAGCTCCAGCTGGTTCGGGCACAGGATATCCGCGCGGGCGGCCGCCTCCTCGAGCAGGAATTCGCTGACTTCCGGCGGCACGATGCAGCCCTTCTCCGGGTGCCCCATGACCGGGTCGCACACGTACAACGCTTTGGGATTTACGGCCTTGATCCGCTCGACGCCGGCCAGTATCGCTCGCCCTTGTTCGGCACTGCCCAGGTAGCCGGAAAGCACCGCATCGCAGTGACCCAGTTCGCCGATGTTGGAAATGCCTTCCACCAGCGCAGGAATTTGCGCCGGAGCAAGCACTTCGCCGGCCCACTGGCCATACTGAGTGTGATTGGAGAACTGCACGGTATTGAGCGGCCAGACATTGACTCCGATACGCTGCATGGGAAATACCGCGGCACTGTTGCCGGCGTGGCCGAACACCACATGGGACTGAATGGCGAGCAGGTGCGGGGTACGTTTCATGCGGGAGGTTTCCAAAGCTGTTTCAAGGATTATGCGCAGCGCAGTATGAACTCGATTGCCACCTGTACGACAGGCCAGGGACGCAGTTAAGCTGGATCTACCTGTTTGGAGCATATGCAAATGTTGACCCTGGAGAACCTCTTCGTCCTGATGCTGGTAGCCACGGCAGGCGCCTGGTTGTGGCACAACCATGGGTTGCGCGAAAAAGCCCTGGAACGGGTGAAACAGCATTGCGCCAAGCTTGACCTCGAATTGCTCGACGATGCCGTCGCGCTCAAGCGTATCGCCTTTGTGCGCGATGCCAACGGCCGCAAGCGCCTGGCGCGCATCTACGCCTTCGAATTCACCGTTACCGGCGAGCAGCGCCATCCCGGCACGGTGACCCAGTTCGGCGCCCACAGTGTGCAGATCGAACTCGCACCCTATCCGTTCGAAATCAAGACAGCACCGCGCACCGACAACGTCATCGAAATGCAGCAGTGGCGCCAGGAGCACAACCGCTGGCGCAACTGATCAACTGACGCGGCAATCGCTCAACCCGACTTGCAGTGCGGGTTGCGATTGCGGCTGGTCGAAAATCAGCTCGATACGGGTATCCCTGCGCCAGTCGCTAGACTGCCAGGCGGGCATGTCTCCCCTCAGCCCATTGAATGATTGCCAGCCATCCACGCTGTGGATAACACCCTTGGCGCGACGCCAGGGCCACGCGCGCAAGAACGCCTGTAGCCGCTGTGGATAAAACTGTTGGCCCGGGTGCCAGCGCCAGCCAATACTCCAACCTCCCACCCCCTGCTGGGCAAGACAGATAGGCTGACTTGGGTCTGTCCACAATATTGCTGGGCCACCCTCAAGATTGTCGACAATCCGGTTTTCCTCAAATGGGCTGTCGACAATCTGCTCAGGGCTGCCAGGAAGGCTTGAGAATGGTACCTTCCCCTGCACGGTCCAGAGGATTGTCTTGTCTTTAAATTTATTAGTTATCAACAACTTACACATTTCATCCACAGCTTCTGATTTGTTGAAAACCACGCTTTCAGCCACATCGAAAGCCTGCTGTTGAGCCTCTGGAAGCGGCTCGTCACGTGCCATGGACTGCGCATCTACAACCATCACGAAGGGGTTGATTGTCAGCACTCCGGCCCAAGGAGCCTGCTGCAGTTGAGCAAGCAACTGTAATGGGTGACCCAGCCCGGAAGGCTCGATAAACAGCCGATCAGGCCGGGATTTGCGCAGTAACCGACCCAAGCCCACCTGGAACGGCATGCCATTGACGCAGCACAGGCAGCCGCCTGCGACTTCCCCGATGGCGATGCCATCTTCGTCACGGCTGAGCAAGGCCGCATCCAGGCCTACCAGGCCGAACTCATTGATTAAAACAGCCCAGCGCTCATGGGCTGGGCGCTGAGCCAGCAGATGACGGATCAGGGTGGTTTTGCCGGCACCCAGCGGGCCGGCTATCACGTGGGTGGGTATGTTCTGCAGCATGGCATGGCTTCAAGCGGTGGCGATGCCTCACTATGCGCTGTCAGGCAAGCCAGTCAAGGCTGAGCAACAGGCGCCCCTGCTGGCCCGAAGGTGAACGATGTACCAGCCCTGCGCCTTCGTTACCTTGCCACTTCTCACCTTTGAGTATGGCCACTTCGCCAGCGTGCAGATGCTGAATGTTATCCACAGCGACTTGAGCTGTGTGTAACTCCCCACGGGGGCTTTCCTGCTCTCGCAACCACTCGGTGCCTGGGCCTACGTAAGTGGTGAGCAACCGCAACGGCACGTTATCCACATGGAAACGCGGGCACATGGGGCCTGCCAGTACCCGCAGACGCAAACCAACCCGTCGAGCGCCAACCAGGCAGGTGTAAGCCGCCACGAGCCAGGTCACATCAGCAACAAACGCCTCATAGCCGTGTAAATCTGCCGCTTCACGCATCAGATCGGGCAATACCGGTGTTTGCTGCTCATCCACATCGATTACCCGCTGATCAGCCAAGGGGTGACCCAGACTTATCAACAGCTCAGCAAAGTCTTCCAGCTGTGCCGGCAAGCGTCGGCGCCAAACGGCCAAGTTCACACCATCCTGCAGTACTTCAGTCAGCACTTGGGGGGTTTCGCCGAACACCTGAAAGATATCCACAGGCCGGTATGCCAAGTTCATGCTGCCACCTCCTCGTGCCATGGGCCGAACGGGTCGGGCAAACGCAACCAGCCCATGTGGCCCAAGTCCATTTCCTGGTCCGTCAACAGGCAGGCATCAAGGGTTGTGGATAATTTTTCGAAGTCGATGTTCTGCCCGATGAACACCAATTCTTGGCGGCAATCACCGGTCTCAGCCGTCCAGTGTTTCAAGATCGCGGCAGTGTTATCCACATCCTGCGGCCACTGCTCGCGCGGCACGAAACGCCACCAGCGTCCAGCCAGACCGTGGCGCATCATTCCGCCCGCCTGCGACCAGCTACCGGCTTCCTGGTACTTGCTGGCCAGCCAGAAAAAACCTTTGGAACGCAAAAGCCGCCCATTACTCCATTGCGTGTGGATAAAGTCGAAAAAGCGCTGTGGATGAAGCGGACGTCGGGCCTGCCAGGTCATGGCCGCGATTCCATACTCTTCGGTTTCCGGCACATGCTCACCGCGCAGCTCCTGCAGCCAGCCCGGCGCCTGGGCTGCCTGGTCAAAGTCGAACAGGCCGGTGTCGAGGATACGTGCCAGCGGTACCTGACCCATGACCATGGGCACGATCTGCGCCCGTGCATTGAGGCTGCGCAGAATGGCGATGAGCTCTTCACGCTCATGCTGGCTGATCAAGTCGATCTTGCTCAGCAACAGCACATCGGCGAACTCGACCTGTTCGATCAGCAGGTCACTGATCGACCGCTCGTCTTCTTCACCCAACGTTTCGCCACGGCTGGCCAGGCTGTCTGCTGCCTGGTAGTCACTCAAGAAATTCAAGCCATCGACCACCGTAACCATGGTGTCTAGGCGCGCCATGTCGGACAGGCTACGGCCTTGCTCGTCACGAAAGGTGAATGTCTCTGCCACCGGCAGTGGCTCCGAGATGCCAGTGGACTCGATCAGCAAATAATCGAAACGCCCTTCTTCGGCCAGCCGCGCCACCTCCTCAAGCAAGTCTTCACGCAATGTGCAGCAGATGCAGCCGTTGCTCATTTCGACCAGTTTCTCTTCAGCGCGGTTGAGGCTCACATTGCGCTGCACCTCGCTGGCATCGATGTTGATTTCACTCATGTCGTTGACGATAACCGCGACCCGCAGGTTCTCGCGGTTACGCAATACATGGTTGAGCAAAGTGCTCTTGCCGGCGCCAAGAAAGCCGGACAGCACGGTGACGGGGAGACGATTGGGCATGGCGAACCTCTTCAGGCGGACGCATTCGAAACGATGCATTGCACAATGTTATAAAGTAACAATACAATTTCGCCAAGCCGTTCTCGACGGACGAATGCTTACCGGGGATAAAACATGTATCTGTCACGCGCCATGGCGTTGCTGTTGCTCGCTGTGCCCAACGTGCTGTTGGCCATGCCACAAGCCAGTACGCTGGCGCTTTGCACGCGAAGCGCCACACTGCTCGCCTGCCAGGACAGCAAAGGTAGTTACTACAGCGTGCGCACCGACGGCAGTACGTTCTACCTGCGCGGCTACGACCACGGCACCCGGCGACTATGGGCACAAACCAACAGCCGCTACGGCACGTTGACCTTTTTCACCGGCCTGGCCAGCGATGGTGAGGCCTGGGTGGGCTACAGCCGCCGCGTTGGCTGGACCACCTTGAACCGCGTATCCAGCTCCAGCGGGCAGCGCTTCAACCTGCATTGCAGCTTGATCGGCGGTTGCCGTTGATGCCTCTTTTTATCTGGAAAGCCAAATGACCCAGCTCAAGCTCCCCGACATCGCCGCACAAACCCAGAAGTACACCTTGCCATTGAGCTGGGTTGGCATGTGCGGAATTGCCCTGCCTGTGCAGTTCGAAGGGCGCACTGCAGCTGCCAAAGTCGATGCAGGGGTAAGCCTGGTGGATGGCAGTTCACGCGGCATCCATATGTCGCGGCTTTACCTTGCACTGGAGTCATTGGAACACCAACCACTCACACCGCTGGCAATGAGGCAGCTTCTGGCAGATTTTTTATCCAGCCATGACGCCTGTCTTCCGCTGCCTACTTGCAAATCAGCTTCGAGCATCTGCTGAAAAGACCCGCCTTGGTCAGCCCCTTGGCAGGCTGGAAAAGCTATGCCGTAACCGTCAATGCACGCATTGAAAATGAAATGTTCCACGTGGAACTATCGGTTTGCGTGCCTTACTCCTCGACCTGCCCATGCTCGGCAGCACTTGCAAGGCAGCTGATTCAACAGCAGTTTCAGGCGAATTTCAGCGAGCAGCAGGTTGATCAATCTGCCGTTCTGCAATGGCTTGGCAGCGCCGACGGAATTGTGGCTACACCCCATAGCCAGCGAAGCAATGCTCAGATTCAGGTGCGCCTGCACAGCAATCAGCAGGTGCTGCCGTTTACCGAACTGATCGATCGTATAGAGGCGAGCTTGGGTACAGCGGTGCAGACAGCAGTGAAGCGCGCAGACGAACAAGCCTTCGCCTTGGCCAACGGGCAAAACTTGATGTTCTGTGAGGATGCCGCCCGACGCCTGCACAAGGCACTACGGCAAGTTGAATGGAGTACCGCTTTCAAGCTGCGTGTGGAACATGCAGAAAGCCTGCATGCCCACGACGCGGTTGCCACCAGCCAGTGGCAATGGGATATCAGCTGCGCGGTTTAACCGCGCCGCAGTCATTGCCTAACCACACCGCACGGGTGTTCATGCTGCCTTGCTGCTGCACACCTGAAGCGTTGAACGTACCACTGACCTGGGTGGTGAATTCACGGTCACTGAGGAAAGTCGCCTGGCCACTGCCCTGAGCCTTCGGGCAGCTGAACTGGAACTTCCACACATTACCGGTACGGTCGGTGATCTTCTGAGTGCAGCCGGATTTCGGGTCTTGCAGCGGGATGTCATTGGTCGCCACCTGCTCTGGCGTCAGGCACGAACGCACGCCATTCCCTCCAACGGTCACCCCCTGTTTGGCCAACACCCCTTCCATCATGGCACGCTGCTCGGGCGGCAGGTTTTTCAGCTGGCCGAGCATGAACGCCATGTCAGGTAACGGCTTGCCATCGACCTGCATGTTGCTGGTGGTCAGCTCCCACAAACCGGGTTGCAGCATCTGGGCATGCACCAGCGGGCTGCTCATACCTAGGGCCAACGCCAACAGTGGCAGACGAATCTTCATCGATGAACGCTCCTGAGAAAAGCCGGCCAAGCGGGCCGGGCTGAGCCTTAGACGCCAAATCCACCTGCGGGTTGCAAGGCGGGCCGGGAACGTGTTCTGTTACCCCTAGTGTACTCGGCAAGCAGGATGCATATGGATTACCACAGCCCCTACTTTTTTGGTTACCTACTCGGCCTTATCCACCTGTTGGGTATCGTCGCCGCGCTCCACGCACTGTTCACTGTACGCACCGCCCAAGGCGCAATCGCCTGGGCCATGCCCCTGTTCTTCATCCCTTACCTCACCTTGATCCCCTACCTGATCTTCGGCGCCCGCTCGTTCTATGCCTACATCAAGGCCCGGCGCCAGGCCAACCAGGAAATGCACGTGGCCATGGCCAACCTCAACTGGCGGCCTTGGGTGGAAGAAGCCCTCACCGCCCGCGAGTCGGAAAGCTACACAGCCTTGCGCGCCATGCCCAAACTCGGGCGCATGCCTTGCCTTGCGAATAACCAAGTGAAGCTACTGGTCAATGGCAAAGCCACATTCGATGCCATCTTCGCGGCTATTGAAAAGGCACGCGATGTGGTGCTGGTGCAGTTCTTCATCATTCATGACGACACCCTCGGCAAGGCACTGCAGCAACTGCTGTTGCGCAAGGCCGCCGAGGGTGTGCAGGTGTTCGTACTGTATGACCGCGTCGGCAGCCATGCCTTGCCGGCCAGCTACAGCCAGCAACTGCGCGACGGCGGTGTGCAGATCCATGCCTTCGCCACCCGCCGCGGCTGGTTCAACCGCTTCCAGGTGAACTTCCGTAACCATCGCAAGATTGTGGTGGTGGATGGCCTGGTCGGTTTCATCGGCGGCCACAACGTGGGGGACGAATACCTCGGTGAGCATCCTCAGCTGTCGCCCTGGCGCGACACCCATGTGCAGATCAGCGGGCCGGTGCTGGCCTGCCTGCAGGAGTCGTTCGCCGAGGATTGGTATTGGGCCACGCGCCAACTACCGCCGCTGATTCTGCCGGATGCCTACCCGGATAACGGCGTGCTGTGCCAGGCGTTGGCCAGCGGCCCCGCCGACCCACAGGAAACCTGCTCGTTGTTCTTCCTCGAGGCGATCCATTCCGCCACCCGGCGGGTATGGATCACCAGCCCTTACTTCATCCCGGACGAAGCGGTCTTTGCTGCATTGCGCCTGGCGGTGTTACGGGGCGTCGATGTGCGGGTACTTATCCCGTCACGGCCAGACCACCGCATCGTCTATGCAGCCTCCAGCCTGTTCGCCTTCGAAGCGGTGCGCGCGGGTGTGCGCATGTTCCGCTACCAACCAGGCTTCCTGCATCAGAAGGTGGTGCTGGTAGATGATGAGGTCAGCGCGATCGGCAGTGCCAACCTGGACAACCGTTCGTTCCGGCTGAACTTCGAGATCACCCTGCTGACGGTCGACCGCAGCTTCGCCGACCAGGTCGAACACATGCTGATCAATGACTTTGAACAGGCGCGGGAGATTACTGCGGAGGACAGCCGCGATACCCATCGGCTACAGCAATTAGGGATGCGGATTGCGCGGCTGATTTCACCCATTCTGTGAGAAAGGCCGCCTCCCTTGCAGAGGCGGCCATGGGGTTCAGCGATACATGTCCTCACGCGTCCATGGCAAGTCGTGGTGGCCATCCGCATAAGGCTTCACTGCCAAAATCTGGTGCAGGTTGGTCCAGCCTTTCTCAAACGCATAGGCACAGCCTGCAAGGTAGAGGCGCCAGATACGCAGGGTTTTTTCCGGCACCAGCGCTGCGGCTTTGTGCAACTGGTTCTCCAGGTTTTCGCTCCAGTGGTGCAACGTCTTGGCGTAGTGCAGACGCAGGCTTTCCACGTCAACGACCTCCAGCCCCGCTTCACAGATACTGGCGCTGATCATCGACAAGTGAGGGAGCTCACCGTGAGGGAACACATAACGGTCGATGAACTCACCTGCACCACGCCCCACCGGACGGCCATCGACGTGTTTGGCGGTGATACCGTGGTTCATCACCAGCCCGCCTTCCCTGACAGCACCGAACAGCTTCTGGCAATACAGCGCCAGGTTGGCATGCCCGACATGCTCGAACATGCCCACGCTGACCACTTTGTCGAAGCGACCATCTTGGGGCAAATCGCGATAATCGAGAATCTGCAGCTCCACTCTGTCGGCCAAGCCCTCGGTTTTGACACGCTGCCGGCCGAGCTTGAGCTGCTCCTTGCTCAGGGTGATACCGAACACCTTGGCGTCATATTCGCGTGCTGCAAAACGCGCAAGCCCACCCCAACCACACCCGACGTCTAGCAGGTAGTCACCGGCATTCAGGCGCAGTTTGCGGCACAGGTGATCGAATTTATCCTGCTGCGCCTGGTCGAGGGTGTTGTCCGGTTCACGGAAGTAGGCACAGGAATAGGCCATATCCTGATCCAGCCACAACTGGTAGAAGGCGTTGGATACGTCGTAGTGGTAAGAGATGGCTTCGGCGTCAGTGTGCTTGTCATGAGACCGGCGTTGCGGCAGCTGTTCATCCTCATCCGTGAACAGCGCTTCGCTCAGCTCATCGCACACACGAATGGCTTCACCGATATCGCCTTCCAGTTCCAGCTTGCCCTCAACGAATGCTGTGCCCAGCTGTTCCATGCTTGGGTGGGTCAACTGGCCAATAAGCTGAGGCTCTTTGACCAGGATTGTGACCTGCGGGCTGGGCCCCAGATCGAACTGGTTTCCGTCCCACAGTTTCAGCCGCAGCGGCAGATGCAAGCTCTGCAGTGCCGGTGGAAGTTGCGCAAGCATGAACGACCCCCCTGTCCGTATATGGCCACGACGCCTGATATTTCGAACGCCGTCGGATCAGAGTAGTTCATTCGTAGGAGGTTTCCTCTATACGAGACCATGGTCTAGAAGCAACTGATCTTATCCACACAGAGGATTGTATACAATTCTAACGTCTCAGCTTAACCTTGTGCCCCTCTCGCGCTTCTTCATCCTGGAGTTGAACCCATGAAATCCTATGACGTGGTGATCATCGGCGGTGGCCCTGGTGGCTACAACGCAGCCATCCGCGCCGGCCAGCTGGGCCTGACCGTTGCCTGTGTGGAAGGCCGCTCGACCTTGGGCGGTACCTGCCTGAACGTGGGCTGCATGCCGTCCAAGGCGTTGCTGCACGCTTCCGAACTGTACGAGGCCGCCAGTGGCGACGAGTTCGCCCACCTCGGTATCGAAGTGAAACCCACCCTCAACCTCGCCCAGATGATGAAACAGAAGGACGAGAGCGTAACCGGACTGACCAAAGGCATTGAGTACCTGTTCCGCAAAAACAAAGTGGACTGGATCAAGGGCTGGGGCCGCCTGGATGGCGTTGGCAAGGTTGTGGTCAAGGCCGAAGACGGCAGCGAAACTGTGCTGCAGGCCAAGGACATTGTCATTGCCACCGGCTCCGAACCCACCCCGCTGCCGGGCGTGACCATCGACAACCAGCGCATCATCGACTCGACCGGTGCGCTGTCCCTGCCGCAAGTGCCCAAGCACCTGGTCGTGATCGGTGCCGGTGTGATCGGCCTTGAGCTGGGTTCGGTCTGGCGCCGCCTGGGAAGCCAGGTCACGGTCATCGAGTACCTCGACCGTATTTGCCCGGGCACCGACACGGAAACCGCCAAGACCTTGCAGAAAGCACTGGCCAAGCAAGGCATGGTGTTCAAGCTGGGCAGCAAAGTGACCCAGGCCACCGCCAGTGCCGACGGCGTGAGCCTGATGCTGGAGCCTGCCGCCGGTGGCACGGCAGAATCACTGCAGGCCGACTATGTGCTGGTGGCTATCGGCCGCCGCCCTTATACCAAAGGGCTGAACCTGGAAAGCGTAGGCCTGGAAACCGACAAGCGCGGCATGCTCGGCAACGAACACCACCGCACACCCGTGCCGGGTGTCTGGGTGATTGGCGACGTCACCTCCGGCCCGATGCTGGCACATAAAGCCGAAGACGAAGCTGTGGCCTGTATCGAGCGCATCGCCGGCAAGCCGCACGAGGTCAACTACAACCTCATCCCGGGCGTGATCTACACCCGCCCGGAGCTGGCCACCGTGGGCAAGACCGAAGAGCAGCTCAAGGCTGAAGGCCGTGCCTACAAGGTCGGCAAGTTCCCCTTCACCGCCAACAGCCGCGCCAAGATCAACCACGAGACCGAAGGCTTCGCCAAGGTTATCGCCGATGCCGAAACCGATGAGGTGCTGGGTGTGCATCTGGTAGGCCCAAGTGTCAGTGAAATGATCGGCGAAATCTGCGTGGCCATGGAGTTCTCGGCCTCGGCGGAAGATATCGCCCTCACCTGCCACCCGCACCCGACGCGCTCCGAGGCATTGCGCCAGGCGGCGATGAATGTGGACGGTATGGCAATGCAGATCTGACAGGAACAAAAAGCCCTCCGTGTGGAGGGCTCTTTGATCTTAAACAATTAAGTCAGTCTCGTCGGCTCGCGTAGCTTGGCGTCTGTACGCTGCCACGTTGAGTTTTAAAGTCAGTCTCGCGGAACCAACAACGTAGGTTTGCGCCTCGCAAAAACAATTAAGTCAGTCTCGCTTGAAGAAAAGGCGTCCGTGGGACCAGAGGCTGAACAGACCCTTCAAAATCAGCAATAATCGCCT
>NZ_JBICKA010000025.1:0-238772 GCF_043103635.1 Pseudomonas sp. yb_9 | reverse complement strand
CAAAGCGGGGAGGCCTGTCGGCCTCCCCGCTTCTATATAGCTACACCATCAGACGATCACTCAGCCTTGAGGGTAACCCGGCCAAACGACTTCTTGCCCGCCTGGCACACGTGAGTGGCACCAAGAACAAAGATGAAGTCCTTGTCGACCACTGCACCATCAACCTTCACCGCACCACCACTCAGCAGGTCCCGCGCCTGCGCCGAGTTCTTCACCAGACCAGCCCGGTTCAGCACGGCAGCAATTGGCAAGTCTTCGGCCGCAGCCACTTCGATCTCCGGCAGATCTTCCGGCAGCTCACCTTCCTTCATGCGGTTACCCGCAGCGCGGTGAGCATTGGCCGCAGCCTCTTCACCATGGAAGCGCGCCACAATCTCTTCAGCCAGCTTGATCTTGATGTCACGCGGGTTGGCACCATTGGCAACATCGACACGGAACTGCTCGACCTCTTCCATCGAACGGAAGCTCAGCAGCTCGAAATAGCGCCACATCAAGGTATCCGGGATCGATACCAGCTTGCTGTACATCACCCCCGGCGCTTCCTGGATGCCAACATAGTTGCCCAGCGACTTGGACATCTTCTTCACACCATCGAGCCCCTCGAGCAGCGGCATGGTCACGATGTTCTGCGCTTCCTGGCCATAGGCACGCTGCAGCTCGCGCCCCATCAACAGGTTGAACTTCTGGTCGGTACCCCCCAGCTCGACGTCCGCCTTCAGCGCCACCGAGTCATAGCCTTGCACCAGCGGATAAAGGAACTCGTGAATGGCAATTGGCTGGTTGGTGGTATAGCGCTTGTCGAAGTCGTCGCGCTCCAGCATGCGCGCCACGGTGTACTGCGACGCCAGGCGAATGAAGTCGGCCGGGGTCAGCTTGTCCATCCAGGTAGAGTTGAACGCGACCTCGGTCTTGGCCGGATCGAGAATCTTGAACACCTGCTGCTTATAGGTCTCAGCATTGTCCAGAACCTGTTCACGGGTCAGCGGCGGGCGTGTGGCGCTCTTGCCGCTCGGGTCACCGATCATGCCGGTGAAGTCACCGATCAGGAAGATGACCTGGTGGCCCAGCTCCTGGAACTGGCGCAGCTTGTTGATCAACACCGTGTGACCCAGGTGCAGGTCAGGGGCGGTCGGGTCGAAGCCGGCCTTGATACGCAGAGGTTGGCCGCGCTTGAGCTTCTCCACCAGTTCCGACTCGACCAGTACTTCTTCCGCACCGCGCTTGATAAGCGCCAGCTGCTCTTCAACCGACTTCATAGACAAACCCGCAAGGCTCAGATTCAGGGGGAGCCAACCATACAAGATCGGCCGTCAATTACAAGTTTCGCAAAGGAATGTGACCCGGATACGGGGTTGCGGCGTCTACGCGCCCTTGCGTGAAAATGGATTTGGTTATATTTTATACAGTTATTTCATCTTCATCATGTCATTCATCTTTTCCATTTCACCTTTTTCAAAGTCACCTTGCCCATGACCAACGAACCGCCTAAAGCGCCCCCGCTTTATCCGAAGAGCCATCTGTTGGCCGCCAGCGGCATCGCCGCCCTGCTCAGCCTGGCTTTGCTGGTATTTCCCTCCAGCGAAGTGGAAGCCAAGAAAACCACCCTCAACCTCGAGCTGGAAGGCCCCGCCGAGCAGTTGAAAGACGAATCCCGCGCTGCGCCTCTGGTGCAGGCACAAGGTGAGCAAGGCTCGCCCTTCGCCCAGATCGAAGACGCTACCCCCGATACCCAGAAGGCCGAACAGCAAGCCCCTGCCGCCGAGCCGGTCGCCGAAGCAGCCAAGGAACCTGGCCACCGCGAAGTCACCGTGGCCCGTGGCGACACGCTGTCCACCCTGTTTGCCAAGGTTGGCCTACCGGCCAATGCAGTGCATGACCTGCTGGCCAGCAACAAGCAGGCCAAGCAGTTCAGCCAGCTCAAGCACGGCCAGGTACTGCAGTTCGAACTCGACAAGGACGGCCAGTTGGCCAGCCTGCACAGCAAGGTCAGCAACCTCGAAACCATTCGCCTGACCAAGACCGCCAAGGGCTACACCTTCAACCGTGAAATCAGCAAGCCGGTCGTGCGTACCGCCTACGCCCATGGCGTGATCAAAAGCTCTCTGTCGGCTTCGGCCCAGCGCGCCGGCCTGTCTCACAGCATGACCATGGACATGGCCCGCGTGCTGGGTTACGACATCGACTTCGCCCAAGATATTCGCCCAGGCGATGAATTCGACGTGGTCTACGAGCAGAAGGTGATGGACGGCAAAGTCGTCGGCACCGGCAATATCCTGTCCGCCCGCTTCACCAACCGGGGCAAAACCTACACTGCCGTGCGCTACACCAACAAGCAGGGCAACACTACCTACTACACCGCCGACGGCAACAGCCTGCGCAAGGCATTCATCCGCACCCCGGTGGATTTTGCCCGCATCAGTTCGCGCTTCTCCGCCGGCCGCAAGCACCCGATCCTGAACAAGATCCGTGCCCACAAAGGCGTCGACTACGCCGCCCCACGCGGTACGCCAATCAAGGCAGCGGGTGACGGCCGCATCGAACTGGCCGGGCGCCGTGGCGGTTACGGCAACACCGTGATCATCCAGCACGGCAACCGTTACAAGACGCTGTACGGCCACATGCAGGGCTTTGCCAAAGGCATCAAGACCGGCAGCACCGTGAAACAGGGTCAGATCATTGGTTACATCGGCACCACTGGCCTGTCCACCGGCCCACACCTGCACTACGAGTTCCAGGTCAATGGCGTGCACGTCGACCCGCTGAGCCAGAAGGTACCGATGGCCGACCCGATCGCCAGGAACGAGCGCCAGCGCTTCCTGCAGCAGAGCCAGCCGCTGATCGCCCGCATGGATCAGGAAAAGGCCACCCTGCTCGCAGCGAACAAGCGCTAAGCCATGGCGCTCTACCTGGGGGTAATGTCCGGCACCAGCCTCGATGGCCTGGACCTTGCCCTGATCGAACAAGGCGAGCAGCCTGAACTGCTCGCCACGCACTACCTGCCCATGCCCGTCGACCTGCGCCAGGAACTGCTTGCGCTATGTAGCAGCGGCCCTGACGAGATCGCTCGTGCGGCTCTGGCGGAAAATCGCTGGGCCAACCTGGCAGGCGAAGGCATCCGCCAACTGCTGGCTCGCCAGGGCCTGCAGGCCGATGCCGTCCGCGCCATCGGCAGCCACGGCCAGACCATTCGCCACGAGCCTGCGCGCGGCTTTACCGTTCAGATCGGTAACCCGGCATTGCTCGCCGAGCTTACCGGCATCAGCGTGGTCGGCGACTTTCGCCGGCGCGATGTGGCGGCCGGTGGTCAAGGTGCGCCGCTGGTGCCGGCCTTCCACGAAACCCTTTTCGGCCATCTCGGCAAGCGTCTGGCAGTCTTGAACGTGGGCGGTTTCAGCAACCTCAGCCTGATCGAGCAAGACAAGCCGGTCCAAGGTTTCGACTGCGGCCCCGGTAACGTGTTGCTGGATGCCTGGATCGAGCGCAAGCACGGCCAGGCCTATGATGCCGATGGTGCCTGGGCAGCGTCTGGCGTGGTGCAGGCCGGCTTGCTCAGCGCATTGCTGGCCGACCCGTTCTTCGCCGGCAGCGGCCCGAAGAGCACGGGCCGCGAGGTGTTCAACCTACCTTGGCTGGATGGCCACCTGGCCCGCCTGCCTGCCTACCGCGATGAGGATGTGCAGGCGACACTGCTTGAGCTGACCGCACGCAGCATCATCGACTCGCTGGTGAACGCCCAACAAGGCACCGAAGCACTGTTGGTATGTGGTGGCGGCGCACGCAACGGTGCGCTCATGGCCCGCCTCGGCCAGTTGCTGCCTGAAGCCCGCGTCACCAGCACTGGCGCCCACGGCGTTGACCCAGACTGGGTAGAGGCCATGGCTTTCGCCTGGCTGGCCCATTGCTGTCTGGAAGGCATCCCCGCCAACCGCCCCAGCGTCACTGCCGCCAAGGGCCTGCGCGTACTGGGCGCAATCTACCCGGCCTAACCGCTACGCCAAAAAGCAAAACGCCGCGCAATTGCGCGGCGTTTTCATATGGCCAGGCCTCAGATCGAGAACGAAGACCCGCAACCGCAAGTGGTCGCGGCATTCGGGTTCTTGATCACGAAACGCGAGCCTTCCAGGCCTTCCTGGTAGTCCACTTCAGCGCCGGCCAGGTACTGGAAGCTCATTGGGTCGACCACCAGCGACACGCCCTCACGCTCGACGACGGTGTCGTCTTCGGCCACATCCTCATCGAAAGTGAAGCCGTACTGGAAGCCCGAGCAACCGCCACCGGTCACGAACACCCGCAACTTCAGACGTTCATTGCCTTCCTCATTGACCAGGTTCTTCACTTTCTGGGCTGCCCCATGGGTGAATTCCAGACCGGTAGGGGTGAAGGTTTCGACGCTCATGTTGATTCTCCCGGCGCGGTAGCCGTCTTAAAACTCGATGACGCGCATTATCCGCTTCTCCGAGAAAATTGGTCAAGAATTGTGCGGCTTTAGTCGCGACATACAAAAAGGCCCGCACGACGCGGGCCTTTTCAAAGCAACGATGCTTACGGCAGCAGGCCAGCATGGGACAAGCCCATGCGCTCGTCCAAACCGAACAGGATGTTCAGGTTCTGCACCGCCTGGCCCGACGCGCCCTTAACCAGGTTGTCGATCACAGACAGCACCACCACCAGGTCACCACCCTGCGGGCGGTGAACGGCAATGCGGCAGACGTTGGCGCCGCGCACGCTACGGGTTTCCGGGTGGCTGCCCGCTGGCATCACGTCGACGAACGGCTCATCGGCGTAGCGCTTCTCGAACAGCGCCTGCAGGTCGACCGAAGTATCGACGACATTTGCGTACAGGGTGGCGTGGATACCACGGATCATCGGCGTCAGGTGCGGCACGAAGGTCAGACCGATGTCCTTGCCAGCGGCCAGGCGCAGGCCCTGGCTGATTTCCGGCAGGTGGCGATGCCCCTTGACCGCGTAGGCCTTCATGCTTTCGCCGGCTTCGCAGAACAGCGAACCCACTGCCGCACCACGGCCAGCGCCGCTGACACCCGACTTGCAGTCGGCGATCAGGCGCGACGGGTCGGCCAGGCCCGCTTCCAGCAGCGGCAGGAAGCCCAGCTGGGTGGCGGTCGGGTAGCAACCCGGCACTGCAATCAGGCGCGCCTGGCGGATCTTCTCGCGGTTGACTTCAGGCAGGCCGTACACCGCGTCCTTGAGCAGTTCTGGAGCACCGTGCGGCTGACCGTACCACTTGCCCCACTCGGTGGCATCCTGCAGGCGGAAGTCGGCCGACAGGTCGATCACCTTGGTGCCGGCTGCCAGCAGCTCACCGGCCAGTGCATGGGCAACACCGTGCGGGGTGGCGAAGAACACCACGTCACAGGCAGCCAGGGTCTTGCTGTCCGGCACGCTGAACACCAGCCCGTCATAGTGGCCGCGCAGGTTCGGGTACATGTCCGCCACCGCCACGCCCGCCTCGGAGCGCGAAGTGATGACCGCCACTTCGGCCTGTGGATGCTGTGCCAGCAGACGCAACAGTTCGACGCCGGTGTAACCCGTGCCGCCGACGATACCGACCTTGATCATAACGCTTGCCCCTTATCAACGAGCCGTCTGGAAAGCGCACGATAATAGGGGCGCAAGGCGCCTGTAACAACTCTTCGGGTGACCCTTCGGGCGCTTGACCACTACTATCTGACGACCGTGAATACCTGAAGGAACTCCCTCCATGCTCTACCTATGGATCAAAGCGCTGCATATCGTCAGCGTGGTCTGCTGGTTCGCCGGCCTTTTCTACCTGCCCAGGCTGTTCGTCTACCACGCCCAAAGCCAGGACAGCATCAGCCAGGACCGCTTCGTGACCATGGAGCGCAAGCTGTACCGCGGCATCATGAACCCGGCGATGATCGCCACCTACGTGTTCGGCGCGTGGATGCTCTACCTCACCCCCGGCTGGCTGAGCCAGGGCTGGCTGCATGCCAAACTGACACTTGTCATCCTGCTGACCGGCTACCATCACGTGTGCGGGGCCCAGCGCAAACGCTTCGCCAGCGGTACCAACACCCGCAGCCACGTCTACTATCGCTGGTTCAACGAAGTGCCCGTGCTGTTCCTGCTGGGTATCGTAATTCTGGTGGTGGTCAAACCGTTCTGACATAGCCGCCCGCTCAAGGAGCCTTGCCATGTCGCTACCCGCCTCGCTCGAACAACGCCTGCGTCTACCCGTGGTCGCCGCACCGATGTTCCTGATTTCCAACCCCCAACTGGTGCTGGCCTGCTGTACCAGCGGCGTGGTGGGCAGCTTCCCGGCCCTGAACCAGCGTGACAGTGCCGGCTTCAAGGCCTGGCTGGAGGAGATCGAGGCAGGTCTTGCGCAAATGCATGCGCCCGCGCCCTACGCGGTCAATCTGATCGTGCACCCGACAAACCCGCGCCTGCAGGCTGACCTGGCGTTGTGCGTGGAACACCGCGTGCCGATCGTGATCACCAGCCTGGGCGCAGTGAAGGAAGTGGTCGATGCCGTGCACAGTTACGGTGGGCTGGTGTTCCACGATGTCACCACCCGCCGGCATGCCGAGAAGGCTGCTGAAGCAGGTGTCGACGGCCTGATTGCGGTCGCCGCTGGCGCGGGAGGCCACGCGGGGACCTGGAACCCCTTCGCCCTGGCCGCAGAGATACGCCAGTTCTTCGATAAAACCCTGCTGCTGGCCGGTTGCCTCAACCACGGCTACGAGATCCTGGCCGCGCAATTGCTGGGAGCAGACCTGGCGTACATGGGCACACGCTTCATTGCCACCACAGAAAGCCAGGCCCAGGATACCTACAAGCAGATGCTGCTCGATGCCCATGCTGCCGATATCATCCACACCCCAGCAGTGTCCGGCATCCCCGCCAGTTTCCTACGCCCGAGCCTGGAACAGGCCGGCTATGACATGAACGCCCTTAAGGGCGGCCACGAGCCGGGCAAGCTCAAGCCGATCGACGACGAAGTCAAAGCCTGGAAGACCGTATGGTCGGCAGGCCAGGGCGTTGGCGAAATACACGATCTGCCCAACGCCAGTGCATTGATCGAGCGGCTCCACAATGAGTACCGGGATGCCCTGAAGCGCTGCCAGGCCCTGCAAGCCCGCACCTTGTAGCAAAAGGCAACACCTTGCCCGGCCAAGCTGTACACTAGGCGCCCTCTTCCGCCCCCAGGAGCCTTGCATGACCCGTTACGCCATGATCACTGGTGCTTCCAGCGGCCTGGGCCTGGCCCTGGCGGAAGCCCTGGCACGGCGCGGGCGCAACCTGATCCTGGTGGCACGCCAGCGAGAAACGCTGGAACCGGTGGCCATCGAGCTGACCCAACGCTTTGGTGTCGAGGTACTGTTTCGCGCCTGCGACCTCAGCCAGCCGCTACGCCTGTCTGGCTTCGTGCTGGAGCTGGAAGAAGGCGAGCGGCGTATCGACCTGCTTGTAAACTGCGCCGGCCTGCGTACCTACGGGCCGTTCCTGGCCCATGAGTGGGCCGACGAGCAGGACCTGCTGGAGGTCAACGTACTGGCCCTGAGCCGCCTGTGTCACGCCATCGGCAACCTGATGGCCGTACAGGGCGGCGGGCAGATCCTCAACGTCGCAGGCCTGGCCGGGGTCGCCCCTGGCCCATGGATGGCAGCCTATGCCGCCAGCAAGGCGTACGTACTGAGTTTTTCCCAGGCCCTGCGCGAAGAGCTCAAGCGCACCGGCATCAAGGTTTCGGTGCTATGCCCCGGCCCGGTCCGCTCCTCACGCCGGCGCATACCACGGCTCGATGGCAAACCACGCTGCCTAAGCCCCGAGGAAGTAGCGTTGTACACCGTGCGTGCGCTGGACAAGAACCGCGCACTGATCCTGCCCGGCCGGCGCAACCGCTGGCTGGCATTTGCCCCACGCCTGCTGCCACGCTGGCTGCTGCGCAAGCTGGCCGGGGCCATCCACCGTCGCTATTGCCCGGTCGGCATGGAATAGGCACTGGGCGAGCGGCACCCGGCTGAGTACACTCGGCCCGACCCTCACCATGGAGCAAGTGCTGTGGACGATCTTTTCCTCAAAATCATCAACCGGGAAATCCCGGCGGATATCATCTACGAAGACGACCAGATCCTGGCCTTCAAGGACATTGCACCCGCGGCACCGGTACATTTTCTGGTCATCCCGAAAAAGCACATCCGCACGCTCAATGACCTGACCGAAGAAGACAAGGCCCTGGCTGGCCACATCCTGTTCACCGCCCAGCGCCTGGCTGTCGAGCAGGGCTGCGAGGAAGGTTTCCGCGTGGTCATGAACTGCAACCCGAAAGGCGGCCAGACTGTCTACCACATCCATATGCATGTGCTTGGCCAGCGCCAGATGAACTGGCCACCGGGCTGATCCACGGCAAGCGACCCCGCCGCTATTGCGGTAAACTGTCGGGCACATTCTTGCGGAGGTGCCCGATGGCTACCGAACGTCACTACTCGCCGCTCGACCGCTTGTTGCTGCAGGCTGATACCGCCATGCGCACCTTGCTGCCCTTCAGCGGCCAACCCGCCCGGCCATCGCCGGCCATCGTCCAGCCAGACGTCGACCTCGACGAGCAGCAGACCCGCCACATCGCCGGGCTGATGCGCATCAACCACACCGGTGAAGTGTGCGCCCAGGCGCTGTACCAGGGCCAGGCCCTGACCGCCAAGCTGCCCGAAGTGCGCAAGGCCATGGAGCACGCCGCCGAGGAAGAAGTGGACCACCTGGCCTGGTGCGAGCAACGCATTCGCCAGCTGAACAGCCACCCGAGCGTGCTCAACCCCCTGTTCTACGGCATGTCGTTCGGCATCGGCGCGCTCGCCGGGCTGGTCAGCGACAAGGTCAGCCTAGGTTTCGTCGCCGCCACCGAGCACCAGGTGTGCAAGCACCTCGACGAGCACCTGGAGCAGATCCCGCACGAAGACGAAAAGTCCCGGGCCATTCTCGAACAGATGCGCATCGATGAGGAACAGCACGCCGAGTCCGCACTGGAAGCTGGCGGTTATCGCTTCCCTGCCCCGGTTCGCTTTGGCATGAGCCTGTTGGCCAAGGTCATGACCAAGAGCACCTACCGTATCTGAAGGCATCACCATGACGGATCGATTCGACGCCAAGGACCTGGCGCGCGCCGTGCAAGCCGGCATTCTCCAGCCGGGGCAGGAGCAGGCCCTGCTGGCTTTCCTGCGCCAGCAACCGGCCCAACGTGGCAGCTTCCAGCTGGCCCATGTCGCCTTCTACTTTGGCGCGATGCTGATCATGGCGGCCATGGGCTGGCTGCTCACCGAGGCGTGGATGCGCATCGGCGACTGGGCGCTGCTGGTCATTGCCAGCCTCTATATCCTGCTGCTTACGCTGTTCGCCGTTAACCTGCAACGGCGCGTACAGCCCATCGCGGCCGGGGTGTTGGCGGCGGTAGCCGTCAGCATCGTCCCGCTCGCGGTGTTCGCCATCGAACGCTTGGCCGGTTGGTGGCCGCTGGATGACGCACAGGTGGACTATCACCAGTACTACACCTACGTACAGGGCGGCTGGCTGGCGATGGAAGCAGCGACGGTAGTTGCCGGGCTGCTGATGCTGCGGCTGATCCCCTACCCGTTCATCGTCATGCCAATGGCCGTGGCCTTGTGGTTCATGTCCATGGATTTGAGCGAATGGTTCTTCGGCTCACCGTTCAGCTGGGAGCAACGTCGCGAGGTTTCGCTGTGGTTCGGGCTGGGTTTACTGGTGGTATTCCTGGTGATAGACGGTCGCACGCGAGAGGACTACGCCCGCTGGGGCTACCTGGCCGGGCTGGCGGCATTCTGGGGTGGGTTGACGCTGCTGGACAGCGGCAGTGAGTTGGGCAAGGCCATGTACTGCCTGATCAACATTTTGCTGATGGGGATGGCGGTGCTGTTGCGCCGGCCAGTGTTCATGGTGTTCGGGGCGCTGGGGGTGGCGGCTTACCTCGGGTATTTATCGTACGAGGTGTTTGCCGAATCGCTGCTGTTCCCGGTGGTGTTGACCCTGATCGGGTTGGGAGTTATCGGGTTGGGGCTGGTTTATCAGAAGCGGCGGGAGCGGTTGAGCCAAGTGATGCGAGGATGGTTGCCAGGGTGGGTGCAAGCTGCACTGCCGGCGCTTCGGCGCTGATATTGCCGGGGCTGCGATGGGCCGCAAAGCGGCCCCAAGATCTCAGCTTTAACCCAGCTCTACGATTTCATACCCATGGGTAATCTCAACCCCTGCACGCTCGAGCATGATCGAAGCCGAGCAGTACTTCTCCGCCGACAGCTCCACCGCCCGCTTGACCTGGGCTTCTTTCAACGCACGGCCTTTCACCACGAAATTCATGTGAATCTTGGTGAACACCTTTGGGTCTTCGCTGGCACGCTCGGCTTCCAGAAAGGCCTCGCAGCTTTCCACTGCCTGGCGCGATTTCTTCAGGATGCTCACCACGTCAAAGCTGCTGCAGCCACCCAGGCCCAACAGCAGCATTTCCATCGGGCGCACACCCAGGTTGCGGCCGCCGGCCTCGGGCGGGCCGTCCATCACGACGACATGGCCACTCCCCGATTCGCCGAGGAACATGGCCTCACCGGCCCACTGGATACGTGCCTTCATCTACCCGGACTCCTGATTTTCGGAAAAGGGTGTCAGCTTAGACCTTGTGCGCCTGTGGGAAAAGTACGAGAGGTGTCGGTTTAGTACCGAAACATCCTGTAGTGTCTGATAAGCTGGCGCCAAATGACTGGCGCTCGCCGCCAGCCAACCTCTATAAAAAGCCTATGCGTCGTATCGAACAGGATTTCGTGATGGTTGCCTCCGCCCTACCCGCCAAAATCAAGAATATCGACAAGCTGCTGGTGCACTGCCAGCGCCGCCGCTATACCGCCAAAAGCAACATCATCTGCGCCGGCGACCGGGCCGAGACACTGTCGTTCATCATCCAGGGTTCGGTGACCATCCTCATCGAAGACGACGATGGGCATGAAATGATCATTGCCTACCTCAACAATGGCGATTTCTTCGGCGAGCTGGGCCTGTTCGAACCCGTTGAAGGTGAACAGCAGCGCAGTGCCTGGGTACGGGCCAAGACCGAGTGCGAAGTGGCCGAGATCAGTTACGAGAAGTTTCGCGAACTGGCGCGCCAGGACCCGGAAATCCTCTACGCCCTCGGCAGCCAGATGGCCCAGCGCCTGCGCAACACCACGCGCAAAGTCGGCGACCTGGCCTTTTTCGACGTGACCGGGCGGGTTGCCCGCTGCCTGCTGGAGCTGTGCAAGCAGCCTGATGCCATGACCCACCCCGACGGCATGCAGATCAAGATTACCCGTCAGGAAATCGGCCGTATCGTCGGTTGCTCGCGGGAAATGGTCGGCCGCGTCCTCAAGGACCTTGAAGAGCGCAGCCTGGTGCAGGTCAAGGGCAAGACCATGGTCGTCTACGGTACCCGTTAGTCGTTGGGCAGGTCTGCCAGCACCTTGGCGTAGGCCTGTGACAGGCGCTCGAACCAGGGCGCCTCGGGTGCCACTTCATGCAAGGCGATGTGCGCGTCGGCGCGACAGCGTTGCTCCAGCTCGCAGCACTCATTGAAGCGGTTGACCGCCGCCACCATCGACTCACGTTCGTTGTCCAGCAGCAACGCACCGTGCACCAGCACCACCGGGCGTTTGCCGCCCAGCCCTTGGCGCCAGCGCTGGGCAGTGCCCACCAGCTTGCGGCCATTGAGGTTGACGTTGTAGCGGCCATCGCAGAACGCCCCGTCAATTTCCCCCACCGACGCTACCCCACCCCACTCGCGCAGCACATCGCACAGCGGCAGGCACAAACGTTCGTAGGCGTTCTCGATGCGGCCATGGTCACCTTCGCTGCGCGGGGCGACATAGACCAGTGCAACGTTCACGGTCGAATGCGACTGCGGTACCGGCTCGCCGCCCGTCTCACGCAGCAGCACCGGCCAGCCGGCAATCGCCAGCTCCGAGCAGGCGGCCTCGAAGTTGTCCAGACGGCTCATGCGCCGGGGCATGACCAGGGCATGGTCGGTGGGGCGCCAGAACAGCACGCCACTGTCGCGTTCGCCGCGGCACACGGCGGCCAGCAGTTCCTGTTCGGCGTGCAGGCCTTGTTCGACGGTCAGGGCCAGGGGGTGATCGGTCATTGATCCACCTTTGATATTGTTATTGATGGCCTCTCCGCGGCGGTCCGGCGCGAGAGACCATGACAGGCATACAAAAAAGCCGGCAAAAACGCCGGCTTCATTTATTCAGTCCAGTGGCTGAACAGTCTTCTTCACCTGCTCCGGGAAGAACAACCGCTGCAACTCCAACCCAGGCTGCTCGGCGCGCATGAACGCTTCGCCCACCAGGAACGAGTAAACCTCGTTGATCGCCATCAGCTGCACATCGGCCCGGTTGAGAATGCCACTCTCGGTAATTGCCAGGCGGTCACGCGGAATACGCGGCAGCAGGTCGAGGGTGGTTTCCAGGCTGACCTCGAAGGTATGCAGGTTGCGGTTGTTCACCCCCAACAGCGGCGTATCCAGGGTTTTCAGCGCGCGTTCCAGCTCATCACCGTCGTGCACTTCCACCAGCACGTCGAGGCCGACATCCTTGGCCGTAGCCGCCAGCTCGGCCATCTTCACGTCATCCAGTGCCGACACGATCAACAGCACACAGTCCGCACCCAAGGCGCGGGCTTCGACGATCTGGTAAGGGTCGACCATGAAGTCTTTACGGATAACCGGCAGCGATACCGCAGCGCGGGCCTGCTGCAGGTATTCATCGGCACCCTGGAAATAATCGACATCGGTCAGCACCGACAGGCAGGTAGCGCCGCCTTTCTCGTAGCTAACCGCGATTTCCGCCGGCACGAAATGCTCGCGGATCACGCCCTTGCTCGGCGAAGCCTTCTTGATTTCGGCAATCACGGCTGGCTGCTTGCGCTTGGCCTGCTCGATCAGCGCATTGGCGAAGCCACGCGGGGCATCGGTAGCTTTGGCCAGGCGTTCCAGCTCGGCAAGGCTAACGCGCGCGCTGCGCTCGGCCACTTCCTGGAACTTGCGGGCAATGATCCTTTCCAGCACCGTCGGCACACTCATGCTTCGTTCTCCACCTTGAATACTGCAGTAAAGGCACCCAGCTCCTGCAGCTTTTCCCAGGCCAGGCCGGTGTGCAGTACATCGTGGGCCAGTTCCACGCCTTGGGCCAGGGTCATCGCGTGATCGGCGGCATAGAGCGCAGCCCCCGCGTTGAGTACGATCATTTCAGCGGCCTTCTGGCCGTTTTCGGTCTTGCGCCGGCCCAGCGCATCGCGGATCAGCTCAAGCGACGCTTGCGGGTTCTCGACAGCCAGGCCATGCAGGCTCTGGCTCTTCATACCAAGGTCTTCCGGCTCGACCCAGTATTCAGTGATTTCGCCGTTCTTCAACTCGGCAACAAAAGTAGGCGCTGCCAGGCTGAACTCATCCAGGCCGTCCTTCGAATGCACCACCAGCACATGCTTGCTGCCCAGGCGTTGCAAAACCTCGGCCAACGGGCGGCACAGGGTCTGGGCGAACACGCCGACCACCTGGTGCTTCACTCCGGCCGGATTCGTAAGCGGGCCGAGCATGTTGAACAAGGTCCGCAGCCCCAGGTCGCGACGCGGGCCGGCAGCATGCTTCATGGCTGAATGATGGCTTTGCGCGAACATGAAGCCGATGCCTAAGCTGTCAATGCAGCGGGCCACCTGGGTGGGCGTCAGGTTCAGGTAGATACCGGCGACTTCCAGCAGGTCGGCGCTACCGCTCTTGCCCGACACCGCGCGGTTACCGTGCTTGGCCACGGTGCAGCCCGCCGCCGCCAGGACGAACGACGAAGCGGTGGACACGTTGAAAATATTGGCGCCATCACCGCCGGTGCCGACAATGTCGACCACGCCATCGAGGCTTTTCAGTTCGACCTTGTCGGCCAGTTCACGCATGACCGAAACCGCACCGACAATTTCGTCGATGCTTTCGCTTTTCATGCGCATGCCCATCAGGAAGGCACCGATCTGCGCTTCAGTGCACTGGCCAGTCATGATCTGGCGCATCACATCGCGCATTTCTTCGGTAGTAAGGTCCAGCTGGCCGACGATACGGCTTAACGCGCTCTTGATATCCATGTTCGATCCTTAACGGCGGCCGCCGGTCTGCTTGAGGAAGTTCGCGAACAGCTCGTGGCCCTGTTCGGTCAGGATCGACTCGGGGTGGAACTGCACCCCTTCGATATTCAGCGTCTTGTGGCGCAGGCCCATGATTTCATCGACCGAGCCGTCTTCATGCGCAGTCCAGGCCGTGACTTCCAGGCAGTCGGGCAAGGTTTCGCGCTTGACCACCAGCGAGTGGTATCGGGTAACGGTCAGCGGGTTGTTGAGCCCGGTGAACACACCCAGGTCGCGGTGGTGCACCGGGCTGGTCTTTCCGTGCATCACCTGGCGGGCACGCACCACATCACCCCCAAAGGCCTGGCCGATGGACTGGTGGCCCAAGCATACCCCCAGGATCGGCAGCTTGCCGGCGAAATGCAGGATGGCCTCGATGGACACACCAGCCTCGCTCGGCGTGCACGGGCCTGGGGATACGACGATGCGTTCGGGATTAAGGGCTTCGATCTGGGCAATGGTCATTTCGTCGTTGCGAATGACCTTCACCTCCGCACCCAACTCGCCCAGGTACTGAACGACGTTGTAAGTGAATGAGTCGTAATTGTCGATCATCAGTAACATGGTGTTAAACCTCTTGAACGTACTGACTTCAGAATTCGAACCTTCTTGCTGTCGCAACAGGCACAGCTTCGCCACAAAGGGCAGAAAATGAAGAAGGCAAACGGAGACGGGCCGGACGGGCCGGCAAGAGATAAAGTCAGGCGCGCCAACGCCAACGGGCGTGGGCCTTGATTACGCGCATCAAGAGTTTGCTGACGATCAACACAGGATAGGTCTCGCTCATACGTCCCGGCACAGTAGCTTACCGGGGCGGCGGGCGCAATATGCCTGTAACCACGGGGAAACGAATGGACTTGGGAGGGATGCACGGCGATTTGCCAAGGTCGATCGGGCAGCCCCTCATAAAAACAAAGAAAAGGATGTTCCCTGATGCGAAAAGCCCCGTTATTTGCGCTTTACCCTCGCCTCATTGGCATTAGCCTGCAGCCAGCCATTCGCGGCACCCTCGCCCTACTCCAGCATGATCGTATTTGGCGACAGCCTCAGCGATGCCGGGCGGTTTGGCTGCGTGCGCTTCACCAACCTCGATGCCAATGGCAACTATGCGCCAGTTTCGCCGATGGTCCTGAGCGGACGGTTGGGTGTGAACCCGACCGAGCTTGGCCCGCGCGCCGACCCCTCCGCGCTACAACCTGACAGTGGGCGGCAGCTACCGCCTGAACGACGCCGGGCGGCTGGGCCACACCTGGCAGCTCACAGCAGCAACTGGCAGCTGGCCCCCTTCATCAGTGCCGACTATGCGCGCGTGAAGGTGGATGGTTACGACGAGAAGAGTGGTCGCTCGACGGCGCTGGGCTTCGATGACCAGGCGCGCACGTCACGCCGCTTGGGCCTGGGGTCGCAGGGCACTGTGCAGGTGCTGCCGAGTACCCGGCTGTTCACAGAAGTGGCGCAGGAACATGAGTTCGAAGATGACCGGCAGGATGTGACCATGCACCTCACCAGCTTACCGGCGAATGACTTCACCCTCACCGGGTATACGCCGCACAGCGACCTGACCCGGGCGAGCCTGGGGGTAAGCCATGAAGTGGTGGCAGGGGTGCATTTGCGCGGAAACTACAACTGGCGCAAGAGTGACGAGTTGACGCAGCAGGGGGTGAGCCTGGGGATCAGCATGGACTTCTGAATAGATGGGGCCGCTGCGCGGCCCTTCGCGGGCGTGCCCGCGAAGGGCTGCAAAGCAGCCCAATCGATTTATTTGGCGCTGGTCTGCTCAGCCAACGCAACTGCACGGAACATCGCGCGGCGCTTGTTGATGGTTTCTTCCCACTCCAGCGCCGGCACCGAGTCGGCAACGATGCCGCCACCGGCCTGCACATGCAGTTCGCCGTCCTTGATCACGGCAGTACGGATGGCAATCGCGGTGTCCATGTTGCCATTCCAGGCAAAGTACCCCACGGCACCACCGTAAACCCCACGCTTGACCGGCTCCAGTTCGTCGATGATCTCCATCGCACGAATCTTCGGTGCGCCCGACAAGGTGCCAGCCGGCAAAATCGCCCGCAGCGCATCCATCGCCGTCAGCCCTTCACGCAGCTGGCCGGTGACATTGGAAACAATGTGCATCACGTTGGAATAACGCTCGATCACCATCTTCTCGGTCAGCCGCACGCTTCCGGTCGAGGACACCCGGCCCACGTCGTTACGGCCCAGGTCGATCAGCATCAGGTGCTCGGCGATCTCCTTGTCGTCCGACAGCAGGTCGTCTTCCAGCGCGCGGTCGGCCTCTTCAGTCGCACCACGCGGGCGAGTACCGGCAATCGGGCGCACGGTAACCAGGTTGTCCTCGACACGCACCAGCACCTCGGGCGAACTGCCAACCACATGGAAGTCACCGAAGTTGAAGAAGTACATGTAGGGCGTCGGGTTGAAGCAGCGCAGCGCGCGGTACAAGTCGATAGGCGCAGCCTTGAAGTCGATGGACATGCGCTGCGACGGCACCACTTGCATGCAGTCACCGGCCAGGATGTATTCCTTGATACGGCCGACGGCGTTCTCGTAGTCCTCGCGCGTGTAGCTGGAGCGGAACTCCGGCTCGGCGGCCTGCGGGCCACTCAAGTCCAGGCCACGGCGCGGAGTGATCGGCTGACGCAGGGTTTCCAGCAGGCCTTGCAGCCGTGCCTGGCCCTGTTCGAAGGCGTGCGCTTCAGCCGGGTCGACCAGCACGATCGCGTGCATCTTGCCTGCCAGGTTGTCGAACACCACAACGGCATCGGACACCATCAGCAGGATATCCGGCACACCCAGCGGGTCCGGGTTGGGGCTGGCGCCCAGGCGCTTTTCCACATAACGCACGCAGTCGTAGCCGAAGTAGCCGACCAGGCCGCCGTTGAAGCGCGGCAGGCCAGGGATGTCGGCGACCTTGTAACGGTCCTTGAAGCTTTCGACAAACGCCAACGGGTCTTCGACATCGTGGCTTTCCACCTCGATGCCATCCTGCAGGATGCTGACGTGGTAGCCGTGAACGCGCATCACGGTGCGCGACGGCAGGCCAATCATCGAGTAACGGCCCCACTTCTCGCCGCCCTGAACCGATTCGAGCAGGTACGAGTTGGGTTGGTCGGCCAGTTTCAGGTAGATCGATAGCGGCGTGTCGAAGTCGGCCAGTGTTTCGCAGGCCAGGGGGATGCGGTTGTAGCCGGCAGCGGCTAGGCGCAGGAATTCTTCGCGGTTCATGAGTAGCCTCGTGGCAAGCTGCAATAAGTCAGGCAAACGGATGGGCCGGCACACGCCGGCAGGCAGAAGTCAGGCGCGCCAACGCCAACGGGCCAGGGCCTTGATGACTTTCATCCAGAATTTGCCAGTAACCGCCACGGTGGACTCTCTGTCTTGTGAGGCTTGAAGGTCCGCCAACGTTATCCCAGTGGCCGGGTCTTCGCAACCGGGCAGCAAGGCGCGCAGGTCATCGATCACAAGGCTGGGGGTTTCGTCGTGGATCGGTCGGCCATGGTTGTAGCCGTAGGTCAGCCCTACGCATTGCACGCCAGCCGCCTTGGCCGCCAGCACGTCACTGCGCGAATCACCGACGAACAACGATTGTTGCGGGGTAACGCCGGCCATCTGCATGACGAACAGCAACGCCGCCGGGTCCGGTTTTTTCTGCGGCAGGGTGTCGCCGCCGATGATCCAGCGGAAATAGCGGCCGATCTTCATCTGGTCCAACAACGGGGCGACGAAGCGCTCCGGCTTGTTGGTGATCAGCGCCATTTCCACGCCCTGCTTCTGCAGCCAGCGCAGGGTGTCTTTCACACCGGGATAAACCACGGTGAGCTCATGGCTTTCGGCATAGGCTTCCATGAACAGCGCCAGGCCCTGCTCGGCCAGCGCATCATCCACAGCGCCATGCTCAATACCGCCCGCCAGTGCTCGGCGCACCAGCACCTGAGCGCCATTGCCAACCCAATGGCGCACCGCCTCAAGGCCGGCAGGCGGGCGCCCCAGTTCGAGCAGCATGCGGTCCACGGCGGCGGCCAAGTCTGGCACGGAATCGATCAGGGTACCGTCCAGATCGAACATCACCAGCCTGGGCAGCGTCCCCGGGAACAGCTGCTCGAAGCCACTCATGGGCGGGCCTGAGCCAGCTCGGCGCGCATCTTGGCGATGACTTCCTGGTAGTCCGGGGCGTTGAAGATCGCCGAGCCGGCCACGAAGGTGTCGGCGCCAGCGGCAGCGATCTCGCGGATGTTGTTGACGTTGACACCGCCGTCGATTTCCAGGCGGATATCACGGCCACTGGCATCGATCAACGCACGCGCCTCGCGCAGCTTGTCGAGGGTGCCGGGAATGAACTTCTGCCCGCCGAAGCCTGGGTTGACGCTCATCAGCAGCACCATGTCGATCTTGTCCATCACGTACTTCAGGGCATCCAGGCTGGTGGCCGGGTTGAACACCAGGCCGGCCTTGCAGCCACCGTCCTTGATCAACTGCAGCGAGCGGTCGATGTGCTGGGTGGCTTCCGGGTGGAAGGTGATGTAGGTGGCGCCGGCCTCGATGAAGTCGCCGATGATGCGGTCGACAGGGCTGACCATCAGGTGCACGTCGATCGGCGCGGTGACGCCGTACTTGCGCAGGGCAGTGCACACCATCGGGCCGATGGTCAGGTTCGGAACGTAATGGTTGTCCATGACATCGAAGTGGACGATGTCGGCACCCGCCGCCAATACCTTGTCGACGTCCTCACCCAGGCGGGCGAAATCAGCAGAGAGAATGGAGGGGGCAATAGCGTAGGGCTGCATGGCGCACCTGTTGGCAGAATCACGGTGGCGCGCATTGTAACTCAGGCAAACGGGTAGAGGCTGATTGGTATCAATCCGTGTCGACCAGCTGTTTCAACCTGTACCGACCTCTTCGCGGGCTTGCCCGCGAAGAGGTCGGTACAGAAAACTGACAATCAGGCAGGCTGCTGGGTTCTCAGCTTCTCGCTACGCCCACGCAACCACTCCAGGGTCAGCAGCAATATCACCGAGAAGGCAATCAGCAAGGTCGCTGCCGCTGCAATGGTCGGGCTCAGGTTTTCGCGAATACCACTGAACATCTGCCGTGGCAGGGTCGCCTGCTCCGGCCCAGCCAGGAACAGGGTCACCACCACCTCGTCAAACGATGTGGCAAAGGCGAACAACGCACCAGAGATAACCCCGGGCGCAATCAGCGGCAGTGTCACGCGGCGGAAGGTCAGCAGTGGCGATGCGCCCAGGCTGGCCGCCGCGCGCACCAGGTTGTAGTTGAAGCCCTGCAAGGTGGCCGACACGGTAATGATGACGAACGGTACACCAAGCACCGCATGCACCAGAATCAGCGAGGTGAAGCTGTTGCCCATCCCCAGCGGTGCAAAGAACAGGTAACTGGCTACACCGATAATCACGACCGGTACCACCATCGGCGAAATCACCAACGCCATCACCAGCGACTTGCCGGGGAAATCGCCACGGGTCAGGCCGATGGCCGCCAGGGTGCCGAACACCATGGCCAGCACCGTGGCTGCCGGGGCGACGATGATGCTGTTCTTCAGCGCACGCATCCATTCGGCCGAGCCGAAGAAGTCCTGGTACCACTGCAACGAGAAGCCCTGCAGCGGGTACACCAGGAAGCTGCCACTGTTGAACGACAGCGGCACGATCACCAATACCGGCAAGATCAGGAACAGCAGGATCAAACCGCAAAGAATGCGCAGGCTGTAGAACCAGACCCGCTCCACGGGCGACATGTATGGGCTCAGCATGACAAGGCTCCTCAGCTCAGGCGCAGGCGGCTGGCGCCGACCAGCCAGCTATAGATCAGGTACAACAGCACGGTCGCCAGCAGCAACAGCCCGCCCAGCGCGGTGGCCATGCCCCAGTTGATGCTGGTGTTGGTGTAGAAGGCAACGAAGTAGCTGACCATCTGGTCGTTCGGGCTGCCCAGCAGTGCCGGGGTGATGTAGTAGCCGATGGCCAGGATGAACACCAGCAGGCAACCCGCACCAACACCGGCGTAAGTCTGCGGGAAGTAAACCCGCCAGAAGCTCGCGAACGGATGGCAGCCCAGCGAAATTGCCGCACGCATGTAGCTGGGCGAAATGCCCTTCATCACGCTGTACAGCGGCAGGATCATGAACGGCAGCAGGATGTGCACCATCGAGATGTAAACGCCGGTACGGTTGAACACCAGTTCCAGCGGTTGATCGATGATGCCCATGGCCATCAGCGCGCTGTTGATCAGGCCGCCCGACTGCAGCAGCACGATCCACGCCGCCACCCGCACCAGGATCGAAGTCCAGAACGGCAGCAGCACCAGGATCATCAGCAGGTTGCTCTGCCGGGTCGGCAGATTGGCCAGCAAATAGGCCAGTGGGTAGGCCAGCACCAGGCAGATGGCGGTGATCACCACACCCATCCACAGGGTACGGGCAAAAATGTCCAGGTAAATGGCCTGGTCCGGGGTGGCCTTGGCCAGTTCGCCAAGGTCATCGATGCGGTGGTCGACAGAGGCCAGCAGGTAGAACGATGTCACCGAACTGGTATTGCGGCGTATCGCTTGCCAGTAGGCTGGGTCACCCCAACGCTCGTCGACGGCCTGCAGCGCGTCTTTATAAGAGGCAGGCTCAGCCTTGAAGGGCAGTGCCCGGGCGGTCTTGGTCAACAAGCTGCGGTAGCCGGCCAGCTCCATGTTCAAGCGCTTGGAAAGGTCGCCAAGGGTCTGGTTCTTGCGCGACTCGGCTAGGTCCTGGCTCAGCGCCTTGTACACGTCCTCGCCGGGCAGGCTCTTGCCATCCCACTGGCTGATGACCTCGACCGTGCGCGGCAGGCCGCCGACCACCTCCGGGTTGCCGACGCTCTTGTACAGCAGCGCTGCAATCGGCACCAGGAACACCAACAGAAGAAACAGCGCCAGCGGCGCGATCAACGCCTGCGCCTTCCAGCGGTTGACCCGCTCGGCGTGCTTTAGGCGCTGCTTGAGACTTGGACCTGCGCCTTCATTGAGGGGCACTGCAATGGCCATGGCGAACTCCGCGATACGAACTGAAAATGGGGCCGCTTTGCGGCCCCCTACACCGGACGCTTACTTCTTCGCCGCCCAGGCGTTGAAGCGTTGCTCCAGCTGCTCGCTGTTGTCAGCCCAGAAGGCCACATCGATCTGCACCTGATTGGCGATGTTCTCAGGCGTGGTCGGCATGTCCTTCTTTACCTCATCCGACAGCAGGCTCACGGCCTTGGAGTTGGCCGGGCCATAGGCGATGTTTTCGGAGTAAGTCTTCTGCTGCTCGGGCTTGACGCTGTAAGCGATGAATTTCTTCGCCTCTTCTGCGTTCTTGGCACCTTTAGGGATCGCCCAAGCGTCAAAGTCGTAGATGCCGCCGTTCCACACCACCTTGAGGTTGCTCTCTTTCTGCACAGCGGCAATACGGCCGTTGTACGCAGAACTCATGACCACGTCACCCGAAGCCAGGAACTGCGGTGGCTGTGCACCCGCTTCCCACCACTGGATGCTGGGCTTGAGCTCATCGAGCTTTTTGAAGGCGCGGTCCTGGCCTTCCTTGGTGGCCAGCACTTTGTAGACGTCCTTGGGCGCAACGCCGTCGGCCATCAGTGCGAATTCCATGGTGTACTTGGCACCTTTGCGCAGGCCGCGCTTGCCTGGGAATTTCTTGGTGTCCCAGAAATCAGCCCAGCTGGTAGGTGCGGTTTTCAGCTTGTCGGCGTTGTAGGCCATGACCGTGGACCAGACGAAGAAGCCCACGCCGCACGGCTGGATGGCACCCGGCACGTAGTCACCCTCATTGCCAAACAGGGCCGGGTCGAGCTCTTCGAACATGCCCTCATCGCAACCACGCGCCAGCTCTGGCGACTCAACCTCTACCAGGTTCCACGACACACTCTTGGTGTCGACCATCGCCTTGACCTTGGCCATTTCGCCGTTGTACTCACCGGCGACGATCTTGCCATTACCCGCCTTCTCCCATGGCTCGTAGAACGCTTTTACCTGGGCCGCCTTGTTGGCGCCCCCGAACGAGATCACGGTGAGGTCTGCGGCCATGACCTGGCCAGCGGCGAACAGCCCCAAGGCCAGGGCGGTCAGTTTCAACTGCTTGCGCATTCTTATTCTCTCCACAGTACAGGGTTGGTGAAGCAATCCATCAATGGGCTTCGGCAATCGGATCGAGCGCGCGGGCGTGCTCCACCTCCCAGCCCAGCGGTACTACATCGCCCACGGCCAACGCCGGGTCGAGCTCGGCAATGGGCTGTTTCACGAAGAAGTCGCCCTTGCCGCAAACTTCCAGGCGCACCCGCACGTGATCGCCCAGGTAAATGAATTCAGCCACCCGGCCAGAGAAGCGGTTCACGCAGCTTTCGCTGTGGCCGTTCAGACGTACGCGTTCGGGGCGGATCGACAAGGTGACCGGCTCGCCGACCTGGCCGACATTCACCGCCAGCGCCTCTACCCGCTCACCGCGCGGCAGCTGCACCTGGCAGCGCTTGCCATCACTGGCCAGCAGGGTGCCGTTGATGCGGTTGTTCTCGCCGATGAAGTTGGCGACGAAGGTGTTGCAGGGCTCTTCGTACAGCGTTCGCGGGTCGGCGATCTGCTGGATCTCGCCCTGGTGGAACACCGCCACGCGGTCGGACATGGTCAGCGCTTCGCCCTGGTCGTGGGTCACGTACACCACGGTCACGCCAAGGCGCTGGTGAATATGCTTGATCTCCATCTGCATGTGTTCACGCAGTTGCTTGTCCAGCGCCCCGAGCGGTTCGTCCATCAGCACCAGCTGCGGCTCGAACACCAGCGCACGGGCCAGGGCCACGCGCTGCTGCTGGCCGCCGGACAGCTGGCCGGGATAGCGCTTGGCGAAGGCATCGAGCTGGACCATGTTCAGCACGCGCTTGACCCGCTCGCTGATGTCGGTCTTGCTGAGGTTGCGCACGGTCAGCGGGAAGGCCAGGTTTTCGGCCACGGTCATGTGCGGGAACAGCGCGTAGTTCTGGAACACCATGCCGATGTCGCGCTTGTGCGGCGGCACGTTGTTGATCGAGCGCCCGGCCAGCTGAATTTCACCCGCGGTGGGCGTTTCGAAGCCGGCCAGCATCATCAGGCTGGTGGTCTTGCCCGAGCCGGACGGGCCGAGCAGGGTCAGGAACTCGCCCTTGCGAATCTCCAGGTTGAGGTCTTTGACGATCAGCGACTCGCCGTCGTAGCTCTTCTGCACACCACGGAAGCTGACCAGCGTTTCGCTGGTTGCAGCGTTCGACTTCGCCTCGCTCATGCCTGCACCTTCTTGTTGGATGACTGCGTAGGCAAAAGAGTAGAAGAGGCGCAAGCGCCCGAAAATCGGGGGTGCTGAGAGAATGCCATCATCCGGATGGAAGATTTGTTGTAGGGATTGCCCTACAAGGATGGCGGGATTGGAATGCCCTTGCGAACACTCCACCGAACCTGTGGGAGCGGGCACGCCCGCGAAGAGGCCGGCACAGCCATGGAGATCAGCAGGTAAGGCCCTTTCGCGGGCACGCCCGCTCCCACAGGGACGTCGACAGGTTCACCGAGAGTGCATGTCGCAATCAGACCAGCTTGTGCTCCATGGCGTACTTCACCAGCTCCGCCAGCGAGTTCACTTTCAGCTTCTGCATCAGGCGCGCCTTGTGGGTGCTGATGGTCTTGCTCGACAGCGCCAGCTGCTGGGCGATGTCGTTGACGTTGGCGCCCTGGGCCAGGCGCTCGAACACCGAAAACTCGCGCTCCGACAGCAGCGTGTGCAACGGCCGCGACTCGGTCAGGCCCACTTCGAACACCATGCGGTCAGCCAGCGAAGGGTCGATGTAACGCCCGCCACCCGCCACCCGACGGATCGCGGTCAGCAACAGCGCCGGATCACTGTCCTTGGTGGCATAACCTGCCGCTCCGGCCTTCAGCGCCCGCGCCGCCATTTGTGCCTCGTCGTGCATCGACAACATCAGGATCGCGGGGGCATCGTGCAACGCACGTATCCGCGGGATCGCCTCCAGGCCATTCACACCCGGCATGGAGATATCCAGCAATACCACCTCACAGGGCGTGTGGCGCAAGGTTTCAAGCAGCTGCTCGCCGTTACCGGCCTCCCCCGCCACCTGCATGTCCTTGGCCAGGCCAATCAGCTGCTTGATACCCTCACGGACAATGGTGTGGTCTTCGGCCACCAGCACTCGAATCACGATCGCTCTCCTACTCCAACGGTATGGCCACGCTCAGGCTGGTGCCTTCGCCTGGCTCGCTGTCCAGCGCCATGCTGCCCCCCAACATCAGCACCCGCTCACGCACGCCCACCAGGCCAAACGAGGTGGGCCGGGTCTGCTCGCGGCAAAAGCCCTGGCCATCATCGCTGACCGTCATGCGCAATTGCCCCTGTGCAAGCACCAGCTCGATCTCCACGCTGTGCGCCTGGGCATGACGCATCACGTTGGTCAGTGCCTCCTGGAGGATACGGAATAACCCAATGGCCTTGGCATCGCTCAATGCTGGCAGATTATCCGGCACTTGTACCAGGCACGGGATCTGCGTGCGCGCCTCGAAACGCCGTGCCTGCCATTCGATGGCCGAAGCGATGCCGGCATCGAGGATTGGCGGGCGCAACGCCGTGGCCACGTCGCGCACCAACTGGAACAGCTGGGCGATCAGGCGTTTCATGCTAGCCAGGCGCTCGTTCAGGCCCGGGTCCAGCTCGGCAAAGGCCAGCTCGCACATCGACACTTCCAGCTTGAGCACCGTCAGCATCTGCCCCAGTTCATCATGCACTTCCCGGGCGATGCGGGCTTTCTCTTCTTCACGCACGCTTTCCAGGTGGGCCGACAGCTCGCGTAGCTGCTCCTGGGACTTGGCCAGTGCCATTTCCGCACGCTTGCCTTGGGTGATGTCCCACACCACACCGTCCCACACCACCTGGCCGTTACCCAGGCGCCGGGTACTGGCCTTGATGTCGGCCCAACGCTGTTCGCCCTGGCGGGTGAGGATACGGCCCTGCCAGGACCAGTCCTGGTCACTGGCCAGGGCCAGGTCCTGCACCCGGTGGTAATCGGCACGGTCCTCAGGGTGCACCAGGTTACGCAGCCCCATCTGCGGGTGCTGGATTTCACCAGGCGTATACCCCACCAGCGCCTCGCTGCCTTCACTGATGTAGGGAAACTCCAGATCGCCCTCGGCCGGGTCGCGCTCCAGACGAAATACCAGCCCCGGCACATTGCCAGCAATGCCCTTCAGCCGCGCCTCGCTTTCGCGCAGTGCCGCCAGGGCACGGTGGCGCTCGGTGACGTCGGCAAGGTAGACCACCAGGTATTCGGAATCACGAAAGCGCAGAAAACTCAGCGACAGCTCGACCGGCAGCAGGCTGTGGTCGGCCCGTCGGCACTGCGTCTCGAACTGGCCGATGCCCGTTGCCCCCGTACGCGCGCCTTTCCACAGTTCCAGCCAGCGGTCCATGTTAAGGCTTGGCTCGAAGTCACCCAGCGGCCGTTCCAGCAGCGCCCCCTCGGCGTAACCCAGCATGCGCTCGGCAGCGTGGTTGGCGTAGCGCACGTGGCTGTCCCAGTTGACCCACAAGATACCCACCGTGCTCTGGTCGATGGCGAACTGGCTCAATCGCAACGCCTCTTCGCGCACCTGGCGCTCCACCAGGCTTTCCCGCGTGGCCAACAGGCTGCGCTCCAGCTGGCGCTGCTGCCGGCGTTGCCACACCAACGTGGCCAGCGCGCACAACAGCAGCATGCCGAACAGCAAGGCCAGGTTCTGCCAGAAGCCAGGCGACTCGCTCAGGCGTGGGTACTTCGGCTGCAACCAGCGCTGGTGCATTTGCTCCAGCTCCTTGGCCGGCAATGCCTGCAGGCCACGCTCCAGCACGTCGGCCAGCAGTGGCCAGTCGCGTCGAGAACCAATGCGCAGTAGCTGTGGCAGGCCTATATCGCCAACCACCGCCAGCTCACTGAACTCGCTCTCACGCGACAGGCGGCTGAGTCGGGCTTCATCCAGCACGGCGAAACTGGCCTGGCCACCTACCACCAGTTGCAAGGCCTCACGCTCGTTGGGTACCCCCTGCAGGTTGAGGTTGCCGTAGTTGCCACGCAGATAATCCGCCAGCTGGCTGGGCATGCGCACCGCCACGCGCTGCTCGGCCTCGAGCTTTTCCAGCTCTACCGCCATGGCCCCGGTGCGCGGCCCCACCACCAGTTGCGGCACGCGCATGTACGGGTCGCTGAACAACCACAGGCGCAGGCTGGCTGGCGTCTGGGTAAGGCCTGGGGCAAAGTCGATTTCCCCGGCCTGCAGGGCATGTTCAAGGCTGGTCTGGTCGGTGAAGTTGCGCCAGGTAAGGTCCAGGCGCAGTGCCTGCGCCAGGCTGTTCACCAGCTCTACGTTGGCCCCATACAGTTGCTGCAGGCGCCGGTCGAACTGGGCGTAGGGCGCTTGCAGCACCAGGCCGACGCGCAGGCTGCGATGGCTGTCCAGCCACTGCTGCTGCGCAGGTTCCAGTACAACCGTGGGCTGCGCCTCGGTCCTGGCCAAGGCTATCAAGGGCAGCCACAAGCAGCCGATAACCAACAGGCGACGCACTCGCTTCATCTACACGCTCGTCTTGGCAAAGGCGGCCATGCAGCATGGCCGTCACGGGCAAATACTATTAGGCTGCCGGTATCATTCTGGCCTTGGGTTGACGCATGTCCACACTTTATCGCACGACGCTGGCAATGTGCTGCCTGGCCTCGATCCTTCCGCTCGCCGCCGTGGCCGCCGATGCAGAAAAAGCACCCGCCACAACCGATGCACCCGCTGCCGAAGCCCCGCGCCCGCCGCTGCTGGAGCGCAGCCAGGAAGATGCCCTGGCCCTGGAGCGGCTGGTACCCAGGGCCGAGCAGCAGACGTTGCAGGCGGGCGCCGACAGCTTCCTGGCCTTGTGGAAGCCGGCCAACGACAGCGACCCGCAAGGGGCGGTGATCATCGTCCCGGGGGCTGGTGAAACGGCCGACTGGCCAAATGCCGTAGGCCCCCTGCGGCAAAAATTCCCGGATGTCGGCTGGCACAGCCTGAGCCTTAGCCTGCCGGATCTTCTGGCCGACAGCCCGCAGGCACGGGTTGAAGCCAAGCCGGCTGCCGAACCCGAAAAAACCCAGGGTGAAAGTGCGCCAGCCAAGGACGTACCCGCCGACGCCAATGCCAATGTCGCCCAGGCCACTGCTGCCGATGCCGATACGGCGGAAAGCACCGACGCCGAACAGGCCAGCGAGCAGACAGACCCGGCCGACGCCGAGCGCATTTTCGCCCGACTGGACGCTGCCGTGGCGTTTGCCCAACAGCACAATGCCCGCAGCATCGTGCTGATCGGACATGGCAGCGGTGCGTACTGGGCAGCCCGCTACCTGAGCGAAAAACAGCCACCGCACGTGCAGAAACTGGTGATGGTGGCTGCGCAGACGCCAGCGAGGGTGGAACATGACCTGGAAAGCCTGGCGCCAACCTTGAAGGTGCCGACAGCCGATATCTACTACGCCACCCGCAGCCAGGACCGCAGCGCAGCCGAACAGCGGCTGCAGGCCAGCAAGCGGCAGAAGGACAGCCAATACCGGCAGTTGTCGTTGATCGCCATGCCGGGGAACAAGGCAGCCGAGCAGGAGCAGTTGTTCCGCCGGGTGCGGGGATGGATAAGTCCACAGGGTTGAGCTGAAATCGATGGGGCCGCTTTGCGGCCCCGTTTTTTACAGGCCCCGACGCTTGCGGATCATGGCATAGGCCTGGTGCAACTCACGGGTACGCTCGGTCGCTTCCCGCACCTGCGCCTCACTGGCACCCGTGCCCGCCAGCTTGTCCGGGTGGTGACGGCTGACCAGCCGACGATAGGCCTGCTTGACCTTGTCGCCTTCGGTATCCGCCTCCACCGCCAACAAGCGCAAGGCAGCCGCATAGGTCATGGGGACACCTTCCGCCCCCGTAGCCTTGCGCGGCTCGTACTCCAGCGACATGGCCTGCACCTGCCGCCGGCTCAGGCCCAGTTTCTGCCCCCAGTCCAGCAGCAGCTCACGCTCCTTGTTGCCCATCTTGCCGTCGGCCCAGACCATGCGCCAACAGGCACGCAAGGTGCCTTCCGCCGCATGTGGCTGCTGGCGAATGCGCCGCAGGTGCCTGCCAAGCCTGTCCTTGCCTGCCTTGCCACGGTTGAACGCATTGATAGCGCGTAGCCGGGCCGCTTCGGCCAGGTCCAGGCGCACCATCTCCTGACGCGCCTGCTGGATGTGCTGCTCGCCCACCCGACCATCGCACTTGGCCAGGCGCCCAAGCATCACGAACAGCAACTCGTCATCGCGCAAGGCCGGGCGCCCGCCCAGGCGCTCGCGCATGTCCTCCCAGCCATCCAGGCGCAAGCGGCGGTCAAGGGCCTGCCCAAGCAACAGGCCCAGCAAAGCGCCCGGAATGCTGGCCACGGCAAAGCCGGCGCCGGCGCCAATCAGTGTCCCTGGCCACCACATATCAGGCGCGCTCGCCAATCAGGCGCTCGGCTTCGGCCAAGCGCTCGAGCGTGCCGACATCCACCCAGTGCCCACGGTAGTGTTCGCCACTGACCTGCCCTGCCGCCATGGCCTGGCGCAACAGCGGTGCCAGCTTGAAGGCACCCGGTTGGCAGCCGTCGAACAGCGCAGGGTCCAGCACCGAAATGCCACTGAAAGTCAGCGTGCCCGGTGCCTCATCGCCATCGACGACTTGTTCGCCCAACAGGCGGAAGTCACCTCGGCCATGGTGGCCCGGGTTGTCGACCAGCACCAGGTGAGCAAGCCCTTGCAAGGGGGCTTGCAGGCGTGCGAAGTCGTAGTCGGTCCAGACATCGCCGTTCACCAGTAGGAATGACTCATCACCCAGCAAAGGCAAGGCCTTGAAGATGCCTCCACCGGTTTCCAGCGGCTCGCCCTCGGGCGAATATTGGATGCTCAGACCAAAGCGGCTACCGTCACCCAGGTGGTCTTCGATTTGCTGGCCGAGCCAGGCATGGTTGATCACCACCTCGTTAACGCCTGCCGCCGCCAGGGCGCGCAGGTGATACTCGATCAGCGGCTGGCCGGCCACCGGGACCAGCGGTTTTGGGGTGTGCAGGGTCAGCGGGCGCATGCGCTCGCCTTTACCCGCCGCCAGGATCATTGCCTTCATGCACGCGCTCCGGCCTGCAACTGTGCGATCAGTTCACGCAGCTCCGCCAATTCGGGCCGGCGGCTGATCACTTCTTCTATATAGGCGAAGAAACGCGGCACGTCGCCCAGGTAACGGGGTTTACCGTCACGGTGGCAGATACGGGCGAAGATACCGATCACCTTCAGGTGGCGCTGCACGCCCATCAGGTCGCTGGCACGCTGGAACGCCTCGAAGTCGGCCTGTACCGGGATACCGGCAACCTGCGCCTTCTGCCAGTAGTCACGCAGCCAACCTTCGACCCGTGGCTGAGGCCAGCTGAGGAAGGCGTCCTTGAACAGGCAGGTGATGTCGTAGGTGACCGGGCCGTACACCGCGTCCTGGAAGTCCAGCACGCCGGGGTTGGGGGTGCTTTGCATCAGGTTGCGCGGCATGTAGTCGCGGTGCACCAACACCTTGGGCTGGGCCAGGGCACTGTCGATCAGCAGTTGGCTGATACGCTGCCAGGCAGCCTTCTGGGCATCGGTGAAGGTCAGGCCCAGTTCACGACCCACGTACCACTCCGGGAACAATTCCACTTCACGGCGCAGCAGCGCGTCGTCGTAGCTGGGCAGTGGCGCGTCCATCGGCAGGCGCTGGAAGGCCAGCAGAGCATCGATGGCATCTGCGAACAGCCCGTCGGCGTTGTCGGCATCAATGATATCAAGGTATGTCTGGTGGCCCAGATCACCCAGCAGCAGGAAGCCGCGCTCCAGGTCCTGGGCGTGGATCAGCGGCACATGCACGCCAGCGCTGGCCAGCAGGTGGTCGATGGCGACGAACGGTCGGCAGTTCTCCTGCGGAGGCGGTGCGTCCATGACCACAAAGCTGTGGCCGGCGCCCTGCCAGCGGAAGTAGCGGCGGAAGCTCGCGTCGCTGCTGGCCGCAGTCAGGCTGCCGGCCGGCACTTCGCCCCAGGCGTTTTTGCGGAAAAGATCATTGAGCTGCTCATCGAGCCAGACCGTCAGTTGTTGCAAGCGTACATCGTGTTCAGGCATTACAAGGGTCTCCGACGGCCCTAGCCGTCAAGCGGGTCATGCTTTATTATCCAGCATCTTTTTCAGACCATCGAGAGGCGTGCGGCCCCACACGCGGGCAGATGGCACGCAGGAAGCCCGGACTAATAAGATGGCATTGAAATCCCCCGCGTTTCGTAGAAAGTTTCCGTTGCTGGTAACCGGCGGTCTGCTGGCCCTGCAACCTCTGGCCACGTCGTACGTGGTGGCAGCCGAACAGTTCGACTGCCAAGTGTCCGCTGCCGGTGGTTGGGACTGCAAGCCCAAGGCCCCAGTCAACAACCTGCCACCGCGCCCGGTGCATGAGGGTGCTGCTGTCAGCACCGGCACCGAAGCCGCGAGCGAAGGCGAAACCGCGGACCGGCCAATGCTGGTCACCGAGGCCAAAGGCCGCGCCCTGAAGTCGCGCAGCGAAGACTACAGCCACCTGGACTGGGTTCCGCGTGAAAAACTCACCGCCGCGCAGCTGGCCGAAACCGGCCCGTACTGCGGGGGTGCGTACATCGAGCCAACCCGCCCGGGCATGGCCGACACCACGCCGAAGGACGAGTCGCCGACCTACATCAACGCCAAGGTGTCCAAGTACCAGCAGGAGCAGCAGATCGCTACCCTCGCCGGTGACGTGGTGATGCGCCAGGGCAGCATGCAGGCCGAAGCTGACGAGGCCAACCTATACCAGACCGAAAACCGTGGCGAGCTCAAGGGCAACGTCAAGATCCGTGACAACGGCTCGCTGGTGGTCGGTGACGAGGCACAGATTCAGCTCGACACGGGCGAGGCCCAGGTCGATAACGCCGAATACGTGATGCACAAGTCGCACATCCGCGGCAGTGCCCTGTACGCCAAGCGTGGCGAAAACGCCATCATCCGCCTCAAGGACGGTACGTACACCACCTGCGAACCGGGCAGCAACGCCTGGCAGCTGAAGGGCAACAACATCACCCTGAACCCAGCCACCGGTTTCGGTACCGCGACCAACGTGACGCTGCGGGTTAAGGATTTCCCGGTGTTCTACACACCGTACATCTACTTCCCGATCGACGACCGTCGCCAGTCCGGTTTCCTGCCGCCATCGTTCAGCACCAGCAGCGACACCGGCTTCATGCTGGTAACGCCGTACTACTTCAACCTGGCGCCTAACTACGACGCCACGTTGTACCCGCGTTACATGGCCAAGCGCGGCCTGCTGATGGAAGGCGAGTTCCGCTACCTGACGCCTTCGAGCGAAGGCCAGTTCGGTGGCGCGTATCTGAACGACAAGAATGACGATCGCAAAGACCAGACTGACTACAAAGATCAGCGCTGGATGGTCAACTGGCAGCACAAGGGCGGGCTGGACGAGCGCCTGATGGCCGAGGTGAACTACACCGACATCAGCGACCCGTTCTACTTCCAGGACCTGGAGTCCGACCAGATTGGTGTTGAAAGCAAGGATCTGCTGGACCAGCAGGGCGCACTGACCTGGCGTGGCGACAGCTACACCGCGCGCTTGAATGTGCATGCCTACGAGATGGCGACCATTTCGCAGATCACGCCGTATGATCGACTGCCGCAGATTACTTTCAACGGCAAGCTGCCGTTCGAACCAGGCGGGTTGAATCTTGCTTATGAAACCGAAGCTGTTCGCTTCGACCGTGACCTGAAGAACGACCTAGTTTTCAATAAGGATGGCGAGGCTGACAGGACTGCTGGCGTCGTCATCGACCCGGTTACCAAAGAGGTGCTGGGAGGACGGCGACTTGATGAAAACGTTTCAGGCATCGCTCGAGCAAATGGCACCCGCCTGAACGTTGCCCCATCCATCAGCTTACCCATGGAGGCCAGTTACGGCTTCATTACGCCGAAGCTGAAGTATGCATATACGCATTACGATCTAGACCTCGACAGCAAGGGTAAGGCTGAAGCAATTACCCAGTCTGCCAACCCTGCTTACGGCAGCTATAACAGCACGCTGAACCGCGATGTCCCGATTTTTAGCGTTGATAGTGGCTTGTACTTCGACCGTAACACGTCGATGTTTGGCACTAACTACAAGCAGACGCTTGAACCGCGAATGTTCTACCTCTATGTACCTTACAAAGACCAGCGAGACATTCCGCTGTTCGACTCGGGCGAAACGCTGTTCAGCTACGACTCGCTGTTCCGTGACAACCGCTTCAGTGGTACTGACCGCATTGGCGACGAGAACAAATTATCGCTGGGTGTGACCACTCGCTGGATCGAGGACAACGGTTTCGAGCGCCAGAACTTTAGCATCGGCCAGGCTTACTACTTCAAGGACCGCAAAGTTCAGCTGCCGGGTATCAACTACAGGACCCGCACCGACTCGCAATCCGACGTATCGCCATACGCATTGCTTTACAACTACTACTTCAACCGCGACTGGCGCTTCAATTCGGACTTCAACTGGGACCCGGACAGCCGCAGCACCCGCTCGGGCAGCGCGATGTTCCACTACCAGCCTGAAGACAACCCGAACAAAGTGGTCAACCTCGGTTATCGCTACCGTAACGACACCATCGCCTACGACTCCACGACCGGTACCTGGAAAGTGGGCGGCGGTGACTACGGCACCCCGGGCGACCCGAACTACATCAAGGACTACTACAAGATCCAGCAGCATGACTTCTCGGTCATCTGGCCGATCGTTCCGCAGTGGAACGTTATCGCTCGCTGGCAGCATGACTACAACCGCAACCGCACCCTGGAAGCCATGGGCGGTTTCGAGTACGACAACTGCTGCTGGAAGCTGCGCCTGATCAACCGCTACTGGATCGATTACGACGACTTCAGCCAAGCCCTACCGGCGAACGAAAAAGGCGACCACGGTGTCTTCCTTCAGATCGTCCTGAAAGGCCTCGGTGGCGTCGTTGGCAACAAGGTCGAATCTTTCCTCGACCAAGGCATTCAAGGTTACCGTGAACGTGAAGACCAAGCTTATTGATCGACTGCGCCCGGCGTTGCTGGGCGTTGCATTGCTGAGTGGCGCGGTGCATGCCGCGGTGCAACCTCTTGATCGCGTGGTGGCCATCGTCGACAACGACGTGGTCATGCAAAGCCAGCTGGACCAGCGCGTTCACGAGGTGCAGCAGACCATCGCCAAGCGCGGCGGCGGCGTGCCGCCAACCGGCGCCCTTGAACAGCAGGTACTGGAGCGCCTGATCGTCGAGAACCTGCAACTGCAGATCGGCGAGCGCTCCGGCATCCGCATCACCGACGAAGAACTGAACCAGGCCATCGGCACCATTGCCCAGCGCAATGGCATGTCGCTGGACCAGTTCCGTGCTGCCCTGGCCCACGACGGCCTGTCGTTCGACGACGCCCGCGAACAGGTCAAGCGCGAGATGATCATCAGCCGCGTGCGCCAGCGCCGTGTGGCCGAGCGCATCCAGGTGTCGGAGCAGGAAGTGAAGAACTTCCTCAACTCCGACATGGGCAAGATGCAGATGTCGGAAGAGTACCGCCTGGCCAACATCCTGATCCCGACCCCGGAAGCAGCCAGCTCGGATGACATCCAGAAGGCTGCGCGCCAGGTTGGCGATGTGTACCAGCAGCTCAAGCAAGGCGCGGACTTTGGCCAAATGGCTATCGCCCGTTCGGCCAGCGAAAACGCCCTGGAAGGCGGCGAGATGGGCTGGCGTAAAGCCGGCCAGCTGCCACCCGACTTCGCCAAGATGCTCAGCAGCATGCCGGTCGGCGAGATTACCCAGCCTATCCGCATCCCTAACGGCTTCATCATCCTCAAGCTCGAGGAGAAGCGCGGGGGTAGCGAGAACGTGCTGCGTGACGAAGTGCATGTACGCCACATCCTGATCAAGCCAAGCGAGATCCGCAGCGATGCGGCCACCGAGCAACTGGCCGAGCGCCTGTACGACCGCATCAAGAACGGCGAAGACTTCGGCGAACTGGCGAAGAGCTTCTCGGAAGACCCAGGCTCGGCGCTTAACGGCGGCGACCTCAACTGGGTAGACCCGAACAGCCTGGTACCGGAGTTCCGTGAACAGATGGCCAACGCCCAGCAAGGCGTGGTGACCAAACCGTTCAAGACCCAGTACGGCTGGCACGTTCTGGAAGTGCTGGGCCGCCGCGCCACCGACAGCACCGAGCAGGCTCGCGAACAGCAAGCCCTGAGCGTTCTGCGTAACCGCAAGTACGACGAAGAGCTGCAAACCTGGCTGCGCCAGATCCGCGACGAAGCCTATGTTGAAATCAAGCTGCCTGGCGCTGACCAGGCCGCCCAGTGAAGCCCCTGCGCTTCGCCGTCACTCCCGGTGAACCAGCCGGCATAGGTCCCGACCTGTGCCTGCTGCTCGCCGCAGACGCCCAGCCCCACCCCCTGATCGCCATCACCAGCCGTGACCTGCTCGCCGAGCGGGCCACGCAGCTGGGGCTGGCTGTCAGCCTGCTGCCGGTAGGCCCGAGCCAATGGCCCGACCAGCCGGCACCCGCAGGCAGCCTTTACGTCTGGGATACCCCCCTCGCTGCCCCGGTAGCGCCAGGCCAGCTCGACAAAGCCAACGCCGCGTTCGTGCTGGAGACCCTGACCCGTGCAGGCCAAGGCTGCCTGGACGGGCGCTTCGCCGGGATGATCACCGCCCCTGTGCACAAGGGTGTTATCAACGAAAGCGGTATCGCCTTCTCCGGGCATACCGAATTCCTTGCCGAACTGACCCACACCGCACAGGTGGTGATGATGCTGGCCACCCGTGGCTTGCGTGTGGCCCTGGTGACCACACACCTGCCGCTGCGTGATATTGCCGACGCCATCACTGCCGAGCGCGTAGAGCGTGTAACCCGTATCCTGCATGCCGACATGCGCGACAAATTCGGCATCGCCAACCCGCGCATTCTGGTGTGCGGCCTCAACCCGCATGCGGGCGAGGGCGGCCATCTTGGCCGCGAAGAAATCGACATCATCGAGCCGACCCTGGCCCGCCTGCGCACCGAAGGCATGGACCTGCGCGGGCCACTGCCGGCCGATACCCTGTTTACCCCCAAATATCTGGAGCACTGCGACGCGGTGCTGGCGATGTACCACGACCAGGGCCTGCCCGTACTCAAGTACAAAGGCTTCGGCGCTGCGGTCAACGTAACCTTGGGCCTGCCGATCATCCGCACGTCGGTCGACCACGGCACCGCCCTGGACCTGGCCGGCACCGGCAAGGTCGACACCGGCAGCCTGCGCGTCGCGCTGGAAACCGCCTACCAGATGGCCGAGAACCGACCATGAACGAGCAATACCAACACCGGGCGCGCAAGCGTTTCGGCCAGAACTTCCTGCACGACGCCGGCATCATCGACCGCATCCTGCGTGCCATCAACGCCAAGGCAGGCGAACACCTGCTGGAAATCGGCCCGGGCCAGGGCGCCCTGACCGAAGGCCTGCTGGGCAGCGGTGCACAGCTGGATGTGGTGGAACTGGACAAAGACCTGGTGCCGATCCTGCAGCACAAGTTCGCTGACCGCAGCAACTTCCGCCTGCACCAGGGTGACGCCCTGAAGTTCGACTTCAACCAGCTGGGCGTGCCGCCACGCAGCCTCAAGGTGGTCGGCAACCTGCCCTACAACATCTCCACCCCACTGATCTTCCACCTGCTCAGCCATGCCGGGCTGATCCGCGACATGCACTTCATGTTGCAGAAGGAAGTGGTCGAGCGCATGGCCGCCGGCCCCGGTGGTGGGGATTGGGGGCGTTTGTCGATCATGGTGCAGTACCACTGCCGGGTCGAGCACCTGTTCAACGTCGGCCCTGGCGCCTTCAACCCGCCGCCGAAAGTGGACTCGGCCATCGTGCGCCTGGTACCGCACGAAGTGCTGCCCCACCCGGCCAAAGATGCCAAGCTGCTGGAGCAGGTGGTGCGCGAGGCGTTCAACCAGCGCCGCAAGACCCTGCGCAACACCATGAAGGGCCTGCTCGACAGCGCAGCCATCGAAGCTGCCGGCGTGGACGGCAGCCTGCGCCCTGAACAGCTGGACCTGGCGGCCTTTGTGCGCCTGGCTGACCAGTTGGCTGACCAGCAAGCCTGATTTCGCCTGTACCGGCCTCTTCGCGGGCAAACCCGCGAAGAGGCCGGCATATCCAACCTAGCCCTCAAGCCCCCTCGGCGCTGGCCCTCCCCCCTCCCAATGGCCTAGACTGCATTATTGCGTCAGTTCGCCCAAGGCCCTTGCATGTCCGACCCCCGCTATCAAATCGACGTCAGCGTCGTGACCCGCTACCTGAAAGAACAATCCGACCCGGAAAACAGTCGTTTCGCGTTCGCCTACACCATCACCGTGCAGAACAACGGCTCGCTCAAGGCCAAGCTGTTGTCGCGGCACTGGCTGATCACCAACGGTGACGGCGAAGTCGAGGAAGTGCGCGGCGCCGGTGTGGTTGGTCAGCAACCCAACATCGACCCGGGCCAGAGCCACACCTACAGCAGTGGTGCGGTCATCAGCACCCGCGTGGGCACCATGCAGGGCAGCTACCAGATGTTCGCCGAAGACGGTAAGCGCTTCGACGCCGACATCGCGCCCTTCCGCCTGGCGGTGCCCGGGGCGCTGCACTGATGGCCACCTACGCCGTCGGCGATCTGCAAGGCTGCCTGCAACCTCTCAAGTGCCTGCTGGAACGCGTCAACTTCAACCCGGCCGTCGACCGCCTGTGGCTGGTCGGCGACCTGGTCAATCGCGGCCCCGAGTCGCTGGAAACCCTGCGCTTCCTGTACTCGATCCGCCAGTCGCTGGTCTGCGTGCTGGGTAACCATGACCTGCACCTGCTGGCCGCCTGGCATAACGTCGAGCGCCTGAAAAAAAGCGACACCCTGCGCGAAATCATCGAAGCGCCGGATGCCGATCAACTGTTCGACTGGCTGCGCCAGCAAAAGCTGCTGCATTACGACGAGGCACGCGGCATTGCCATGGTGCATGCCGGCATCCCGCCACAGTGGACGCTGGGCCAGGCACTTGGCCTGGCGGCTGAGGTGGAAGAAGTACTGCGCGACGATGGCCGCCTGAAGCTGTACCTCGACGGCATGTACGGCAATGAGCCGAACAAGTGGAGCAAGAACCTCACCGGCGTGGAACGTCTGCGGGTCATCACCAATTACTTCACCCGCATGCGCTTCTGCACCGCCGAGGGCAAGCTCGACCTCAAGAGCAAAGAGGGCCTGGGCACCGCGCCCAAGGGCTACAAGCCCTGGTTCGCACACAAGGACCGCCGCTCGCGGCATGTGAAGATCATCTTCGGCCACTGGGCGGCCCTCGAAGGCCGCGTAGACGCGCCAGGCGTCATCGCCCTGGACACCGGCTGCGTGTGGGGCGGCGCCATGACCCTGTACAACGTCGACAGCGGCGAATACCACCGCTGCGACTGCGCCGACGACGGCACCCTGCGCCCGCCGGCACAACCCACTACACTCAACGACCACACCTGAAGGAAGTAGTACCCATGAGCGAATTCAAGCGCATCCCTCCCGAGCAGGCACTGGCACTGCGCGCGCAAGGTGCGGTCGTCGTCGATATTCGCGACCCGCAGGCCTTTGCCGCAGGCCACATCACGGGTGCCCAGCACCTGGATAACCACTCGGTTGCCGAGTTCATCCGCAATGCCGACCTCGATGCCCCGACCCTGGTGGTCTGCTACCACGGCAACTCCAGCCAGAGCGCTGCCGCCTACCTGGTCGGCCAGGGCTTCTCCAACGTGTACAGCGTGGACGGCGGCTTCGAACTGTGGCGCGCCACCTACCCGGCCGAGACCGCCCAAGGCAGCGCCGAATAAATATTTTCATTTTTCCTGCAGCCCGCGCCCCGTGCGGGCTTGCGGCTTATCTGACGAACGGTCGTTCGTAACTTCTGCCCACCTCGCCCCTTGACCTTGCAGATAACCAACTACGCTTAAGCTCAGGCCATCCAAAAAAGGGGAGAGCCGGTACACCGGCGTGCGGGTCATCGGTAGCGTTACAGGGTGTTCTGGGGGGTATACAGCAATCGGCGAACCCGGTTGCATGCCAGCATCAGCTGACTGATCCGGCGTCGTCTCCACGTATCGAGCGAGGTGACGTCATGAGTATTTTTAGCCACTTCCAACAACGTTTCGAGTCTACGCGCCAGGAAGAACTCTCGCTGCAGGAGTACCTCGAGCTGTGCAAAGAGGATCGCAGTGCCTACGCATCGGCGGCCGAACGGCTGTTGCTGGCCATCGGTGAGCCAGAGCTGATCGACACCTCTACCAACTCCAGGCTGTCGCGCATCTTTTCCAACAAGGTAATTCGCCGCTATCCGGCCTTTGCCGACTTCCATGGCATGGAAGAGTGCATCGACCAGATCGTTTCGTACTTCCGCCACGCTGCCCAAGGCCTGGAAGAGAAGAAACAGATCCTCTATCTGCTGGGCCCGGTGGGCGGCGGCAAGTCGTCGCTGGCCGAAAAACTCAAGCAGCTGATGGAAAAGGTGCCGTTCTACGCGATCAAGGGTTCGCCGGTGTTCGAGTCACCCTTGGGTTTGTTCAATGCCACCGAAGATGGGGCCATTCTCGAGGAAGAGTTCGGCATCCCACGGCGCTACCTGAACACCATCATGTCGCCATGGGCCACCAAGCGCCTGCAGGAGTTTGGCGGCGATATCTCCAAGTTCAAGGTAGTGAAACTCTACCCGTCGATTCTCAACCAGGTCGCCATTGCCAAGACCGAGCCCGGCGACGAGAACAACCAGGACATCTCGGCCCTGGTCGGCAAGGTCGATATCCGCAAGCTTGAAGAGTACCCACAGAACGACGCCGACGCTTACAGCTACTCGGGCGCGCTGTGCCGGGCCAACCAGGGCCTGATGGAATTCGTCGAAATGTTCAAGGCGCCTATCAAGGTTCTGCACCCCTTGCTCACTGCCACACAGGAAGGCAACTACAACAGTACCGAAGGCCTTGGGGCGATTCCCTATACCGGTATCCTGCTGGCGCACTCCAACGAATCGGAGTGGCACACCTTCCGCAACAACAAGAACAACGAAGCGTTCATCGACCGGATCTACATCGTGAAGGTGCCGTACTGCCTGCGCGTCAGCGATGAGATCAAGATCTACGACAAGCTGCTGGTCAACAGCTCGCTGTCCAAGGCCCATTGCGCGCCAGACACGCTCAAGATGCTGGCTCAGTTCACGGTACTTTCCCGCCTCAAAGAGCCGGAAAACTCCAATATCTACTCGAAGATGCGCGTTTACGACGGAGAAAACCTCAAGGATACCGATCCCAAGGCCAAGTCGATCCAGGAATACCGGGACTCCGCTGGCGTTGATGAAGGCATGAACGGCCTTTCGACCCGCTTCGCCTTCAAGATCCTGTCCAAGGTGTTCAACTTCGACCCACACGAGATTGCCGCCAACCCGGTGCACTTGCTGTACGTGCTGGAACAGCAGATAGAACAGGAACAGTTCCCGGCGGAAGTGCGCGAACGCTACTTGCGCTACCTGAAGGAATACCTGGCACCACGCTACATCGAGTTCATCGGCAAGGAAATCCAGACGGCCTACCTGGAGTCCTACAGCGAATACGGCCAGAACATCTTCGACCGCTATGTGCTGTACGCCGACTTCTGGATCCAGGACCAGGAATACCGCGACCCGGAAACCGGCGAAATCCTCAACCGCATCGCCCTCAACGAGGAGCTGGAAAAGATCGAGAAACCGGCCGGCATCAGCAACCCGAAAGACTTCCGCAACGAGATCGTCAACTTCGTACTGCGCGCACGCGCCAACAACAACGGCAAAAATCCAAGCTGGCTGAGCTATGAAAAACTGCGGGTCGTGATCGAGAAGAAAATGTTCTCCAACACCGAAGACCTGCTGCCCGTCATCAGCTTCAACGCCAAGGCCAGCAAAGAGGACCAGAAGAAACACAACGACTTCGTCACCCGGATGGTGGAGCGTGGATACACCGACAAACAGGTGCGCCTGCTGTCGGAATGGTACCTGCGGGTCAGGAAATCGCAATAAAGCGACAAGCTATACACCGCGCGCCCAAGGCTGCCATGCCGGCCTTGGGCGGCGGCAGCTGCTTTGCTGCCATGACGTGCAGCAGCTCGTAGCTTGAAGCGTGCAGCTGTTCCCAGCTACCGGAGGGACCATGAGCTACGTTATCGACCGACGCCTGAACGGCAAGAACAAGAGCACGGTCAACCGCCAGCGCTTTTTGCGGCGGTACCGCGAACACATCAAGAAGGCCGTCGAAGAGGCGGTGAGCCGCCGTTCCATCATGGACATGGAACATGGCGAGCAGATCAGCATTCCCGGTCGCGACATCGACGAACCAGTGCTGCACCATGGTCGCGGGGGCAAACAGACCATCGTGCACCCTGGCAACAAGGAATTCACTGCAGGTGAACACATCCCAAGGCCGCAAGGCGGCGGGGGTGGCGGCGGTGGCCGTGGCAAGGCCGGTAATTCCGGCGAAGGCATGGATGAATTCGTCTTCCAGATCACTCAGGAAGAGTTTCTCGAATTCATGTTCGAAGACCTCGAACTGCCCAACCTGGTCAAGCGCCACCTGACAGGCGCCGATACCTTCAAGACCGTGCGCGCCGGCATCGCCAATGAAGGTAACCCGTCGCGCATCAATATCGTGCGTACCCTGCGCTCGGCCCATGCCAGGCGCATCGCCCTGACCGGAAGCAGCCGTGCGCTGCTGCGCGAAGCACAAAAGGAACTCGCCCGCCTGCGGGTCGAAGAACCGGACAATTTCACCGATATCCAGGAAGTCGAACAGGAAATCGAACGCTTGAAGGCGCGCATCAACCGCCTGCCCTTCCTCGACACCTTCGACCTCAAGTACAACCTGCTGGTCAAGCAGCCCAACCCCAGCTCGAAGGCGGTGATGTTCTGCCTGATGGACGTGTCCGGCTCGATGACCCAGGCCACCAAGGACATCGCCAAGCGCTTCTTCATCCTGTTGTACCTGTTCCTCAAGCGTAACTACGACCGCATCGAAGTGGTGTTCATCCGCCACCACACCAGCGCCCGGGAAGTCGACGAGGAGGAGTTCTTCTACTCACGGGAAACGGGCGGCACCATCGTTTCCAGTGCACTCAAGCTGATGCAGGAGATCATGGCCGAACGCTACCCGGCCAGCGACTGGAACATCTATGCCGCGCAGGCCTCTGATGGCGATAACTGGAACGACGACTCGCCCATCTGCCGCGAGATCCTCTCCAAGCAGATCATGCCGCATGTGCAGTACTACACTTACGTCGAGATCACCCCCCGTGAGCACCAGGCGCTGTGGTATGAATACGAACGCATCGGTGAAGCCTACCCCGACACGTTCGCTCAGCAGCAGCTGGTATCGGCCGGCGACATCTACCCGGTCTTCCGTGAACTCTTCCAGCGCAGGTTAGCCACATGACCGCCAGAGCACAGAGACGCCAACCCATTTCCACCGGGTCCGAGTGGACGTTCGAGCTGATCCAGACCTACGATCGGGAAATCAGCCGCCTGGCCGAGCGTTACGCCCTGGACACCTACCCCAACCAGATCGAGGTGATCACGGCCGAGCAGATGATGGACGCCTACGCCTCGGTCGGCATGCCGCTGGGCTACCACCACTGGTCCTACGGGAAGCAGTTCCTCAGCACGGAAAAGTCGTACAGCCGAGGCCAGATGGGCCTGGCCTACGAAATCGTGATCAACTCCGACCCGTGCATCGCCTACCTGATGGAAGAAAACACCATGTGCATGCAGGCACTGGTGATCGCCCACGCCTGCTACGGCCATAACAGTTTCTTCAAGGGCAATTACCTGTTCCGCACCTGGACCGACGCCAGTTCGATCATCGACTACCTGGTGTTCGCCAAGCAGTACATCGCCCAGTGCGAAGAGCGTCATGGCATTGATGCCGTGGAAGACCTGATCGACTCCTGCCATGCCCTGATGAACTACGGTGTGGACCGCTACAAGCGGCCCTACCCTATTTCCGCCGAGGAAGAACGGCGCCGGCAACAGGAGCGCGAGGAGCACCTGCAGCGCCAGATCAATGACCTGTGGCGCACCATTCCGAAAAGCGCCGAAAAGGGTAACGACCGCGATGACGGGCGCTTCCCCGCCGAACCTCAGGAAAACATCCTGTATTTCATCGAGAAAAACGCCCCGCTGCTGGAGCCCTGGCAACGTGAAGTGGTGCGCATCGTGCGCAAGATTGCCCAGTACTTCTACCCGCAGCGCCAGACCCAGGTGATGAACGAAGGCTGGGCGACGTTCTGGCACTACACCCTGATGAACGACCTGTACGACGAGGGGTTGATTACCGAAGGTTTCATGATGGAGTTCTTGCAGTCGCACACCAGCGTGGTGTTTCAGCCCGGCTTCGACAGCCCGTACTACAGCGGCATCAACCCGTATGCACTGGGCTTTGCTATGTACACCGACATCCGCCGCATGTGCGAAAACCCGACCGAGGAAGATCGCCGCTGGTTCCCCGACATTGCCGGCAGCGACTGGCTTTCTACCATCAAGTTCGCCATGAGCAGTTTCAAGGACGAAAGCTTCATCCTGCAGTATCTGTCGCCTAAAGTGATGCGCGACCTCAAGCTGTTCAGCATCCTCGATGACGACCAGCGCGACGACCTGCTGGTGCCCGCCATTCACGACGAAGCGGGGTACCGGGTGATTCGTGAGCAGTTGGCAGCGCAGTACAACCTGGGCAACCGCGAACCGAACGTGCAGATCTGGAGCGTCGACCGCCGTGGCGACCGCTCGCTGACCCTGCGCCACCAGCAGCACAACCGCAAACCGCTGGGCGACTCGACCGATGAAGTGCTCAAGCACCTGCACCGCCTGTGGGGCTTCGATATCCACCTGGAAACCGTGCAAGGTGAGCAGGTGATGAAGACCCATCACATGCCGCCGCGTGGCGAGCACGGCGAAAGCGCGGACTACGGCCGCATGGACCTGGCAGTCATCCACCACCTCTAGTGCAACGCCATAACGGCCGACAGGGTATTCTGTCGGCAGTTATGGAGAGCTGCACATGCACATCTACAAAGTCGGCGGCGCCGTGCGCGACCGCCTGCTCGGCCGCCCGGTCAGCGATATCGACTGGCTGGTGGTGGGCGCCACCGTCGAAGAAATGCTCGCCAACGGCTATCGGCCGGTCGGCGCTGATTTCCCGGTGTTCCTGCACCCGAAAACCGGCGAGGAATACGCACTGGCGCGCACCGAGCGCAAGAGCGGGCGCGGCTATGGTGGTTTCACCTTTCACGCCAGCCCTGACGTGACCCTGGAAGAAGACCTGATCCGCCGCGACCTCACCATCAATGCGATGGCCGAGGATGAGGCGGGCACGGTGTACGACCCCTACCATGGCAAGGCCGATCTCGATCAGCGCCTGTTACGCCACGTTTCCCCGGCATTCGCAGAAGATCCTTTACGCGTGCTGCGCGTTGCGCGGTTTGCTGCCCGCTATGCACCACTGGGTTTCCGGGTTGCCGAAGAGACTCTGGAGCTGATGCGCCAGATCAGTGCTTCGGGGGAGCTGCAAGCACTGACAGCCGAGCGTAGCTGGAAGGAAATCGAGCGGGCATTGATGGAAGCGCAGCCGCAGGTGTTCTTCCAGGTGCTGCGTGCTTGCGATGCACTGCAAGCGCTGCTGCCTGAGCTTGCAGACAACTCACGGGCATTGGCAGCCCTGGAGCAAGCGGCGGTGCACGAGCAGCCCTTGCACGTACGCTGGGCGTGCCTGCTGAGCGGCTTGGCACCGGCCTCGATCAAAGCCGTCAACCAGCGCCTCAAGGCGCCTCGGGAATGCCAGGAGCTGGCGCTGCTGACAGGGGAATGTCTGACGCAGGGCAATCAGGCGCTGGCGTTACCTGCGGCGGTACTGCTGGAGCTGTTGCAGAAGTTCGACGTATATCGGCGGCCGCAGCGGTTCGAGGATTTTATTGCGGCGTGCGAGATGGTGGCGCTGGGTGATGGCAAGGAGGGTTATCCACAGGCAGCGTATCTGCGTGGCGCAGCGGCGGCGGTACGGGCGGTGGATGTGAAGCCCCTGGTGCAGGCCGGGCTGACGGGCCAGGCACTGGGCAAAGCACTCAAGGCTGAGCGATTGAAGGCGATTGAAGCCTACATCGGTGTTGCAGAAGGGTGATTTTTTGGCTGTCTGTACTGGCCCTTTCGCGGCTAAAGCCGCTCCTACAGGGACCGCGTTTGCTCGGCATCCCGCGATCTCTGTAGGAGCGGCTTTAGCCGCGAAAGGGCCGGTACAGGCTTATGCTGGAGTCAACTGCAACCCACGCCATTCAAAGGCGACCGGCGCCAACACCTGATCAATCTGCGCCTCCTGCCACAACTGCGCCATGGTCTTGCCCGCCCCCGGATGCACCAGCTCAGGTGCCAGCAACGACAATGGCCACAGCACAAACGCGTTCTTCAGGATCTCGGCCCTGGGCAGCACCAGCCCATCGAACGTACCGTGCAATTCGTCATACATCAGCACGTCGATATCCAGCGGCAACCCTTTGCGGTCCGGCGCATAGCGGCCGTTGTCGGCCTCGATGAACTTCAGCCGACGGTCCAGTTCAATCAGCGGCAGCTCGGTTTGCCCGGTCACCACGAAGTTGATGAACGGCCCGCTCTTGATCCCCACCGCCTGGCTTTCGAACGCCGGTGAGCAGCGCATGTCGGTCAGGATGCCGGCCAGGGCATCAAGCCCGGCGCACAAATGCGCTTCGCGGTCGATGTTGCTACCCAGTCCCAGGTAAACCGTGCTCAGAGACATCCGCGCTCGATCTCCACGCCAACACCACCACGGGCCGCCGGCACCGCTCCCGGCTTGGTCAGCTTCAACCGCACCCACGGGATCTGGAACTCTTCCATCAAGGTGGCCACCAGGCGCTCGGCAAAGGTTTCCACCAACTCGAAGCGCGCCTGCTCGGCAAACGCCTGGACACGCGCCGACACGCTGGCATAGTCCAGCGCCAGGCTCAGGTCGTCACCCGCCGCCGCCGGGCGGTTGTCCCAGGCGAAGCTCAGGTCCAGGCGCAAGCACTGGCGAATATCCCGCTCCCAGTCATAGGCACCGATGACGGTATCGACTTCCAGGCCTTCGATGAACACTCTGTCCAAGCACTTCTCTCCACAGCACGACAAGGGCGACTGGCGCCGTTAGAATCAGGGCGTCCTCGCCCGGAATAGTTAGCATGTTTTGGTTACTGGCGTTACTCGCCTACCTGCTCGGCTCGCTGTCCTTCGCCATTGTCCTCAGCCGCCTTTCGGGCAGCCCGGACCCGCGTTCCAGCGGCTCAGGCAATGCCGGCGCCACCAACATGCTACGCCTGGCAGGCCGTAAACTGGCGATCCTGACCCTGCTTGGCGACCTGTGCAAGGGCCTTTTGCCGGTATTGCTTGCCCGCTTTGCCGGGCTGGACCTGCACGCGCAAGCCTGGGTAGGCGTGTGCGCAGTGCTGGGCCACCTGTTCCCGCTGTATTTCTGCTTTCGGGGCGGCAAAGGCGTAGCCACCGCCGCCGGCATGCTCATGGGCCTGTACTTCCCGGCCGCGCTGCTGGCCATTGGCGCCTGGCTACTGACGTTCTACCTTACCCGTACCAGCTCGCTGGCGGCACTGATTGCCACGCCACTGACCTTGCCATTGCTGGCCTGGCGCGAGCCGGAAGCCCTGCTACCGATCACCGTGCTGACGGTGATGATCGTGTGGCGCCACCGCAGCAACCTGCGCGACCTGTTTGCCGGGCGCGAACGGCACTTCTAAAACCTACAGCGGTGGCAACTGCTCCATCGGCCAGCGTGCCTGCACGCTGATGGCCAGGTCCTGCTGCTGCCCGGCCAACAGGCGCTGGCAGCCGGCGTAAGCGATCATCGCGCCATTGTCGGTACAAAACTGCGGCCGCGCGTAGTACACGTTGCCCTTGATGCTGCCGAGCATGTCCTCGAGGGACGCCCGCAACGCCTTGTTGGCACTCACGCCACCGGCGATGACCAGGCGCTTGAGGCCGGCCTGCTTGAGCGCCCGCTTGCATTTGATGGTCAACGTCTCCACCACCGCCTGCTGGAATGCCAGGGACACGTCGCAACGGGTTTGCTCACCGTCGTCACCAGCATCCTTGCATTGCTGCCAGGTGTTGAGGGCGAAGGTTTTCAAGCCACTGAAGCTGAACTCCAGGCCCGGGCGATCAGTCATCGGCCGTGGGAACACGAAACGCCCAGGCACACCCTTTTCAGCAAGGCGCGCGATTTCCGGGCCACCGGGGTAGTTGAGGCCGATCAGCTTGGCGGTCTTGTCGAACGCTTCACCGGCAGCGTCATCCAGGCTCTCGCCCAGCAGTTCGTACTGGCCGATGCCATCGACCCGAACCAACTGGGTATGCCCGCCGGAAACCAACAAAGCGACGAACGGAAACTCCGGTGGGTTTTCTTCCAGCATGGGCGCCAGCAAGTGGCCTTCCATGTGGTGTACGCCAATTGCCGGAATGTCCCAGGCAAAGGCCAGTGCCTGGGCGCAGGAGGCACCCACCAGCAGTGCACCGACCAGGCCAGGGCCTGCGGTGTAGGCGATGGCGTCGATCTCGGTGGCGACGCAGCCGGCCTCGTCCAGCACCTGGCGGATGAGCGGCAGCATGCGCTTGACGTGGTCACGCGAGGCAAGCTCGGGCACCACACCGCCAAACACGCGGTGCAGGTCGATCTGGCTGAACAGTGCGTCGGCCAACAAACCGCGTTCACTGTCGTATAATGCGACACCAGTTTCGTCGCAGGATGTTTCCAATCCCAGTACTAGCATGGGTTCGTCCCTTGTGGGGGCTGAATTCGAAGCCGCGCATGATAGTCCCCGTGTCGGATGCCGACCAGCGGTTTTCGATCAGAGGCTTTGCATTCCGGCTTGCTAAGGGTTAACATCCGCAACCCTTGAAAACCGACGTTCTCCAGCACACCTTTGTTTTGCCAGGAGCACGTCTACCCCGGTAATGAATTAAGGTAGCCCTGGATGCCAGCCGTCAAAGTTAAAGAGAACGAACCCTTCGACGTAGCTCTGCGTCGTTTCAAGCGCTCCTGCGAAAAAGCCGGTGTACTGGCTGAAGTTCGTAGCCGCGAGTTTTACGAGAAGCCGACCGCAGAGCGTAAGCGCAAAGCAGCTGCCGCTGTTAAGCGTCACGCCAAGAAAGTTCAGCGCGAACAGCGCCGCGCCGTTCGTCTGTACTAATACAGGCGTTCAACGCAAAGCTTCTGCCCTGCCCGGCTAACCGCCGGGCGATGGCAGTGGTCGCTTCAAACTTGAGCAGCTAGCTCAAGGCCCTGCACAAGCGTCATGCGAACTGCACATGGGCAACCTGCCTGAAACGTCAGAGCTGGTCCTCCTTGTTGTATGACCAGACGTGCACGTCCGACTGACGGGCCCTCAAGGGCCGGCGACGAGCACACTCCCTCGCACTTCCCCAAGCAACACTCGCCCCATTCGGCGCGTGAGCGATTAGACTTGCCAGTTGCCAGATGACGAGACTGCCATGGCCGGGCTGATTCCCCAGAGCTTCATTGACGACCTGATCAACCGCCTCGACATCGTCGACGTGGTGAGTTCGCGCGTCCAGCTGAAAAAAACCGGCAAGAACTACTCCGCCTGCTGCCCGTTCCACAAGGAGAAAACCCCCTCCTTCACGGTCAGCCCCGACAAGCAGTTCTACTACTGCTTCGGCTGCGGCGCCGGCGGCAACGCCCTGGGCTTCGTCATGGACCACGACAACCTGGACTTCCCCCAGGCCGTCGAGGAACTGGCCCGCGCCGCCGGTATGGAAGTGCCCCGCGAACAGGGCCGCCGCGACCACAAGCCGCGCCAGCCTACCGACTCGCCACTGTACCCGCTACTGGATGCCGCCTCGGAGTTCTACCGCCAGGCCCTGCGCAGCCACCCGACCCGCAAGGCGGCGGTGGATTACCTCAAAGGGCGCGGCCTGTCCGGGGAAATTGCCCGCGACTTCGGCCTGGGCTTTGCCCCGCCAGGCTGGGACAACCTGCTCAAGCACCTGGGTGCCGACACCCTGCAGCAGAAAGTGATGATCGACGCCGGCCTGCTGATCGAGAACGCCGAAAGCGGCAAGCGTTACGACCGCTTCCGCGACCGGGTGATGTTCCCGATCCGCGACAGCCGTGGGCGCATCATCGCCTTCGGCGGCCGGGTGCTCGGCGACGACAAACCCAAGTACCTGAACTCCCCGGAAACCCCGGTGTTCCACAAGGGCCAGGAACTGTACGGGCTGTACGAGGCGCGCAAGCACAACCGCAACCTCGACGAAATCATCGTCGTCGAGGGCTACATGGACGTCATCGCCCTGGCCCAGCAAGGCTTGCGCAATGCCGTGGCCACCCTGGGCACCGCCACCAGCGAGGAGCACCTCAAGCGGCTGTTCCGCGTGGTGCCCAGCGTGCTGTTCTGCTTCGACGGCGACCAGGCCGGGCGCAAGGCCGCCTGGCGTGCGCTGGAGTCGACCCTGTCGAACCTGCAGGACGGCCGCCGCGCGCGTTTCCTGTTCCTGCCTGAAGGCGAAGACCCGGATAGCCTGGTGCGCGCCGAGGGCACCGATGCCTTCATGGCCCGCATCAACCAGCATGCCCAGCCACTGGCCGACTACTTCTTCGAGCAGCTGAGTGTCGAAGCCGACCCTCGCTCACTGGAAGGCAAGGCACACATGGCGACCCTGGCCGCACCGTTGATCGAAAAGATCCCTGGCGCCAACCTGCGCCAGTTGATGCGCAACCGCCTGAAGGAAATCACCGGCCTCGATCCGCAGCAGGTCGAGCAACTGACGCAACACGCACCCGCGGCCAACAGCGTGCCGGATTACGACCCTGGCTACGACTACGACGCCATGGCCAGCTACACCCCCGACTTCGGCGACATGCCGCAGCACGACTACGCCCCTGTTCATCAGGAACAGGAGTGGAAGCCGAACAAGGGCGGCGGCAAGAAGCAATGGAGCGACAAACCCTGGGACAAGAACCGTAAAGGCGGCAAGCCCTGGCAGCAACGCGACGAAGCGCCACCACGCGTACCGGCCCCGGTCGAACCCCCCACCCTGGCGGCCTTGCGCACCCTGCTGCACCACCCGCTGCTGGCCGGCAAGGTGGAAGACGCCAGCCATTTTGCCGACGAAGAACATCTGTACAGCCAACTGCTGGTGGCACTGATCGAAGCCGCGCAGAAAAATCCTGGGCTAAGCTCAATGCAGTTGATCGCACGTTGGCACGGCACCGAACAGGGCCGCCTGCTGCGAGCGCTGGCAGAAAAGGAATGGCTGATCGTGGCCGACAACCTTGAACAACAGTTTTTCGACACTATAACTAGCTTGTCCGCCCGCCAACGCGAGCGCAGCCTGGAACAACTGCTCAGGAAATCACGTCAAAGCGAATTGACCAGCGAGGAAAAAACCCAGCTCCTCGCCCTGCTGAGCCGGAATGTTCCCGCACAAACGCCGACCTCATCTGGCGCGTGAGGCCCATGCTCGGGTATAATCCTCGGCTTGTTTTTTGCCCGCCAAGACCTTCAGTGGATAGGGTGTTATGTCCGGAAAAGCGCAACAGCAGTCTCGTATCAAAGAGTTGATCACCCGCGGTCGTGAGCAGGGCTACCTGACTTACGCGGAGGTCAACGACCACCTGCCTGAGGATATTTCAGATCCGGAACAGGTGGAAGACATCATCCGCATGATCAACGACATGGGGATCAACGTATTCGAGAGTGCTCCGGATGCGGATGCCCTTCTGTTGGCGGAAGCCGACACCGACGAAGCCGCGGCCGAAGAAGCCGCTGCTGCGTTGGCGGCAGTTGAAACCGATATCGGCCGCACGACCGACCCGGTGCGCATGTACATGCGCGAAATGGGTACCGTCGAGCTGCTGACCCGCGAAGGCGAAATCGAAATCGCCAAGCGTATCGAGGAAGGCATCCGTGAAGTTATGGGCGCCATCGCCCACTTCCCGGGCACTGTCGACTACATTCTCGGCGAATATGACCGCGTCACCACCGAAGGTGGCCGTCTGTCGGACGTTCTCAGCGGTTACATCGACCCTGACGACAACATCGCTGCGCCGACCGAAGAAGTGCCGATTCCTGGCACCAAGGCCGCCGCTGCGAAAGAAGAGTCCGACGACGACGAAGAAGAGTCCGAAGGCGGTGACGACGAGGAAGAGGCCGAAAGCGGCCCGGACCCGGTTGTTGCAGCCCAGCGCTTCGGTGCGGTATCCGAGCAGCTTCAGGCGACCACCAAGGTCCTGAAGAAAAACGGTCGTACCCACAAGGAAAGCGTCGAGGCCCTGCAGGCCCTGGCCGACCTGTTCATGCCGATCAAGCTGGTACCGAAGCAGTTCGAGGTACTGGTAGAGCGTGTACGTGATGCCCTGAACCGCCTGCGTCAGCAAGAACGCGCCATCATGCAGCTGTGCGTGCGTGACGCCCGCATGCCGCGTGCCGACTTCCTGCGCATGTTCCCAAGCAACGAAACCGACCAAACCTGGAGCGGTGACCTGGCCAAGCGCAACACTAAGTGGGCTGCCGCCCTGGGTGAAAAGGACGCCGCCATCGTTGCCTGCCAGCAGAAGCTGATCGACCTTGAGACCGAAACCGGCCTGACCGTTGCCGAGATCAAGGAAATCAACCGTCGCATGTCGATCGGTGAAGCCAAGGCCCGCCGCGCCAAGAAAGAAATGGTCGAGGCGAACCTGCGTCTGGTGATCTCCATCGCCAAGAAGTACACCAACCGTGGCCTGCAGTTCCTCGACCTGATCCAGGAAGGCAACATCGGCTTGATGAAAGCGGTGGACAAGTTCGAATACCGTCGCGGTTACAAGTTCTCGACCTACGCCACCTGGTGGATTCGTCAGGCGATCACCCGTTCGATCGCCGACCAGGCACGCACCATCCGTATTCCGGTGCACATGATCGAAACGATCAACAAGCTCAACCGTATTTCCCGCCAGATGCTGCAGGAAATGGGCCGTGAACCGACCCCGGAAGAGCTGGGCGAGCGCATGGAAATGCCTGAGGACAAAATCCGCAAGGTATTGAAGATCGCCAAAGAGCCGATCTCCATGGAAACCCCGATCGGTGACGACGAAGATTCGCACCTGGGCGACTTCATCGAGGACTCGACCATGCAGTCCCCGATCGACGTAGCCACGGTCGAAAGCCTCAAGGAAGCCACCCGCGACGTGCTCTCGGGCCTGACCGCACGCGAAGCCAAGGTGCTGCGCATGCGTTTCGGTATCGACATGAACACCGACCACACCCTTGAAGAAGTGGGCAAGCAGTTTGACGTAACGCGTGAGCGGATCCGTCAGATCGAAGCGAAGGCGTTGCGCAAACTGCGCCACCCGACGCGCAGCGAGCACCTGCGCTCCTTCCTCGACGAGTGATGACAAACCCCGGCCCAGGCCGGGGTTTTTCTTTAGTGGCCCGTAACATAAAGCCCGGCTTCCACTGCACATCTGCCGCAATGCCCGTCTACACTCGACTTCAGACCACCTGAATGCGAGGCTGCCATGTCCTTGAAGCCGGCCATTCTGTTGCTGCTCCTGATGCTGTGGAACACAACGGCCGGCGCCCTGACCCTGACAGACGAGGAAAAAGCCTGGCTGGCTGCCCATCCGCAGCTAAGCCTGGGTGTCGACGCCTCTTGGCCACCGTTCGAGTTTCGCGACCAGGAGGGCCGGTACCAGGGATTGGCCGCCGATTACATCGCCATGATCCAGCAACGTCTGGGTGTGACGCTAAAACCGGTCGAACCCAGTAGCTGGACCGAAGTACTGGCGCAGGCGCGCGAAAGCCGCATCGACCTGCTGCCCGGCATCATGTCTACCCCTGAACGCCAGGGCTACCTGGCTTTCACCCGCCCATACCTCGACTTTCCCATTGTCATCCTTGCCCACAAAGGCGGTGCACAGCCGCGCAAACTGGAAGACCTGTACGGCCTGAAAATCGCTGTGGTCGAGAACTACGCCCCGCACGAGTTGCTGCGCACCCACCACCCGGACCTCAACCTGGTCGCACTGCCCAATGTAAGCTCCACGCTGCAGGCCTTGGCCACCGATCAGGTAGATGCTGTCGTCGGCGACCTCGCATCCAGCATCTGGAGCCTGCGCCAGCTCAAGCTCGACGGCCTCTACGTCAGCGGCGAAACGCCCTATCGCTACCAACTGGCGATGGCCGTCCCCCGCAGCAACCACGTACTGGTCGGTATTCTCGACAAAGTGATGGCCGACATGAGCAGCAGCGAAGTCAGCCAGATACAGCAGCGCTGGGTAGGCAATGTGGTCGACCAGCGGATGTTCTGGTCCGACCTGCTGGTGTATGGCCTGCCAACGGTGCTGCTGCTGATGGCCGTACTGGCCGTGGTGATCCGCATCAACCGCCGCCTCAGTTCGGAAATTTCACGGCGCATTGCCTTGGAACAGGAACTGCGCAGCAGCGAATACCACTACCGAGGTTTGATAGAAAGCCTGTCGGCCATCGCCTGGGAAGCCGATGCCAAAGACTTCACCTACAGCTACGTTTCGCCGCATGCCGAAGACCTGCTCGGCTACCCCTTGAGTGACTGGCTCAAGCCTGGTTTCTGGCGCAGCATTCTGCACCCGGAGGACGCCCTTTGGGCCCAGGCCTACTGCGACAGCGAAACTGCAGCCGGGCGCGACCACAGCCTGGATTACCGGGTAATCCGAGCCGACGGCCAGCCCCTCTGGGTACGCAATATTGTCAGCATGATCGAGCACGGCCACCAACCGGTGATGCGCGGGCTGATGATCGACATCAGCGAAACCAAGCGCACCGAGGACGCCCTGCGCCTGTCCGAGCAGAAGTTCGCCTCGGTGTTCCAGCAGTGCCCCGATATTTTGCTGATCGCCCGTCACAGTGATGGCTGCCTGTTGGAGGTGAACGAAGCGTTCGAAGAACAGATCGGCCTGACCCCAGGCCAGGTGATTGGCCGTACCGCCACCGACCTCAACCTGTGGGGTGTCGAAGGCAGCGGCCCGCGGGTGCTCGAACGCCTGCACCAGGGCGGTATCCGTAACCTTGAAATGAGCTTCCGCCGCAGCAACGGCCAACTGTTCACCGGCCTGACCTCGGCCGAAACCTTCGAGCTCGACGGCACCCCGGCGCTGGTGGTGGCAGTACGCGATATCAGCCAGCTCAAGGAAACCCAGGAACAGCTGCAAACCTCGGAAGAGAAGTTCGCCAAAGCCTTTCACGCCTCGCCCGACGGCCTGTTACTGTCGCGCCAGAGCGACGGTTTGCTGCTGGAGGTGAACGAGGGCTTCTGCCGCCTTACCGGCTATGACCTCAACCCGACCATCGACCAAACCTCGCTGGACCTGGGTATCTGGGTCGACCTCAACGAGCGCAAGCGCCTCGTCGACCAGCTCAACCGTGACGGCTTCGTGCGCGACTTCACCTGCCACATCCGCCGCAGTGACGGGCAGATCCGCCTCTGCGAGCTGTCCGCCAGGCCCCTGCCGATTGCCGGCGTCGATTGCATGCTGACCATTGCCCGAGACATCACCGAACGCCATCTGATGCAGGAAAAGCTGCAACTGGCGGCCACCGTGTTCGAAAACACCGCCGAAGGCGTGCTGATCACAGACATCGACCAACGCATCAGTGCCGTCAACCGCGCTTTTAGTGAAATCACCGGCTATAGCGAAATCGAAGCCCTGGGCCAAACCCCGCGCCTGCTCGCTTCCGGCCAGCACGACAGCGCCTTTTATGCCGCCATGTGGCACCAGCTTACCGACGAAGGCCACTGGCAAGGCGAGATCTACAACAAACGCAAGAACGGCGAACTGTACCCCGGCTGGCTGACCATCAGTGCGGTGCGCAACAACGAACGCGAGATCACGCATTTCGTGGCCGTGTTTGCCGATATTTCCAGCCTCAAGCACGCCCAGGCCAAGCTCGACTACCAGGCCCACCACGACCCGCTGACCGGGCTGCCCAACCGCGCCCTGTTCGAGAACCGCCTGCAGGCCGTGCTTACCTGCGCGCAAGTGTCGAACCGCCAGGGCGCGGTGCTGTTCCTCGACCTCGACCGCTTCAAGCACATCAACGACAGCCTCGGTCACCCGGTCGGCGACCTGCTGCTCAAAGGCATCGCCCAGCGCCTGAAGGAACAGGTACGTGACGTCGACACTGTGGCCCGCCTGGGCGGCGACGAGTTCATCATCCTGCTACCGGGCCTGCACAAGCCCAGTGACGCCAGCACCATCGCCAACAAACTGCTGGCCTGCTTCGTCGCGCCGTTCCAGGCCGGTGAGCACGAGTTCTTTACCAGCGCCAGTATCGGCATCAGCCTGTACCCACAGGACGGCACTGATGTCGCGACATTGATCCGCAACGCCGACGCGGCCATGTACCGCTCCAAGGCCAAAGGCCGCAACCGCGTCGAAGCCTACACCCGCGACCTCACCGCTCAGGCCAGCGAGCGCATCGCCCTTGAGCACGAGCTGCGCCGCGCCGTCGAACGCAACGAAATGAGCCTGTGCTTCCAGCCCAAGCTCAGCCTCAAGACCCAAAGCCTGGTAGGCGCCGAGGCGCTGATCCGCTGGAGCCACCCCACCTTTGGTGAAGTACCGCCGGAGCACTTCATCCACCTGGCGGAAGAGAACGGCACCATTCTCCAGCTCGGCGACTGGGTGCTGGAGCAAGCCTGCCGGCAGATGCAGGCCTGGAAACAACACTATGAACCGTTCGGCCCGTTGTCGATCAACCTCGCTGGCGCCCAGCTACGCCACCCAAACCTTGCCCGACGCATCGAGCAATTGCTCAAGCAGCACCAGCTCAAGGCCGGCGACTTGCAGTTGGAAATCACCGAAAACTTCATCATGAGCCAGGCAGAAGAGGCCTTGGCTGTGCTGTACCAGCTGAAAAAACTGGGCGTGCAGTTGGCCATCGACGACTTTGGCACCGGCTACTCCTCGCTGAGCTATCTCAAGCGCCTGCCGCTGGACATCCTCAAGATCGACAAGTCGTTCATCCGCGGCCTGCCTGACGACCCCCACGACGCGGCCATCGCCCGTGCGATCATCGCCCTGGGCCGCAGCATGCAACTGACGATCATTGCCGAGGGTGTTGAAAACCAAGCCCAGCAGCGTTTTCTGGCAGCCGAAGGATGCGAGCAGATCCAGGGCTACATCGTCAGCCTGCCGCTGCCGCCAGAGGAATTTGCGGCCGCGTTTCTTCGCATAGCACTATCGGATCTTTCAGATGGCACAGGTGCGAAACCCTCGTTATAATCCGGCCACTTACTGAGGGCCTATAGCTCAGTCGGTTAGAGCAGAGGACTCATAATCCTTTGGTCCACGGTTCGAGTCCGTGTGGGCCCACCAGCTTACAAGCCGCGCACTGCGCGGCTTTGTCGTTTCTACAGTCTGCTATTTCCCGTCTCCCTCACCTTTCACAACACTTCGATGTGTCCACCGTGTGTCCACGCCCAGCCAGAGGGTTGAGATTGACCACATCGGCCAGATGGCCTGGACTGAAATGGGCGTATTTCTGAGCCATGGCTGTGAGCCAGCTGCAGAGTGAGGATGTCTCCACGTTATTTGGCACCCCTTCTTTGGGAGAAAGGCAGTAACTAGCGCCGAAGAACCGGTTGAACTTGTTCACATCTTGATACGGAAACATTAAGGTAGCAAATTGCCACATTCCGCCCTGGATGGCGCATCGCAGAGAACATGGAGTCGTTTTCTATCTCCCCCCATGTCAAGACGCATGCACTCAATCTCGCCCTGCACAGCGGCCTCGCGCAGGGTCGATTCGATTTCAGCCCCCAGCGCGTGAATTTTTCGATAGCACCGTTACGGTGCTATCGATGCAAGGAAATTGCGGCCGACGCTGCAACAGTTTCAGCGGTAACGCTGGTATTCGCCCGGGTTGGGCAGAAGAAAGAGGAAGGGGCATGCTGAGCACAAAGACAATGCAACGCACAGCTCTCGCTACGGCTATTGCCGTGGGGTTGAGTGGATGCGCAACGATCGATAAAACGCTGGGAGAGCGCTCCGGCAAATTCGCCTGTGGTGCCGGCGCGGTTCTCGGCTCGCTCGTCGTAGGCGGTGTTGTTGCTGCCGCTGGTGGCAACGGCAATCAGATTGCCGCAGGCGCTGTCGCTGGCGGAGCGCTGGGCTGCGCTGCACTGTATGCGTACAAGCAGCGTGTCGATCGTCTGAAGGCTGTGGCTGCCGAGCAGGGTCTCACCGCCGAAGTGCGGGAAGTAGAAATGGTTGATGCCAGCGGCCAGAAGAAGTCTGTCGGCGTGGAAGCCCAGATCGAAGTCGCCGAGATGTTCTCTTCGGGTTCGGCAACCCTGACCGCTGAGGGCTATCGCAAGCTGAGCATGATGGCACAAGAGTTCGCGCGTGATCGCGCAGCAACTCGGCCAGGTGTCCCCGCCAAGAAGCTCTTGGTGGTCGGTCACACCGACTCTTCGGGTGGTGCCGAACTTAACCAGAGACTGTCCGAAAAACGCGCTCAAACCGTCGCTGACATGATGGCTGCGATTGGCGTTCCGAAACAGGACATCTTCTTCCAGGGGGCAGGCTCCGCACGGCCTGTGGCAGATAACACCACCGATGCCGGCCGAGCGAAGAACCGCCGAGTGGAGATCGTCGAAGTCGACAACGAGCAGGTTCTGGCGCAACGCGTGCGTGACGAGCGTTCTAGCGCCAAGTACCTGGCTCATGGCACCGCCGTCGAGTCCAAGGTCAAAGCCAAGACGGTCGCCGCAAAGCCGAGCACCCCGTCCAAACCCATTCAGGTCGCTACTGCTGCGAAGCAGCCAGTGAGCACGCCCGCCAAGCTGGAAGCTCCGGTTATCAACAAGAAGGCCCCCGTACTGCCAACCACCCCGGCCCAGGATGTTGTGGTCCAACTCGGAGGCAAAGGCGGTATCGACTTCGGTGGTGTGCCGGTTACCACGACCACCTCGATGCTGTCGTCCCGCATTCAGCCGAAGAGCTCGACCTTCTCCATGATCAGCTCGGCATACGCCGATGCACCTGTCACCTCTTGCGTTGGGGACCTGCCGCGCGTCGAGGGTGAGGTGAAAAACCTGGCCACCGGTAAGGCGCTGAAAGACTACTCGACCACTGACTTCCTGCCAGGCCTCAACGGTGGAGTCTGGGCGAGCAAGGTCAATGGCCACGTGGCCGCAGTAGGCCCCGTTGCCGTGCTGCGTGACACGGGTGCAGCTGCCGGGGTGCCGATCATGCAGTTCACTTCGAACGTCGGTACCGCCAACAGGAAGGACTCTGCCCCCTTCAAGTCGGTCGCCAACACCTACGAAGGTGAGACTCAGGTGCTTTACCGCGTTTTCGCGCTCGACCAAAAGAGCACTCCGGTTTCCTGCATGGACATCGTGTTCGACAAACGTGCAGGCAATGCGGTGGCCGGCGAAATCTACTACCCGAAACAGGGTGACGCCTACGTGGCGCAGTTCCAACCGAAGAAGCGCGGCTAAGGAGAATTACCCATGCTCGAAACCATCCAGACGTTTTTCGCCCTCTACTGGCACATCGTCCTGCCAATCGTCCTGCTGACGTTCCTGGCCATCCCGATCATCACCAACTGGTACGAGGTGCGCTACGCCCTGATGAAGGCGCGCATCAACACCCCTTGGGTCGGCCGCCTGGCACATTGGGTCAAGAATCCGGGCTCGAAGGAGCAACCGACCCCGAAAAACCCGGAAGCTGTCGGCTTCTACGAGTCGGAAAACCAGCTGAACCTGAAATACGAAACCTACTACCGTGACCACCAGCCGTCGGAAGCGCACTTCAAGCGCTGCCAGGACTACCTGGGCAAGATCGGAGAAGACAACCGCAAAGAAAAAGGTTTCGGCATGTGGGCGATCATCATCGTACTGATGCTGATCGAGGCCACGGCTTTCGGCTACGCGCTCGCACCCTTTGCGTTGACGCTCGCAACCCCCGACACTGCCGTAGCAGGTGCATTTGGCATCGGGTTGGTCATATCGATCATCGGTGTTTTTCTGTCTGAGTTTGCTGGCCGTCAGCTCTACCTCAACAGCATCGTCGGCAAGATCATGGGTTACGAGGAACTGCGTCACGGTGGTGCTGATGGCGACATGGTGTCCCGTGACATCGTGACCATCGATAACACCAACATCGATGACGGGCGCCCGGAATATCAGCGAATGCTGAACCGCGTGAAGGTGCCACAGGATGGCGCTATGCCGGCCAAGCGTTACGGCATCGTTATCGGTTATGCCGTGTTTATCGTCATCCTGGCCGTCGCTGCGTTCTGGGTACGTACCGAGACCCTCAATGCACAAGAGGCTGACCTGATCGCCAACCCTCCGGCTGTCTCGCAAGCAGCTGACGACTTCCCTGCCAGCGGTGAGGACGACTTCCCGTTGCCGGGCGACATGCAGTCCATCGCCAACGATACCGCTGGCAAATCTGCCCAGGACCAGATTGATGCTCTCCACCGCGCAAGCCTCGTGACATTTGCGGTGCTGAGTGCACTGTTCATTTTCATCCAGTTCACCTCCACCTTCCTGGCCTACACCTTCGGCTTCGCCGGTACCTACTCGCGCAAGGCTTGGGAGTTGGTGCACAAGTTCTCCAGCGCGAGTGAGTTCACGCGTTATCACGAAGCCAAAGCCCGCAGCATTGCCAATGACGCCCAATCAGCCCTCGGCAAGCTCCAGGCTCTTCAGCTGGCGCAATTCCGCGTGAAAGGCGGTGATCGCGAAGAGCTGCGCAAAGACAACGTACGCCGTACCTTCATCCGCTTCATTGAAGAGCAGGACGCGGGCAAAGCCTGGACTGATCAGAAAGCGATTGCTGAACAACTCGGTAAAGACAGCCGGGCGGTATTGGAAAACTACATCAAGAAGTCGACTGCTGACCTGAACACTGCCATTGCCAACAACGACTCTGCGAGGATTGATGAAATCATTCGGGTAGCCTTGCCACGGATGAATCAGATCGATGACCCGTCATTGTTCCAACTTCGCGACACCTTCAGAAGTGTAGCGAAAACCTTCGTAGCACCTGCCGCACCTGCACCTGCACCGACTGTGGCTGTTCAAGTGAATGTCCCAGTCGAAACCCAGCCTGTTGTGGCCGTCGTGCACGCTGCGCCAGTCGTCGAAACCGCCCCGGCAGTTGCCGCGCCTGTAGTCCAAGCTGCACCCGCGTCTGTTGCAGCAGCCCCTGTTGCAGCACCCGCTGCTGGCGGGTTCGACCCGAACCAGTTCGGTGACCTGACTGAGTTCCACGACGATGACCTGTCCTTCGTGGCCACCACCAAAGGTGTTGATCTCGACACCATCAAGCGCGCTCGTCGCCTGCAACTGATGGTCAAGCAAAGCACCCAGCGTGCCTAAGCCTGCACTGAGCGGCTGCGCCCTTGCGTAGCCGCTCTACCCACACCCCCTGGAGGCACCATGAATTTCAAGAGCCTGGCTCTGGCGCTGCTGCTCGCGCCTACCGCTCTGCTGGCGGCTGAACGTAATGACGTTCCGAGCTGCTACGCCCAAGCCCGCATCGACGAGTTCCGCACTTCGCCGTCCGGCCGGATGCTGACCGTGGTCGTGGACCAGACCACTCCCCTGACCCAAGACCTGCAACGAACTGCCTGGGGCCACATCAAGCGCTTCATGCAGCCAGGCGACAAGATCCGCCTGTACTCCTTCAGCGCGTACCTTGAAGGTCACTACACCCGCCTGCGCTACGCCGGCGAGCTGGAGCAACCGATCGACCCGAAGGTATTGGGTAGCGTACCGATGATGGCCACCCGTAAGTTCGAGTCCTGCCTCAAGCACCAACCTGCGCAGATGTTCCAAGGCTTCGGCAAGGTCTTTGCCGCCACCATGGGCAAGTCGAGCTCCGACATTCCCCGCAGTGAGATCCTGTTCAGCCTGAAAGCAGTGGGCGAGGACCTGGCCAAGGCTGAAGGCGTCAGCGAGCATGTCATGCTGCTGATGTCCGACATGCTGGAGTACAGCGACTTCGGAAGCTTCTATCAGTCCAACGGTATCCGTCAGATAGATCCGAAGGTCGAAATAGCCAAGGTCGAGAAGCAGAAACTGCTGGGTGATTTCAGCGGAGCGCGCGTCTACGTGCATGGCGCAGCCTTCGTACCGACCACTGCCAAAAACGGGTACCGCAGTGGAAAGATGATTCAGAACCTGGAGCAGTTCTGGAGCACTTACTTCAAGGAGTCGAACGCAAGTCTCGCCGGTTTTGGCAATCCAGAACTGACGGCGGCTGTCGAGTAGTTGAGGGACCACCAGATTCGACAAAGCCGCGCTCACGCGCGGCTTTTTCATGCTTGCCATTCAGTTGAGCATTTAGGCTCGCTTCTTCCGTGCACGCCCTTGGCCAATCAACCTGTTTGCGTACTGGCCAGACGAACCACGAGATACGCTATTAGCCTCAGCCTCAGCCTCAGCCAACCGGAGTGCCTCCCACCCTTTCATAGCCAAGGCTACGGTCTTCGGTACGGGTTTTTCACCACTGCGATAGTAGGCCAACATACGCCTGCTCAGCCCCAGCTCCTGAGCTGCACGATCCAACGTCAGCCCATGCCTGGCCATCCAGTTCCAGATGAACTCATGTGAACACTCCCCTGCCTGTTCGACAGCTCTGGCACGAAGGTTGTCGGCGGCAAGTTCAAGATTTTCGTCACCGGCCCAGATGACCGTATCTTTCCACTCACCAATTGCGACCTTTGCGAACACCTTGGGATTGGCAAGCGGGGCCAACGTCGCGTGCTTTCCAATGATTTCATCCAGAACCACGGTGAATTGCTGGCCGTCCGCAAAGCTCAGCAGCAATGAACCAGGGGCGACCGCAGCCACCTCGGTCAGCTGGAATTGTTTGTTGGTCATGGATTCAGCTCCTCCCACATTGCTAGCAGTCGAGCCCTGTTCCGCGAAGCCCATTCAAGCGCTTCACTCATTTCTTGCAGGGAAACCCGCGAAGCGCCGAAGCCGACCATCGGGGTCAGGTCATTGATCGCGATCAGTGCCTGACGACCATCACTGAGTCGCAGATGGAAATGCGGCGGCAGATGATCATTTGCATACAGGCAGACTACGCAATTGGACAACCGATGGATCGTGGGCATGGGCTAATCATACAGTGCAATGGTTGCACTAGACAGTTCCCGTTTAGCAACACGCTTACAGCCCCAAAAATGTAACTATTATGGTTACATGTCTCTTCAGGCCAGCGCGGTCGCTGTAGAAGCGGTCTTGCCCTGATTGGCAGTCGCTCGCTAGGCTAGCAGGCCAACCGAAGAGACTCGTCATGTCGGATTCCCGCTCCATCACGCTGGATGAGATCGATCGCCAGCTGATCGCCCTGCTGCAAATCAACGCCCGCGAAAGCGTCGCCACACTCGCCCGCCAATTGGGTATCGCCCGGACCACCGTCAACTCGCGCCTGGAGCGGCTGGAGAAGAACAAGGTCATCTCCGGTTATGGCGTGCGCTTGGGTCAGCGGGTGCTGGGTGGCGGGCTGCAGGCGTATGTGGGTATCAAGGTGCAGCCGCGCTCCGGCAAGGAAGTGGTGCGGCGCCTGAGTGCCATGGGCCAAGTCCAGCAGCTGTGCGCAGTGAGCGGCGAGTTCGACTACGTGGCCTGGCTGCTTACGGATTCGCCTGAGCAACTGGACCAGTTGCTCGACCAGATCGGCAGTGTCGACGGGGTGGAGAAGACCACCACGTCAATCATTCTCAGCAGCAAGGTGGACCGTGGGCAACCACTTTGAAATGGCACTCGGACTGTACAGCGATCTAAGTAACACGCTGCAACTCACTACGCCTTAGGTGTAGCTCGAATGCGTATAGGCTGGCTAGCGATGGATTGACATACCTCGTGGCCAACACGAAACTATACGCAGATAACGTACACACCATGGAAGCAGTTTTTGTCGAGCTCCCCCCTTTCGAGCGGCATCGTGCCAGCTATCTGAGTGACGAGGGTTTTCGTTCCTTGCAGCGCTTCTTGATGAACGGTCCGCTTGCCGGAGATGTGATCAAAGGCACAGGTGGCCTCAGAAAGCTGAGGTTCTCTGATGCTCAACGTCACAAGGGGAAGCGAAGTGGCATCCGCGTCATCTACTACTTCTGGCTTCCTGGCAGTCAGTTCTGGCTTTTCACCGTGTACGGGAAAGACATGCAAGATGACTTGAGCGACACCGAGCGAAAAATACTGCGAACCCTGCTCGAGCGCGAATACCTGTCGAGGACAAACCATGCACCGCAACCTGTTCACTGAGCTCACTGAAGGCTTCGATGCACTAGCTGAAGATCGCCAAGGCAAGAAAACCCTGCGCTCGCACAAAGTCAGCTTCACCGAGCTTGCCCCCTTGGCACCTAACGAACTGTTAGAGCTCCGCCAGCGCCTCAACATGTCCAGGGCGCTGTTCGCAAATTATTTACGGACCAATGCCAGAACGCTGGAGAATTGGGAGCAAGGCCGTTCCAGGCCCAATGCACAGGCCGTCGCATTGATTCGTCTTGTACAGAAGTTTCCCGAGACGGTGAATCACTTGGCATCCCTGACCTGAATCGTCATAAATATCTTTTAAATGGTAAATATGACGACAAAAGCTACATTCAGACACCACTCTGTGCCTTATTAACGAACACTCCACTCCCTAAAATGACCTCCAGCCATCTCCTATACTCAGGCTCCGCCACCCGCGCAGCCCCTCTGGCAAGGTCACTTCATGAACAAGAAAAACCGCCACCCCGCCGACGGCAAAAAGCCCATCACCATCTTCGGCCCGGATTTCCCCTTCGCTTTCGACGACTGGCTGGAACACCCCGCAGGCCTGGGCAGTATTCCGGCTGAGCGCCACGGTGAAGAAGTGGCCATCGTGGGTGCCGGTATTGCCGGCCTGGTGGCGGCCTACGAGCTGATGAAGCTAGGCCTCAAACCGGTGGTGTATGAGGCCTCCAAACTGGGCGGCCGGCTGCGCTCGCAAGCCTTCAATGGCACCGACGGGATCATCGCAGAGCTGGGTGGCATGCGCTTTCCGGTATCGTCCACTGCCTTCTACCACTATGTGGACAAATTGGGCCTGGAAACCAAGCCCTTCCCTAACCCGCTGACGCCGGCCTCGGGCAGCACCGTGATCGACCTGGAAGGCCAGACCTACTACGCCGAGAAAACCACCGACTTGCCCAAGCTGTTCCACGAAGTGGCCGACGCCTGGGCCGACGCGCTGGAAAGTGGTGCCCAGTTCGCCGACATCCAGCAAGCCATCCGCGATCGGGATGTACCGCGCCTCAAAGCGCTGTGGAACAAGCTGGTACCACTGTGGGACGACCGCACGTTCTACGATTTCGTCGCCACCTCACGCTCGTTCGCCAAACTGAGCTTCCAGCACCGCGAAGTGTTCGGCCAGGTCGGCTTCGGCACCGGTGGCTGGGACTCGGACTTCCCCAACTCGATGCTGGAAATCTTCCGCGTGGTGATGACCAACTGCGACGACCACCAACACCTGGTCGTCGGTGGTGTGGAGCAGGTGCCACAAGGGATCTGGCGCCATGTGCCGGAGCGCTGCGCCCACTGGCCGGAGGGCACCAGCCTGAGCGGCCTGCATGGCGGCGCGCCACGAACGGGGGTGAAACGCATTGCCCGTGCCGCCGATGGCCGCCTGGCGGTCACCGACAACTGGGGCGACACCCGCCACTACGGCGCCGTGCTCGCCACCTGCCAGACCTGGCTGCTGACCACCCAGATCGACTGCGAGGAATCGCTGTTCTCGCAAAAGATGTGGATGGCCCTGGACCGCACCCGCTACATGCAGTCGTCGAAGACGTTCGTCATGGTCGACCGACCATTCTGGAAGGACAAGGACCCGGAAACCGGCCGCGACCTGATGAGCATGACCCTCACCGACCGCCTCACCCGCGGCACCTACTTGTTCGACAACGGCAACGACAAGCCGGGGGTGATCTGCCTGTCCTATGCGTGGATGAGCGATGCGCTGAAAATGCTGCCGCATCCGGTGGAAAAGCGCGTGCAACTGGCCCTGGATGCGCTGAAGAAGATCTATCCGAAAACCGATATCGCCGGGCACATCATCGGCGATCCAATCACCATTTCGTGGGAGGCGGATCCGCACTTCCTGGGCGCCTTCAAGGGCGCACTGCCGGGTCACTACCGCTACAACCAGCGCATGTACGCACACTTCATGCAGCAGAACATGCCCGCCGAGCAGCGCGGCATGTTCATCGCCGGTGACGATGTATCGTGGACACCCGCCTGGGTGGAGGGCGCGGTGCAAACATCGCTGAATGCGGTGTGGGGTATCATGAACCACTTCGGTGGCCACACCCACCCGGACAACCCAGGCCCGGGCGATGTGTTCGATGAAATCGGCCCTATTGCCCTGGCAGACTGAATCAAGGAGGCGTCATGCGCATCGCTTTGTTCCAGGGCACACCCAAGCCACTGGACGTGCCCGGCAACTTGCAACGGCTGCGCCATCAGGCACAGTTGGCAGCCGAGCGCGGCGCACAGCTGCTGGTGTGCCCGGAGATGTTCCTGACCGGCTACAACATCGGCCTACCCCAGGTCGAGCGCCTGGCCGAAGCTGACGATGGCCCGGCGGCCATGGAGGTAGTGGAAATCGCCCAGACCCACCGCATTGCCATTGTCTATGGCTACCCGGAGCGGGCAGATGATGGCGCGATCTACAACAGCGTGCAGTTGATCGATGCCCATGGCCGCAGCCTGTGCAACTACCGCAAGACCCACCTGTTTGGCGAACTGGACCGTTCGATGTTCAGCGCAGGCCCGGACCACTTTCCGGTGGTCGAGCTTGAAGGCTGGAAAGTCGGCCTGCTGATCTGCTACGACATCGAGTTCCCGGAAAACGCCCGACGCCTGGCGCTGGCGGGTGCCGAGCTGATCCTGGTGCCGACGGCGAACATGGCGCCGTATGACTTCATCTGCCAGGTGACCGTAAGGGTACGGGCGCAGGAGAACCAGTGCTACCTGGTGTATGCCAATTACTGCGGCGCGGAAGGCGAGATCCAGTATTGCGGGCAGAGCAGCATCATCGGCCCGGATGGTAGTTTGCTGGCCATGGGCGGGCGGGATGAATGCCTGTTGCTGGCGGAGCTGGAGCATGAGCAAGTGGTGCATGGGCGGCAGGCATTTCCTTATCTGACTGACCTGCGACAGGAGCTGCATCTGCGTAAGGGCTGACGAACTCTTCGCGGGTAAACCCGCGAAGAGGCCGAGCCTGCAAACAAATGGGTTAGCATGGACAGCAGCAACCGGAGCCCCCATGCCTGACGCCATCCGCCACCTCACCCTCGCCAACCGCCTGCAACTGACCCTGCGCCACGCCCCGCGCCTAAAGCGTTCGGCCGCCGCCCTACGGGTACATGCGGGTAGCCATGACGCACCGGGCAAATGGCCGGGCCTGGCCCACTTCCTCGAACACCTGTTCTTCCTAGGCACCCCACGCTTTGCGCTGGACGACGGCCTGATGCGTTACGTGCAGACCCTGGGCGGCCAGGTCAACGCCAGCACCCGGGAACGCACCACCGACTTTTTCTTCGAAGTGCCGCCCAATGCCTTGGCCGGGGGCCTCGAGCGCCTGTGCCAGATGCTCGCCGAACCGGATCTGGGCATCGAGCGCCAACGCCGCGAGCGTGAAGTGATCCACGCCGAGTTCATTGCCTGGTCACGCAACCCGCAGGCCCAGCAGCAATTCACCTTGTTGCAATCAGTGTCGCAAGGCCATCCGTTGGGCGCATTTCATGCCGGCAACCGGTATACCCTGGCCCTGCAGGCCCCTGCCTTTCAGCAAGCACTTACGGGCTTCCACCAACGCTTCTACCAGGGCGGGCAGATCGTCTTGAGCCTGTGCGGGCCGCAGCCGCTGGATGAGCTGGAGCAACTTGGCCGGCAGCATGCGACGCTGTTCGCCACAGGCAAGCATGTGCCGCAAGTCGAACCGCCGCCATTGTCGGCGACGGCTACACCACTGGCCTTCACTCACGAAAACCTCCCGGCAGGTGCCGAGCAAGCGCTGGAGCTGCTGATCGCCTGCCTCGGCGACAGCCGCCCGGGTACCTGGCTGGGCGCACTTCGCGCGCGTGGATGGCTGCAACGTTTCAAGGCCGAAACACTGTATGCCTTTGCCGGCCAGCTGCTGTGGCACCTCGACCTTAAGCTCAGCGCCGACGCCTGCGCAGACGAAGCCAGCGCCCTGTTGCGAGGCTGGTTCAGCTTCATCCGCCAGGCCGACCTCGAGCTGTTGAACCGCGAATTCGGCCTGCTGCAACACAGTCGCGAACGCAGCGCCAGTGCACTTGAACTGGCCCGCCGTGACAGCACGGGGCAGCCGTTCGCCAAGTTGGATGCGCACGGTTTGCAGGCCCTTCAAGCCGTGCTGCAAGGCCTGCCATGCAACGTGTATGGCGAATGGCACATGCCCTTGGTCGACCCCTTGCTGATGGCTGGTCTACCCAGTGCGAGTACAAAGCCTGTACCGGCAGCACTGCGGGTCAGTGAGCTGCTTCCTGGCGCCCGCCAATACGCAGCGCTCTACCTGCGCTGGCACGTACCCTCAACGCTGCGCCAACGTTTGCAGGGTGTGCTCGAACAGGCCCTGGCGCCACTGCAGGAGCGCTGTGAACGCGCCTCGGTACAACTGCAATTCACGGCTGCCGGGGAGTACTGGCAGTTGCGCTGCGCCGGGCTACCGGCAGCGGTGCTGCGGGCAGTAACGCAGGCCTTGGTTTTGATCGTCAGCCCCCCGGCCAGATGCTGGTTGCCTTGCACAACGCCACCAGCGGCCCTGATCCCCATCAGGGCCTTGCTCAAGCAACTGCCTGACGCGGTGCTCGGCACCCCGCCCCCTGCTGTGCCTGCCTGCACGCTGGAGCAGCAGCAACTCGACAAGCTGTGGCAGCACACACGCTGGCACGGCCTGGCCGCAGGCTTCGACGATTCAGCCCGGAGCGCCCTGGGCACTGCGCTGCAGCACTGCCCAGGGCACGGCTCGCTACCAAGCCCCCTGCGCACCTGGGCCAACCGCCGTTGGCAGCATGCCGAAGTACCGGGCAGTGAACATGCCTTACTGCTGTTCTGCCCGCTGCCTGCAACCCGCGAAGCCAGCGGCCGCTTGCTCGCGCAACTGCTGCAAGGGCCGGTTTACCAGCGGCTGCGGGTGGAGCTGCAACTTGGCTATGCGGTATTCAGTACCTTTCGTCAGATAGAGGGAGTCGGCGGCCTGTTGTTCGGGGTGCAATCGCCGCACACCCACCAGGCACAGATCCTCGACCACCTGCTCACGCTACTCAGCAAGGGTGTCACCCTTGACCCAGACACCCAGCAGGCCCTGGCCAGTCAATTCGATGAACCGGCCATGGCCAACGCCGATGTCGCCGAATGGGCGTGGCAGACACACCTGGCTACACAACCCGGCAGGCTGGATACGTTGCGCAGGGCTATTCTGAACACGCGGCAGACGGATCTGGACCACCTGCTGGGTAACCTGCTCGATGCAGACGCCTCCTGGTTGTGTTTGGCCAACGCTGCCGCGCCAAGCCCTACGTGGAAGTGATCCAGGCCCGTGATTGTTACGCAAAATGCAACGGCACTTTTCGAATAATTAACCTTCCAGTACAAATTTTTCTTGTAAGATAGCGCAATCCCAGTTCCGGGAACCTCCAGTGCGTGGTGGTACCCAAGTAGTAACTGAGCAACCCCAAACCCATCCGGAAGGAGTAATCCCATGTGGACCAAACCTGCATACACTGATCTGCGTATCGGCTTCGAAGTCACCATGTACTTCGCTAACCGCTAAGCCCGGCTTAGGGTTCCACGCCTCGGCCTGCCGGGGCGTTTTCGTTTTTCCGATCCGGTTTTTTGCATAGAGAGTGGCCATGTACATCCAGGTTCTCGGCTCCGCCGCCGGTGGCGGGTTCCCGCAGTGGAACTGCAACTGCGTCAACTGCAAGGGCTTTCGTGACGGCACCCTGCGGGCCACTGCGCGCACTCAGTCGTCCATCGCCCTGTCCGACGACGGCGTACACTGGGTGCTGTGCAATGCCTCGCCCGACATCCGCGCCCAGCTCCAGGCCTTCGCGCCGATGCAGCCAGCCCGGGCCCTGCGCGACACCGGCATCAACGCCATCGTGCTGCTGGACAGCCAGATCGACCACACCACCGGCCTGCTCAGCCTGCGTGAAGGCTGCCCGCACCAGGTGTGGTGCACCGACATGGTCCACCAGGACCTCACCACCGGCTTCCCGTTGTTCAACATGCTCAGCCACTGGAACGGTGGCCTGCAGTGGAACCGCATCGAGCTGGAAGGCAGCTTCGTTATCGAGGCCTGCCCAAACCTCAAGTTCACCCCATTCCCTCTGCGCAGCGCCGCACCGCCTTATTCGCCGCACCGCTTCGACCCGCACCCGGGCGACAACCTGGGCCTGCTGGTCGAAGACACCCGCACCGGCGGCAAGCTGTTCTACGCTCCAGGCCTGGGCCAGGTAGACGACAAGCTGCTGGCGATGATGCACGGCGCCGACTGCCTGCTGGTCGACGGCACGCTGTGGGAAGACGATGAAATGCAACGCCGTGGCGTGGGCACTCGCACGGGCCGCGAAATGGGCCATCTGGCGCAGAACGGCCCGGGCGGCATGCTCGAAGTGCTGGACGCTTTCCCGCGTCAGCGCAAAGTGCTTATCCACATCAACAACACAAACCCGATTCTCGATGAAGACTCCCCGGAGCGCGCCGAAGTCCAGCGCCGCGGTGTGGAAGTTGCCTTCGACGGAATGAGCATTGAGTTGTAAGGAGGCCTGATGAGCGACGCATTGCCAATGTCCCCTGCCGAATTCGAGCAGGCCCTGCGCGCCAAGGGCGCCTATTACCACATTCATCACCCGTACCACGTGGCGATGTACCAAGGCCGCGCCACCCGTGAGCAGATCCAGGGCTGGGTGGCCAACCGCTTCTACTATCAGGTCAACATCCCGATGAAGGATGCCGCGATCCTGGCCAACTGCCCTGACCGCGAAGTACGCCGCGAGTGGATCCAGCGCCTGCTCGACCACGACGGCGCGCCTGGCGAGGACGGCGGCATCGAAGCCTGGTTGCGCCTGGGCCAGGCTGTCGGCCTGGACCCGGACCAGCTGCGTTCGCAAGAGCTGGTACTGCCCGGCGTACGCTTTGCCGTCGATGCCTACGTCAACTTCGCCCGCCGCGCCAGTTGGCAGGAAGCAGCCAGCAGTTCGCTGACCGAGTTGTTCGCCCCGCAAATCCACCAGTCGCGCCTGGACAGCTGGCCACAGCACTACCCGTGGATCGACCCGGCCGGCTACGATTACTTCCGCACCCGCCTGGGCCAGGCTCGTCGTGACGTAGAGCACGGCCTGGCGATTACCCTGCAGCACTACACCACCCGCGCGGGCCAGGAGCGTATGCTGGAGATCCTGCAGTTCAAGCTGGATATCCTCTGGAGCATGCTCGACGCCATGAGCATGGCCTACGAGCTGAACCGCCCGCCCTATCATTCCGTCACCCAGGAACGGGTGTGGCACAAGGGAATCACCCTATGAGTTTCGACCGCAATCAGGTGCCGAACTGGCGCCCCGGCTACCGCTTCCAGTACGAACCGGCGCAGAAAGGCCATGTGCTGCTGTACCCCGAAGGCATGATCAAGCTCAACGACAGCGCCAGCCTGATTGGCGGCTTGATCGACGGCCAGCGTGACGTGGCCGCCATCATCAGCGAACTCGAACAGCAATTCCCCGATGTCCCGGAAGTGGCCGAAGACATCGAGCAGTTCATGGAGGTGGCCCGTGCCGAACACTGGATCGTCCTCGCCTGAGTTGCCGCCCACGCCGGAGGTCGGCCTGCCGCTGTGGTTGCTGGCCGAGCTCACCTACCGCTGCCCGCTGCAATGCCCGTACTGCTCCAACCCGCTGGACTTTGCCGCCCAGGGCCAGGAGCTGAGCACCGAGCAGTGGTTCAAGGTCATGGCCGAGGCTCGGGAGATGGGCGCGGCGCAAATCGGCTTTTCCGGCGGTGAACCGCTGGTGCGCCAGGACCTGGCCGAACTGATCGGCGAAGCCCGCCGGCTGGGTTACTACACCAACCTGATCACCTCGGGCATCGGCCTGACCGAAGCGCGTATCGCGGACTTCAAAAAGGCCGGCCTGGACCATATCCAGATCAGCTTCCAGGCCAGCGACGAGCAGGTGAACAACCTGCTGGCCGGTTCGAAGAAGGCCTTTGCGCAAAAGCTGGAGATGGCCCGCGCCGTGAAGGCCCACGGCTACCCGATGGTGCTCAACTTCGTCACCCATCGGCACAACATCGACAAGATCGACCGCATCATCGAGCTGTGCATCGCCCTTGAGGCCGACTTCGTCGAGCTTGCCACCTGCCAGTTCTACGGTTGGGCGCACCTCAACCGCCTGGGCCTGCTGCCGACCCGTGCGCAACTTGAGCGGGCCGAGCGCATCACCAACCAATACCGGGACAAACTCAAGGCCGAGGGCAACCCCTGCAAGCTGATCTTCGTCACCCCGGACTACTACGAAGAGCGCCCGAAGGCCTGCATGAATGGCTGGGGCAACCTGTTCCTCACCATTACCCCGGACGGCACCGCGCTGCCCTGCCACGGCGCCCGCCAGCTGCCGGTGCAGTTCCCCAATGTACGCGACCACGACCTGCACCATATCTGGTATGAGTCGTTTGGCTTCAACCGCTTCCGTGGTTACGAGTGGATGCGCGAACCGTGCCGCTCCTGTGACGAAAAAGAAAAGGACTTCGGCGGCTGTCGCTGCCAGGCCTTCATGCTGACCGGCGATGCCAGCAACGCCGACCCGGTGTGCGCCAAGTCGGCCGACCACCGCATCATCCTCAAGGCCCGCGAGGAGGCGGAAAGCGCCCAGCTCGCCATTGAACAGATGACCTTCCGCAATGAACGAAACTCCCGTGTCATCGCCCGTGGCTGAATTCAGCGCGGCGCAGGCCGTTGCCGCCGGCACCGACTTCGCCGAACTCAAAGCCAGTGCCGACGGGCTGTTCTGGATCGAGTTTCGCCCGGCCGATGGTGCTTGCCGTATCTGGCACTGGCTGTACCACCAGGCCCGCTGCCTGACACCGGATGGCTTCAGCGTGCGCAGCCGGGTCTACGAGTACGGCGGTGGTAGCTTCTGCCTGGGTGGCGACGGGCTGGTGTTCGTCAACGAGAAGGACCAGCAGGTCTACACCCAGCCGCTGGACGATTCGCAACCGCGTGCGCTGACCGAGGATGCCAGCTGCCGCTACGGCGATGTGCAGTGGCACGATGGCCAGTTGCTGGCCGTCGAGGAACGCCATGCCGAGCAGGTGGAGCATCGGCTTGTCGCGTTGAGTGAGAGCGGCCGGGTGGTGCTCGCCGAGGGCGCCGATTTCTACGCCTCACCCACGGTGAGTGCAGATGGCATGCGCCTGGCGTGGATCGAATGGAACCGACCGGCACAGCCCTGGACTATCACCCGATTGATGTGCCGCGCACGCGACAGCAGTAGCCAGTGGGGCCCCGTGCAATGCATCGCCAGCAATGATGAGTCGCTGCAACAACCGCGTTTCGATGCCGAAGGCCGGCTCTACTGCCTGTCCGACCGCAATGGCTTCTGGCAGCCCTGGGGGGAAGTCGATGGCCACTGGCAGGCGTTGCCTGCCGAGGCTGCCGACCATGCTGCTGCGCCCTGGCAATTGGGTTCCTGTACCTGGTTGGCACTGGGGCCGCAAAGCTATCTGGCGAGTTGGTTCAAAGACGGCTTCGGGCAACTGGGGCTGCGTAACACCGATGGGCGCATGGAGCGTTTCGCCAGTGGCTACACGCGCTTTCGCAGCCTGGCCATGGACAGCGATCACCTTTATGCCATTGCCGCCTCGCCCATCAGCCCGCCTGCAGTGATTGCCGTCGACCGCAGTAACCACGAAGTACGTGTGCTGGCCGGGGGGGCCGAGATACTGCCGGCAGGGCAAATCAGCCTGCCGCAGTCGATTCACTATGGCCGTGACGGCGAGCGGGCCCACGGATTCTTCTACCCGGCAGCGCACTCGCAAGGCGCCACACCGCTGGTGGTGTTCATCCACGGCGGGCCGACCTCGGCCTGTTATCCGGTGCTCGAGCCTCGCATCCAGTACTGGACCCAGCGCGGCTTTGCCGTGGCCGACCTGAATTACCGGGGCAGCACCGGCTATGGCCGGGACTACCGCAAGGCGTTGCACCTGCGCTGGGGCGAAAGCGATGTGGCCGATGCCTGCGCGGCGGTCGAGTACCTGGCGGCTCAGGGCCTGGTCGACAAACGCAAGGCGTTCATCCGTGGCGGCAGCGCCGGTGGCTACACCACCCTCTGTGCCTTGGCCTTCCACGACGTGTTCCGCGCCGGTGCCAGCCTGTACGGGGTCAGCGACCCGGTTGCCCTGGGCCGGGCCACGCACAAGTTTGAGGGCGATTATCTGGACTGGCTGATCGGCGATCCGCAACAGGATGCCGAGCGCTATCGCCAGCGCACACCGCTGCTGCATGCGGGGCAGATCAAGGTGCCGGTTATTTTCTTCCAGGGTGAGCTGGACGCGGTGGTGGTGCCGGAGCAGACGCGGTCGATGCTGGCGGCGTTGCAGGCTAACGGGATCGAGGCTGAAGGGCACTTCTATGCGGGTGAGCGGCATGGGTTCCGCAAGGCAGAGAACCTGGCCCATGCATTGGAAGAAGAGTGGAAATTCTATTGCAGGGTGTTGGAGGGCTGAGATTTTGGGGCCGCTTTGCGGCCCCAAAGGCCTCAACGTTTGGCGATGATGTACACCGCATGCACGATCCCCGGAATGTAGCCCAGCAAGGTCAGCAGAATATTCAGCCAGAACGCCCCGCCAAACCCCACCTGCAAGAACACGCCCAGCGGCGGCAGGATGATGGCGATGATGATGCGAATAAAGTCCATGCGAGTCTCTCCTGAAGGGGTTATCTCACAGACTAGCCGCCCACCGCAGAGGTTCCACAGGCAAAAAAAACGCCCCGGGCCGAATGAAACAGGCCAGGGGCGATGCGCAGGAACGCCAGACGGTTCGTTGAATGCTCAGTGTTGCTACACAGTCAGGCCGGCACTTCGCGGCGGGCCTGCTGCTGGGCATGAAGACGGGCAAAAGCACGTGCCAGGCGCAGCAGCATTTCGTCGATGTTGCCCTTGCTCACGGTCAGCGCAGGTGAAAAGCGCACCACATCCGCTTGCGGCGCATTGAGCAGCAGGCCTTCGTGCAGCGCCGCAGCCACCAGTTCACGGGCCAGGTTTTCTTTGAGTTGCAGCGCCCACAGCAGGCCTTGCCCACGCACTTCGCCCTGGCCATAGCGCCCGGCCAGCCGGCTCAGGCCTTCACGCAGGTGACGTCCGTTGTCCTGCACATGCGTGAAAAAGCCAGGCTCCAGCACGGTGTCCAGCACCGCCAGGCCGGCAGCGCACATCAGCGCATTGCCGTGGTGGCTGCCTTCCAGTTCGCCAGGCTCGGCGCAGCACGCCGTACCCCGAGCCAGCAAGGCGGCCAGTGGCACCCCACCGCCCAGGCCCTTGCCCAGGGTGATGATGTCGGCACGCACGCCGTAGGTTTCCTCGGCCAGCAGCGCACCACAGCGGCCAATACCGGTCTGCACTTCATCGAGGATCAGCAGGATGCCCAGTTCGCGGCAGAGCGTTTCCACACCCTTGAGGTATTCCTGGGTGGCCGGAATCACGCCCGCCTCGCCCTGGATCGGCTCGAGCATGATCGCCACGGTGCGTGAATCCACCTCGGCGTGCAGTGCTGCCAGGTCGTTGAACGGCACCTTGCTGAACCCCGGCAGCCCAGGCTCGCAGCGGTTGCATGGCAGCGGGTCGGACGCCGACAGTGCACCCAGGCTGCGGCCGTGACAGGCCTGACTGGCCGTGATGATGTGATAGGCCCCGTTGCGGTGCAGTTGGCCCCACTTGCGCGCCAGCTTGATCGCGCCTTCGCAGGCCTCGGCACCACTGTTGAGCAGGTAGGCCTGGTCGCTGCCAGTGCTCTGACACAAGCGGTTCACCAACCCCAGCAAGCCACGGCTATGGAAGCCCGAACCCGGGTTGATCAACGCCTGGGCCTGGTTGCCCAGCGCTTTCACCAGCACGCTCGGGCTGTGGCCCAGGCTGTTGACCGCGCCGCCTTGAGTGAAGTCCAGGTAGGCATGCCCTTCACTGTCCCACAACCAGGAGCCTTGGCCGCGCACGAACACCTGCGCTGCGCGCTCGGCGCTGGGCATCAGGCGATCACGCGACAGCTCAGCGGCTTGCGGCACGATCACCGGCGCACGCTTGGGCTCGGCGGCAGCGACAGGGGCCGAGCGGCGCAGGTTGAACAGGTTCATCAGGGCTCCAACCAATCACGGTAAGGGGCGGCAACGGTGCGGTCTTGGTGCCGGCACTCGATATTTTGCCTTGCCTATCAAAAGTGTTTTTCATCCGGAGTAACAATCGACCGATTCATCGCTGTAACCCGTTGGAATACGGCGATAGACTAGGCTTCGCAAGGGTTTTCGACCATTTCGTTTTTCCAGCATTTTCGATAAGTGTTACTTATGGATTTCCGCCAACTGCGTTATTTCGTCGCGGTGTATGAAGAAGGCCACGTGGGCCGCGCTGCAGAACGCCTGTCGCTGTCCCAGCCGGCACTCTCCCAGCAGATCCGGCAGCTGGAGCACAGCCTTGATTTGAGCCTGTTCGAGCGCAGCAACAAGCGCCTGTTGCCTACCTTGGCTGCCCATACCCTGTACAACCATGCCTTGCCCTTGCTTGACGGCCTGCAACGCGCCCACGAGGCCATGCGCAACTTCAAGGGCCAGTCGCTGCGCACCCTGGCCATCGGCGTGCTGCAGACCGTGCGACCGAGCCTCGTGCCACAGCTGCTCGAACGGCTGCGCAAGGCTCAGCCGCACCTTGTCGTGCAGATCTACGAGTTGTCGGGGCTGGAGATCGAACGGCGCCTGCTCAACGGCAGCCTGGACATCGGCATCAGCTACCTGCCGCCGCGCCAGCCCGGGTTACATGGCCTGCTGCTGTATGAAGACGAGCTGCAACTGGTCATCCCCGATACTCACGCGCTGAAGGACTTCAAGAAGGTGTCTATCCGCCAGGCTGCCGAATTGCCCATGCTGATGCTGGGCGAAGAATTCCAGATCCGTCAGATCTGGCAGGCGCAACTGGCCAGCCAAGGCCGCCGGCCGCAGGTTCAGGCAGAGATGAACAACATGGCGGGGATTCTCGACAGCCTGGCGCACACGGCACTGGCGACCATCCTGCCGGGGCGGGCCAAGGAGGCCGCCGAAGATGATCAGGGGCTGTTGTGGAAGCCCTTGAGCGAGCCACGGGTGCCGCTGAAGGTTGGCCTGGTGTTCCGCGATGCCCAACGCCAGCAGGCCTCTGTGGAGCTACTGCGCACGCTGCTGGAAGAAGAGACGGACGCCCGCCTGTTGGGGGCATCACCGCTGGATGTGCTGGCCTGAAAAAACACGCGCACAAAGAAAACCCCGCCGAAGCGGGGTTTTCCAGACTGTTTCCCTGTGACATCCGTATCGCCCCGCCATCCTGGCAGGTGGTCCTTCGTCGTCTTCCTTGATCTGTCCTTTGCGCTTCCTGCGCAACGTCCATGTGGTAAAGATTAACCGTGGATCCAATCTGAGAACAGTGGTGAAAAGTCACCACGTCGTGTAGGAAAAAGCTTACAACGGGGATTCATCCCCAGACATACCGAAAATCGGGGCCGCCAAGCGGGCCCCAAATACGTCAGAACTGCTCGGCATCCAGCAGGTACAGCGATTCACTGCCCGCCTTCACCGAAGCCACCAGCGAATCCACCCGTGGCAGCAACCGCGCAAAGTAGAACCGCGCCGTACCCAGCTTGCCCGAGTAGAACGCCTCGTCGCCCTCACCCGCCTGGGCCGCCCGTGCCATCAGTGCCCACATATAGCCGTAGGCCACATAACCAAACGCATGCAGGTACTCGACCGAAGCCGCGCCGATTTCATTCGGGTTGCCCTTGGCCTGTTCCAGCACCCACTCCGTCAGCCCGTCGAGCTGGTCGAGGCTGGCCGCCAACGGCTTGGCAAATTCGTCCAGCTCGCCAGTTGCGCTGGCAATGAACTGGCGGATCTCGTCGGAGAACAACCGGTAGTACGCGCCACCGCTGGCCACCACCTTGCGCCCCATCAGGTCGAGGGCCTGGATGCCGTTGGTGCCTTCGTAGATCTGTGTGATGCGCACATCACGCACCAACTGCTCCTGCCCCCATTCGCGAATGTAGCCATGCCCGCCGAACACCTGCTGGCCATGCACCGCGCACTCCAGCCCCAGGTCGGTGAGGAATGCCTTGGCCACTGGCGTGAGCAGCGCCACCAGCTCTTCGCTGCATTTGCGCACGGCGGCGTCTTCGCTGTACTTGGCGCTGTCCAGCTGCATGGCCACGTAAGTGGAGAAGGCGCGGCCGCCCTCGATCAGCGCTTTCATGGTCAGCAGCATACGGCGCACGTCCGGGTGGACGATGATCGGGTCGGCGGCCTTGTCCTTGGCCTGTGGGCCAGTCGGGGCACGGCTCTGCAGGCGGTCGCGGGCGTATTCCACGGCGTTCTGGTAGGAGCGTTCGGCCGAGGCCAGGCCCTGGATGCCAACACCCAGGCGCTCGTAGTTCATCATGGTGAACATGGCCGCCAGGCCCTTGTTCGGCTCACCGACGATATAGCCGACTGCTTCGTCGAAGTTCATCACGCAGGTAGCCGAGGCCTGGATGCCCATCTTGTGTTCGATCGAACCGCAAGTGGCCGGGTTGCGTGCACCGAGGCTGCCATCTTCGTTGACCAGAAACTTCGGCACCAGGAACAGCGAAATACCTTTCGGCCCCGCCGGTGCGTCCGGCAGCTTGGCCAGCACCAGGTGGATGATGTTCTCGGTCAGGTCGTGCTCGCCACCGGTGATGAAGATCTTGGTGCCGCTGACCTTGTAGCTGCCATCGGCCTGGGGCTCGGCCTTGGTACGGATGATGCCCAGGTCGGTGCCGGCGTGCGGCTCGGTCAGGCACATGGAACCGGCCCATACGCCTGCATACATGTTCGGCAGGTACTTTTCCTTCAGCGCTTCGCTGGCGTGGGCATTGATCGACAGGCAGGCACCGGCGGTCAGCATCGGGTACAAGCCAAAGGCCAGGCTGGAGGCGTTGACCATTTCCTCGACCTGGGCCGAGATGGCCTTGGGCATGCCCATGCCGCCGAACAGCGGGTCGCCGCCCACGCCGACCCAACCGCCTTCGGCGTAGGTGTTGTAGGCCTCGATGAAACCGGCGGGGGTCCGCACTGCGCCGTTGTCCCAGTGGCAACCTTCTTCATCGGCTGCGCGGCTGAGCGGCGCGATGGATTTGGCGGTGACCTTGCCGGCTTCCTCCAGCACGGCCAGAGCGGTGTCGGCATCGACAACGTCAGCCAGCCCGGGCAACTGCGCCCACTGCTCGGCCACGTTGAAGACTTCATTCAGTACGAAGCGCATGTCGCGCAGGGGCGCTTTATAGTCAGCCATGACAACCTCTCGCTAGTCGGGTCGGAGCGGTCTCGGGGAACCGCGACACAGGGGTTATTGGCAGTGTAACCGAACAACTTTTACGAGACATAGGGTCATCAACTGACCATGCAGTATTGCCCGGTCACGCCGTGCGTACGGCTCCGCGCTGCGATTGTTGCCCATGGACCATGACACAATTGCGCCCCGCGCCTTTGGCGCTGTACAGCGCCTGGTCGGCGGATTTCAGCACCGCCTCGGGGTTGCGATGATCGGCCTGGCGCTCGGCCACGCCGATACTGATGGTGACCGACACCGTGCCGCCACTGCTGCCCGCCCGGCGCTGGCGCCCGGCCGTATCGTCCTGCGGGCGGTTGTGCTGATCGCGCAGGTGCATCACATAGTTGGCGATAACCTCACGCACCGCTTCCACGTGGGGCACGCACTCCTCGGCTGTCTTGCCCGCGAACACCAGGGCGAACTCCTCGCCGCCATATCGGTAGGCCCGGCCGCCGCCGGTCACCTTGGACAAACGGCTGGCCACCAGGCGCAACACCTGGTCTCCCACGTCGTGGCCATGGGTATCGTTGAATTTCTTGAAGTGGTCCACGTCGGTCATGGCGATCACATAATTGCGCCCCAGGCGCTGCATGCGTTCGTTCAGCGCGCGGCGCCCCGGCAGGCCGGTCAGCTCGTCGCGGAAGGCCATCTGGTAGGCCTCATGCGCTACCGCTGCGGCGATCATCAACATCACCTGGCTGCACATGATGTTAAGGGTGAATGGCAGGATGAAGGTTTGCGGCAGCATCCAGAAAATGCCCAGCAGGCCGGTCAACTGCGCAGCATGCAGCGGCCTGGGGGCACGCAGGTATTGCACCACCAGCAGGATGAACACAACGAAGAACAGTGGGTAAACGATCTGGATCAGGCTCATCCACTGGCCATGCAAGGCTGGCCAGCGGATTTCCGCCAACCAGCTCAGCAGCGCTTCGGGGTAGCTTTGTTCGAGGGCCACCGCCACGCTGCCCACGGCAAACAGCACAGCGCCGCGGGCAACCAGGTCCTGCAGCAGGTGGGTACGTTCCTGCCAGGCGCCATACAAGCCGAACAGCGTGGGCAGCAACAGGCACACCAGGTGGAAGATCACCGCCGCGTCCTCGCGCACGCGGCCATGGTCACGGTAGAAGTCGGTCTGGGTGTCGAGCAGAAAGTAGGCGATGTACACCGTAAGCATCAGGAACAGCTCACGTTGCCGACGGTACACGGCACAGTACGCGCCGCCCAGCAGCAGAACCAACGTAGGCAAGACATTGAACAGCGATGTGAAGAAGACGCTGAGGTCTCTCACATAGGCTGCGGCGAGCCCTGCCAGCAACAAGAACAGCGAAGGCAGGAAGTGGCTTGCGCGAACAGCATTAAGACGAAACAAGGGTAATCTCCAACCCGGCAGATCAATAGTGGCATTGTGCCCTTACTTCATCGGCAGTGCACATGAACAGTTGAATTTGCCGTTGGGTCAATTGGCCCCAGATGCGGAAAACCCGCCTGCCGGTGAGGGCAGGCGGGTTCCGTGTACAGCGGTAGGATCAGTACGACAGGCCGAAGTTTTCTTCGTCCATCGCCATCAGGTTGTTGGCACCCGACAGCATGGTCGCTACATGGGTACGGGTGCGCGGCAGGATGCGCTGGAAGTAGAAGCGCGCCGTTTGCAGCTTGGCGGTGTAGAACGCCTCTTCGCTGGTGCCGGCTGCCAGTTTTTCGGCCGCCAGGCGGGCGATGTCGGCCCAGAAGTAGGCCAGGCAGGCGTAGCCGGAATACATCAGGTAATCGACCGAGGCCGCACCCACCTCTTCGCGGTCTTTCATGGCGGCCATGCCCACTTTCATGGTCAGCTCGCCCCACTCCTTGTTGATTGCCGCCAGCGGCTCGACGAACTCCTTGACCGCTTCGTTACCTTCCTGCGCCTGGCAGAACTTGTGCACGATCTTGGTGAAGCCCTTCAGTGCTTCGCCCTGGGTCATCAGCACTTTACGGCCGAGCAGGTCCAGCGCCTGAATGCCGGTGGTGCCTTCGTACAGCATGGAGATACGGCTGTCGCGAACGTTCTGCTCCATGCCCCACTCGGCGATGAAGCCGTGGCCGCCGTAGATCTGCACGCCATGGTTGGCCGCCTCGAAGCCGACTTCGGTCATGAACGCCTTGGCAATCGGGGTCAGGAACGCCAGCAGGGCATCGGCCTTCTTGCGCTCTTCTTCGTCCTGGCTGTACTTGACGATGTCCACCTGCTTGGCCGTGAAGTACACCATCGCGCGGTTGCCTTCGGCGAAGGCCTTCATGGTCAGCAGCATGCGGCGCACGTCCGGGTGGACGATGATCGGGTCAGCAGCCTTGCCCGGTGCTTTCGGGCCAGTCAGCGAGCGCATCTGCAGGCGCTCACGGGCGTACTTCAGGCCACCCTGGAACGCCACTTCGGCGTGGGCCAGGCCTTGCAGCGCTGTACCCAGGCGAGCGGTGTTCATGAAGGTGAACATGCAGTTCAGGCCTTTGTTGGCCGGGCCGATCAGGTAACCGGTGGCCGCATCGAAGTTCATCACGCAGGTAGCGTTACCGTGGATGCCCATCTTGTGTTCGATGGAGCCGCAGCTCACGCCGTTGCGCTCACCCACGCCGCCTTCGGCATTGGGCAGGAACTTCGGCACGATGAACAGCGAAATACCCTTGGTACCGGCCGGTGCGTCCGGCAGGCGGGCCAGGACGATATGGACGATGTTGTCGGCCATGTCGTGTTCACCGGCCGAAATGAAGATTTTTGTACCCGACACCTTGTAGCTGCCGTCAGCCTGTGGCTCGGCCTTGGTGCGCAGCATGCCCAGGTCGGTGCCGCAATGTGGCTCGGTCAGGCACATGGTGCCAGTCCACTCGCCGGACACCAGCTTGGTCAGGTAGGTGTGCTGCTGCTCGGGGGTGCCGTGCGCAGAGATGGTGTTCATCGCACCATGGGACAGGCCTGGGTACATGCCCCACGACCAGTTCGAGCCCCCGACCATTTCACTCAGGGCCAGGCCCAGCGACTCTGGCAAGCCCTGGCCGCCGTGCTCGACGTCATGGGCCAGGCTCGGCCAGCCGCCTTCGACGAACTGTTCGTAGGCTGCCTTGAAGCCAGTCGGGGTTTTGACGCCCGATTCGCTCCAGGTGCAGCCTTCCTGGTCACCCACACGGTTCAGCGGCGACAGCACCTGCTCACAGAACTTCGCGCCTTCTTCGAGGATCGCGTCGACCATGTCGGGCGTGGCGTCCTGGCAGCCCGGCAGGCTCTGATAGTGCGCCTCATAGCCAAGCAGTTCGTCGCGAACGAAGCGGATATCACGCAAGGGGGCTTTGTAATCAGGCATTGCGATGAACCTCTGAGTCAGTTCTGTGGGGTGACCAGCTCTTGGCGGCCGTCGTATCAAACAGTTGTTTGAAACTTACGTTTAGCACCGCATTCTGTCAAGGATGGACTATGGTGCCATTTACGCCACGAAAAATGGCAAATATGCCAGACCTAGAGAAAACAATGCCCCTGTGGGAGCGGGCGTGCCCGCGAAGGCGTCCGATCAGGCAATTGAGGTGCCTGATCTGACGCTTTCGCGGGCACACCCCCACAGGGGCTGTGTGTAATTCGAGGGAGCGCCCTCTCAGGCGTAAGTATCGATAATCCGGCCGAGCATTTCGTCGGATGCCTTAGCCACCTTTGCGCCAAGCTCGACTTCGGTTTTGCCCAAGGCCATCTGCACGGTGCTGGTGGCCAGGTCCATCTGCTGGCTGCGGTCGACCGCGCGCAAGCGCTCAGCCTGAAAGTCGCTGGACTGGCTGGTGGCGGTACGTTCGGCGGTGGCGTTTGCAATCTGGCCGGCGGCCTGATCGACGCGGTTCTGGCCGGCCTGGATTGCGCTCAGGCCCGCGTAGTAGGCGGAGCTACCGGTGATTTCCATGTCAGGACTCCATTGACGCTGGATGACGAACAGGCTCAATTAAAGCAGGCCTGTCGTGAAAAGGCCCGTTTAAATCCATAATGGCCTGGTGCTATCTGATAGGCCTTGGGTATTCCTGCACCGGCCTCTTGGCGGGCTTGCCCGCGAAAGGGCCGGGCCTGGAAACGACTAATCCAGCAGATCCAACTGAAGGTGTTCAGCCACCATATCGGCACTGGCGAGCTTCAGTTTGGGCACCCGCCCAAGGCAAGGCGCCGGCAAGCGCTCGGCCAGACTGGCCAGATTTTCTTCCAGCCGCGAAGTACGCGGCTCGATGATATTCGCCACCCACCCGGCCAACTGCAGCCCGTCACGCTCGATCGCCTCGGCACTGAGCAAGGCATGGCTGATACAGCCCAAGCGAACGCCCACAACCAGTATCACTGGCAATTTAAGGGCAACGGCAAGGTCCGAAAGGTTCTCCAACCCCGACAACGGCACACGCCAGCCACCCGCACCTTCAACCAACGTGAAGTCGGCATTTTGTTGCAGCACATTGCGCATCGCTGCCAACAGCGCGGGCACGGCCAGCGTCACCCCCGCCTCGCGCGCCGCCACATGCGGAGCAATCGCCGGCTCGAAGGCGAACGGGTTGACCTGCTCATACGGCAACTTGATCGTACTTTCATCGATCAGCGCCTGGGCATCACTATTGCGCAACCCTTTCGGGGTCATCGTGCAGCCCGAGGCCACCGGCTTGGCGCCCAGTGTGCTCATGCCCTGCAACCGCGCCGCATGCAACAGCCCGGCGGCGATGGTGGTCTTGCCGACATCGGTATCGGTACCGGCGATGAAATAGGCCTGGCTCATCGTGCTCCCCTTACGCCTGTGGCTTGCGCAACACACCATAGACCACTTGATAGGTGGCTGGCAGCCCCGCAGGCTGGCGAAATGCCTCATAGGCGTGCAGCAGGCCCTGCATGCGCGCCCGACCGGTAAGCCCGGACGGTCGCCCGGGGTTCAGGTTGTGTGCCCCCAACGCCTTGAGTTCATGGGTCAGGCTACGTACATCCGGGTAGTGCAGCACGTGTGGGCAACGTTGCAATTCAAGCTGTTCCAGCCCGCTGCCAGCACACAGGCGTTGATAATCCTCAAAACGCCGGAAGCGGTTCACATGCACCAGGCCATCCACTGCCTGCCAACTGGCCCGCAGTTCGTCGAGGGTACCCACGCAAAGGCTGCTGAAGGCCAGCACGCCGCCGGGGCGCAGCACACGCGACGCCTCTGCCAGCACGCTGGCAAACTGGTCGCACCACTGCACGGCCAGGCTGGAAAACACCAGATCGACGCAGGCATCACGCAGCGGCAGGCGCTCAGCATCACCCGCCACATGGTAATGCGCACCGCCCTGCTCATGACGAGCATGGCGCAGCATGCCTTCAGCGATATCCACCGCCACGCCACTGGTTTGCGCAAAGCGCTCGGCCAGGATGCGGCTGAAATGGCCGGTGCCGCTGCCCAGGTCCAGCCAGTGTGAGGGCTGCATGCCTGCCGGCAATTGCTCCAGCAGGTGCAAACCCACTGCGCGCTGCAAGGCCGCCACGCTGTCGTAGCTGGCCGCAGCGCGGGAGAACGAGGCCGCCACCTGGCGTTTGTCGGGCAGCGCGCCAGGGGTTGGACGGGATAGGTCAGTCATCGCCACTCTCATGCAGGAAACTCTTGATGCCCGCCGCCAGCTCCTGCGGGTACTCCAGCAGGAATGCGTGGGAACTGTCTTCGACCAAGCCCACTTCCACATCGGGCAGCAACTCGCTCAACGCTTTGGCCGCCTCTGCCGGCACCAGTGCATCGCTACCGGCAAACAGGTGCAACTGCGGGCCAGCATAGGCCTGCAGGGCTTCACGGGTATCAAGCCTGGCCAGCACTTCAAGGCCTGTGGCCAGGTACAACGGGTCGGTATCCGGCACGCCGACACCCAGTTGCCGCAGCAACGTGCGCGGTTGCAGGGCGCCATCGCTGCACAGCGTGCGGAAGCGCTTGAGCGTGACCTGGGTATGGCTGCGGCAGCCATCGAGGAAGGTGCCGAAGGTGTCTTCGGCCATGCCATGGGGCCAGTCCGGGCGGGCCACGAAGCTGGGGTTGCTGGCCAGTGTCAGCAGGCCGCAGCAGTGGTCACCGCGCTTGTGTGCCAAGGCGCTGGCCAGCATGCCGCCCAGCGACCAGCCGCCCAGCCACACGTCGTTCGGCAGCTTCCGATCCAGGTGGTCGACCCAGGCCTGAACATCGCTGTCGGCCAGTTCCGGCAAGGGCATCAGCTCCACCTGCAGGCGAGCGTCCTGGGCGCGCAGGCTCGCTGCCAGCGGCTCCAGGGAGGCAGTGCCCAGGCCCCAGCCGGGCAGCAGTACAAGGCGATTACGCATCGGCGTTCTCCAACTGTGGATAACACTCGGCCAATGCATTCAACAATAGCTGCACCTGCGCTTCGCTGTGCGCGGCGCTCAGGGTCACCCGCAGGCGCGCACTACCAGCCGGCACGGTGGGTGGGCGGATGGCCGTCACCAGCAAGCCGCGCTCGCGCAGCATGCGCGACAGGCGCAGGGCCTGTGCGCTGTCGCCGATCACAATGGGCTGGATCGGCGTTGGGCTGTCCATCAGTTGCAGCCCGATCTGTTGCGCGCCCTCGCGGAACTGGCGAATCAACGCCGCCAGGTGCTCACGTCGCCAAGTCTCGCGGCGCAGCAACTCCAGGCTCTTGAGCGTGGCATAGGCAAGTGCCGGTGGCTGGCTGGTGGTGTAGATGTAGGGGCGGGCAAATTGCACCAGCGCCTCGATCAGCGCTTCGCTGCCGGCGACAAAGGCACCGGCAGTACCGCAGGCCTTACCCAACGTGCCGATCAGCACCGGCACGTCTTCCACGCCCAGGCCGAAGTGCTCGACGATACCGCCGCCCTGCGTACCCAAGGTACCCAGACCATGGGCATCGTCGACCATCAGCCAGGCACCACGCGCCCGGGCGACATCAGCCAGTGCCGGCAGGTTGGCCAGGTCGCCGTCCATGCTGAACACGCCATCGGTCACCACCAGGGTATTGCCGACGGCCTTGTCCAGGCGGCTGGCCAGGCTGGCCGGGTCGTTGTGCAGGTAGCGGTTGAAGCGGGCACCACTGAGCAACCCGCCATCCAGCAGGGACGCGTGGTTCAAGCGGTCCTGCAGCACGGTGTCGCCCTGCCCCACCAATGCGGTGATAGCACCCAGGTTGGCCATGTAGCCGGTGGAGAACAGCAGCGCACGCGGGCGCCCGGTCAGTTCGGCCAGCGCCTCTTCAACCTGATGGTGCGGCGTGCTGTGGCCGACCACCAGATGCGAAGCGCCACCGCCCACACCCCAGCGCTCGGCGCCGGTCTGCCAGGCGGCAATCACTTCAGGGTGGTTGGCCAGGCCCAGGTAGTCATTGCTGCAGAAGGCCAGCAAGCGCTGGCCGTCGACCACCACCTCCGGCCCCTGCGGGCTTTCCAGCAGTGGCCGCTGCCGATACAGGTCTGCGGCGCGCCGTTCGGCCAGGCGCGCCGCCAGGTCGAAGGCCATGTCAGGCCGATGCAGCGTTGTAGAACATCTCGCTGCTGCGCTGTTCGACCAACGCCTGCTCGATAGCCGCCTGGTGCACTTCGTCGGCGTGCTCTTCACGCGCTTCAGGCTTGATGCCCAAGCGCGCGAACAGTTGCATGTCCTTGTCGGCTTGCGGGTTGGCGGTGGTCAGCAGTTTTTCGCCATAGAAAATCGAGTTGGCGCCAGCCATGAAGGCCAGAGCCTGCATCTGCTCGTTCATTTGCTCGCGGCCGGCGGACAGGCGCACGTGCGACTTGGGCATCAGCAAGCGGGCCACGGCCAGCATGCGGATGAAGTCGAACGGGTCCACATCCTCTTCCTCGGCCAGCGGCGTGCCGGCTACCTTGACCAGCATGTTGATCGGCACCGACTCCGGGTGCTCGGGCAGATTGGCCAACTGGATCAGCAGGCCCGCGCGGTCGTCCAGCGACTCACCCATGCCCAGGATGCCGCCAGAGCAGATCTTCATGCCGGCATCACGCACGTAGGCCAGGGTTTGCAGGCGCTCGCTGTAGGTGCGGGTGGTGATGATGCTGCCGTAGAACTCCGGCGAGGTGTCGAGGTTGTGGTTGTAGTAGTCCAGGCCCGCCTGGGCCAAGGCCACGGTTTGCTCCTGGTCGAGCTTGCCGAGGGTCATGCAGGTTTCAAGGCCCATGGCCTTCACCCCTTTGACCATCTCCAGCACATAAGGCATGTCTTTGGCCGACGGGTGCTTCCACGCTGCGCCCATACAGAAACGGGTGGAGCCAATGGCTTTGGCGCGGGCGGCTTCTTCAAGCACCTTCTGCACTTCCATCAGTTTCTGTTTTTCCAGCCCGGTGTTGTAGTGGCCGGACTGTGGACAATATTTGCAATCTTCCGGGCAGGCGCCGGTCTTAATCGACAGCAGGGTCGATACCTGCACGCGGTTCGGGTCGAAATGCGCGCGGTGCACGGTCTGCGCCTGGAATAGCAGGTCATTGAACGGTTGCTGGAACAACGCCTTGACCTCGGCCAGGGACCAGTCGTGACGTGTTGTTGCAGTTGTGCTGGCGCTCATCGGCGTTTCCTTGTTTAGGCTGTAGCTGGCGCCGAGACAGGAAAGCCCGCCAGCGCATCACGGATAGCTCGCATAGTCATGGAAGGCCTATGAACTGTCAACCATACTGGAAAAGACTGGTTTACAAGTGCTCACTTATTAATCAGTCGTGTTTGTTGTGTGATGAGCCTGCCGAGCAGGCCTACCCCCTGTGTATGGCCTGCGAGCAGGAATTGCCTTGGCTAGGTGATCATTGCCTGCGCTGCGCCCTGCCGCTGCCCATGGCGGGCCTGACCTGCGCCCAGTGCTGTCGCCACCTGCCGGCCTTCGACCGGGTGTTTGCGCTTTGGCAATTCGGCTTTCCGGTCGATACGCTGGTCAGCCGCTTCAAGCACAACCGGCAGTGGCCCTTGGGGCGGTTGATGGCTGAATTGCTCGGGCTTGGGCTGCGGCATCGCTTTGCCGAAGGGTTAGCCCGCCCTCACCTGCTGTTGCCGGTACCCTTGGCCAGGCGTCGACTGCGCGAACGAGGGTTCAACCAGGCGGGGATGCTTGGGCGTTGGTTGTCTTCGCAGCTTGGGCTGGTTTGCGACGAGCGGTTATTGGTGCGCACGCGCGAGACGCCTGCACAACAACAGCTGGACGCCAAGGCACGGCGGCGCAATCTACGTCAGGCGTTTGCGGTCACGGGCGATTTGACAGGCAAGCATGTCGCCATTGTCGATGATGTGGTAACCACCAGTGCCACCGTGCAGGCCATTGCCGAAGTGCTGCGCAAAGCCGGCGCGCAGCGTGTGGATGTGTATTGCCTGGCACGCACGTCCAAGCCGGGGTATGCATGACACTGCACAGTCCTACACAATCCACCCTCAGGCCCTTCACCTACAACGACTCAATGCTCATGACGCTGCCTACTTTGCTTACCCAGCACATCGCCCGCCGCCCCCAGCGCATTGCGCTGCTGCAGCACATTGCCGAGCAAGGCTCGATCACCCGCGCCGCCAAGGCTGCGAGCATCAGCTACAAGACCGCCTGGGATGCCATTGACGAGCTCAACAACCTGGCCAGCCAGCCCTTGGTGGAGCGCAGCGCCGGTGGCCGTGGCGGTGGCGGTGCGCGTTTGTCGCCGGAAGGCGAGCGGGTACTGCGCCTGTATCAGCGGCTGCAGGCCTTGCAGGCGCAAATCCTTGAAGCCGCCGAAGAGTCCAGCGACCTCGACCTGCTCGGCCGCCTGATGCTGCGCACCAGTGCGCGTAACCAGCTGCAGGGCCAGGTCAGCGGCCTGCGCCGTGAAGGCCGGTATGACCGTGTCAGCCTGGCATTGGGCGGCGGGCTGGAAATTGATGCGCTGATCACGCACGACAGTACCGCGCGGCTGGAGCTGACGTTGGGGACAATGGTGGTGGCGTTGCTCAAGGCTGGATGGGTGCGGTTGTTGGCGGAGGGAGAAGAGGCTGAAGCGGGCAGCAATTGCTTGAGCGCTACGGTGGAAGACGTGCTGACCGAGGATGACGGGCCTGGTGAGGTCCGGCTGGCGCTGGGCAATGGGCAGACGCTGTGTGCAATTGCCGAGGGGGATTGGTTGGCTGGCCAGCAGGTAGCAGCTGGCAGTTCTGTACGGGTGCAGTTTCATCCGTCCTATGTGCTGATCGGCGTTCCTGCCTAGCCTGGCCGCGCTTCGCGCGGTTCGCGGGCATGCCCGCTCCCACAGGAATTTCGCACACCTTGAAGGCTTCGCTGTACTTGTGGGAGCGGGCGCGCCCGCGAAGAGGCCGGTACAAGCGGAACGCGGTAACATGGCCCCATGCCGCTTATCCCCGGAGCCCCCATGTCCCACCCCTTCGACACCCTCACCCCTGACCTGGTCCTGGACGCCGTGGAAAGCATCGGCTTTCTCAGCGATGCACGGGTGCTGGCACTGAACAGCTACGAAAACCGCGTCTACCAGGTGGGCATCGAGGACGCGCAGCCGCTGATCGCCAAGTTCTACCGCCCAGGCCGCTGGAGCGATGCGGCCATCCTCGAAGAACACAGCTTCACCGCCGAACTGGCTGACTGCGAAGTGCCGGTGGTTGCGCCCCTGCAGCACAATGGCCGCACCTTGTTCGAACACCAGGGTTTCCGTTTCACCCTGTTCCCCCGCCGCGGTGGCCACGCTCCGGAGCCAGGCAACCTCGATCAGCTGTATCGCCTCGGCCAACTGCTCGGCCGCCTGCACGCCGTAGGCGCCAGCAAACCGTTCGAACACCGCGAGGCCCTGGCTGTGGACAACTTTGGCCACGCCTCGCTCAACACTCTGCTGGAAGGCGATTTTGTCCCGCGTGAGTTGTTGCCAGCATTCGAGTCCGTGGCCCGCGACGTGCTCAAGCGGGTCGAGGAGATCTACGCCCGCACGCCCCACCAGCTCATCCGCCTGCACGGCGACCTGCACCCCGGCAACCTGATGCACCGCGACGAGGTGTACCACGTGGTCGACCTCGACGACTGCCGCATGGGCCCGGCCGTGCAAGACCTGTGGATGATGCTGGCCGGCAGCCGCGAGGAGCGCCTGGGGCAGTTGGCCGAGCTGATCGACGGCTACAACGAGTTCCACGACTTCGACCCGCGCGAGCTTGCCCTGATCGAACCCCTGCGCGCCCTGCGCCAGCTGCACTACAGCGCCTGGCTGGCACGGCGCTGGGACGACCCGGCGTTCCCGCCGAGCTTCCCGTGGTTTGGCCAGCCCCGCTACTGGGGCGACCAGATTCTCGCCCTGCGCGAACAGATGGCGGCACTGGATGAAGCCCCGCTGAAATTGTTCTAGAAGCACGCCCGCCTCTGTCTACAATAGGCGTCGCTTTATTTAGCTACCTAAGCAAGGATTCTGCATGCACGCCGCAAACCCGCGTCGCGGGTACATATTGGGCCTCAGTGCCTACATCATCTGGGGCCTGTTCCCCTTGTACTTCAAGGCGATCCAGAGCATCCCGGCGGTGGAGATCATTGTCCACCGGGTACTCTGGTCGGCATTGTTCGGCTCGCTGCTGCTACTGGTGTGGAAACACCCTGGCTGGTGGCGTGAACTGCGCGACAATCCACGCCGGCTGGGCATCCTGGCCCTGAGCGGGGCACTGATCGCCGGTAACTGGCTGACGTACGTGTGGTCGGTGAACAACGGCCGCATGCTCGAAGCCAGCTTGGGCTACTACATCAACCCGCTGATCAATGTGCTGTTGGGCATGCTGATTCTTGGCGAACGCCTGCGCCGCCTGCAGTGGCTGGCGGTGGGCATGGCCGCCGTGGGCGTGGCCCAGCAGGTGTGGCAAGTGGGCAGCCTGCCCTGGGTGTCGCTGGTGCTGGCGCTGAGCTTCGGCTTCTATGGGCTCATTCGCAAACAGGCGCCAGTGGCGGCATTGCCGGGCCTGGTAGTGGAAACCTGGATGCTGGTGCCGCTGGCCCTTGGCTGGCTGCTGCTGCACCCGGCGGCGATGAGTGCCCAAGGGGCGTTCTATACCAGCAGCGAGGCGCTGTGGCTGATGGCTGCCGGGCCGGTGACGCTGATACCGTTGGTGTGCTTCAACGCGGCGGCGCGGCACCTGCCGTACACCACGCTGGGCTTCTTGCAATACCTGGCACCCACACTGGTGTTGCTGCAGGCAGTGCTGCTGTTTGATGAGCACCTGTCGTCGAGCAACCTGGTGGCGTTCATGTTCATCTGGGCAGGTTTGGCCATTTACAGCGTCGATGCCTGGTTGAGTTTGCGCAAGCGAAGCTGATCAAAAAACGATCAAATCTCTGCAGGCCTTGTGATGCGAGGCCTGCAGAGACATCTCCAAAGGTTATCCACACCCTCGTCCCCGTGCTTTGTGCACAAGCTGCTGATTTTTGGGTGTTTTTTGAGCAAACCTGTGTAAGGCACGCTCGGCCTGGGCTGGAGAGGGGAACCCCCAGGTTATCCACAGGGCCTTCCCCGTGATATCGGGATAACCGCAGGGGGCCAGTCTCGAATCAATCCTCGGCACGCAAGTGCAACTCCACCATCAAGTCATCCGCCAGGCTTTCCAGCTTCTGCTGCAGCACATCCAGCGGCAAGGTCAACGGCAGCGCCAGCAGCGCATCAGCATGAAACAGCGGCTCGCTGCTCATCGGCGCAGGCCGCACCTCTGTGGAAAACCGCTCGACGTTCACCTGCAACTCCGCCAGCAAACGAGTAATGTCGCGCACGATCCCCGGCCGGTCGTTACCCACCAGTTCCATGGCAATCGGTTTCCATGTGCAAGAGGGCTCACTCCCGCTCTCGGCAATCAGCACCCGAATGTCATACCTGGCCAACCCCTGCAGCGATGCCACCAGCTCAGCATAATTCTCAGCCGGCACCGCCACCCGCAGGATACCGGCAAACTGCCCGGCCATACGCGACATGCGGCTTTCCAGCCAGTTGCCACTGTGGTCGGCGATGCATTGGGCAATACGTTCGACCTGGCCGGCCTTGTCAGGGGCAATTACCGTCAGTACAAGATGATCCACAAGCCCTTCCTCGTGTCGAACCGCGCCGGGCGGCAGAAAATCGGGGGATCGACTCAGTATAGGCAAGGCGCGGCAACCTGCCGCAGGGCAATCCGCATAACCAATCGTGTACTGTTTCAAGATTTATCTGGAACAATCCACCTGTTTTTTGCGAACATACTCACTCCCAGCGTGACCATACGCGACCAACGGGTCGCATAACGGCGCTTTTAGTCTGATTTTGCCCCGCCTACTGCTTCATGTAGTATCCCGTGGCGCGGACTACAAAACGTCGTTTGGATGTCTGCCAAGGCGCCTGTGAAAATACGCACACTGCCCGCCAGCCAGTCTGGCAGGCCGCACCCAGCCGCGTCCGGCGCAACCCGGGGGCATGCACTGGTGCCGTGTTTAGAGAAGCGCTACAGGCTTAATACAGAAGAGCGAAATAGCTGAGCAGAGTGAGGCAAGCAATGACTGGATACGTTCAAGTCGGTGGCCTTCAGGTCGCCAAGGTCCTGTACGACTTCGTGAACAACGAAGCCATCCCCGGGACCGGCATCGTCGCCGAGCAGTTCTGGGCGGGTGCAGAGAAGATCATCAATGACCTCGCTCCAAAGAACAAAGCCCTGCTCGCCAAGCGCGACGAGCTGCAAGCCAAGATCGACGCCTGGCACCAGGCACGCAAAGGCCAGGCCCACGACGCCGCAGCCTACAAAGCATTCCTCCAGGAAATCGGCTACCTGCTGCCACAAGCCGACGATTTCCAGGCCACCACCCAGAACGTGGACGAAGAAATCGCCCACATGGCCGGCCCACAGCTGGTCGTTCCGGTGATGAACGCCCGCTTCGCCCTCAACGCCGCCAACGCCCGTTGGGGTTCGCTGTACGATGCGCTGTACGGCACCGACGCCATCAGCGATGAAGGCGGCGCCGAAAAAGGCCAGGGTTACAACAAGGTCCGTGGCGACAAAGTCATTGCCTTCGCCCGCGCCTTCCTCGACGAAGCCGCGCCACTGGCCGCCGGCTCGCACGTCGACTCCACCGGCTACCGCATCGAAGGCGGCAAACTGGTAGTGGCCCTTAAAGGCGGCAGCAACAGCGGCCTGCGTGATGACGCGCAACTGATCGGCTTCCACGGCGACGCCGCCGCGCCGACTGCCGTGCTGCTCAAGCACAACGGCCTGCACTTCGAAATCCAGGTCGATGCCAGCACCCCGGTTGGCAGCACCGACGCTGCAGGCGTGAAAGACATCCTGATGGAATCGGCACTGACCACCATCATGGACTGCGAAGACTCGGTTGCCGCTGTCGATGCCGACGACAAGGTGATCGTCTACCGCAACTGGCTGGGCCTGATGAAAGGCGACCTGGCCGAAAGCGTGAGCAAGGGTGGCAAAACCTTTACTCGCACCATGAACCCGGACCGCGAGTACGCCGCGCCAAACGGCGGCAGCGTGACCCTGCATGGCCGTTCGCTGCTGTTCGTGCGTAACGTTGGCCACCTGATGACCAACCCGGCGATTCTCGATGCCCAGGGCAACGAAATCCCTGAAGGTATCCAGGACGGCCTGTTCACCAACCTGATCGCCCTGCACAACCTCAACGGCAACACCACCCGCAAGAACACCCGCAGCGGCAGCGTGTACATCGTGAAGCCGAAGATGCACGGGCCGGAAGAAGTGGCCTTCGCCGCCGAAATCTTCAGCCAGGTCGAAGACCTGCTGGGCATGCCGCGCAACACCGTCAAGGTCGGCATCATGGACGAAGAGCGCCGCACCACGGTCAACCTCAAGTCCTGCATCAAGGCAGCCGCAGAACGCGTGGCGTTCATCAACACCGGTTTCCTCGACCGCACGGGCGATGAAATCCACACCTCGATGGAAGCCGGCGCCGTGGTGCGCAAGGGCGCCATGAAGAACGAGAAGTGGATCGGCGCCTACGAGAACAACAACGTCGACGTGGGCCTGGCCACCGGCCTGCAAGGCCGTGCGCAGATCGGCAAAGGCATGTGGGCCATGCCTGACCTGATGGCCGCCATGCTGGAGCAGAAAATCGCCCACCCGCTGGCCGGTGCCAACACCGCCTGGGTGCCGTCGCCGACTGCCGCCACCCTGCACGCCCTGCACTACCACAAGGTGGACGTACAGGCGCGCCAGCGTGAACTGGCGTCGCGTACCCCGGCTTCGGTAGACGACATCCTGGCCATCCCGCTGGCTGCCGATACCAACTGGTCGGTCGAAGAAATTCGCAACGAGCTGGACAACAACGCCCAGGGCATCCTCGGCTACGTGGTGCGCTGGATCGACCAGGGCGTGGGTTGCTCGAAGGTGCCGGACATCAACAACGTCGGCCTGATGGAAGACCGCGCCACCCTGCGTATTTCGGCCCAGTTGCTGGCCAACTGGCTGCGCCATGGCGTAGTCAGCCAGGAGCAAGTGCTGGAAAGTCTCAAACGCATGGCCGTGGTGGTTGACCAGCAGAACGCCGGCGACGCCCTGTACCGCCCGATGGCGCCGAACTTCGACGACAACGTCGCGTTCCAGGCCGCTGTCGAGCTGGTGGTGGAAGGAGGCAAGCAGCCGAACGGCTACACCGAGCCGGTGCTGCACCGTCGTCGCCGCGAATTCAAGGCGCGTAACGGGCTGTAAATCGAAAGGGGCCGCTTTGCGGCCCCTTTCTGCATCACTCTATTTTCAGTTCTCTCTTCACCAGGTCCAGCAGCTTGCCCAGGTCCACAGGCTTGAGCAGGAAATCCACCACCCCCAGGTGCATCACGTCCACTGCCTCCTTCACATCGGTGTCGCCCGACACCACGATGATCGACAACGCCGCCCGCTCCGACTCACGAATCGTCCGGATCAAGTCCAGGCCATCCTCGGGCTGCATGCGCAAATCCGTAATCATCAAACCAATCCGCTGCTGGTAATGCAGGTACAGCCTGGCCTCCTGCGCCCCGTCCGCCCCTACCGCATCGATGCCCCGGCTTTTCAGGTACAGGATCAGCGCCTCGCGGTTAACCGCGTTATCGTCCACCACCAGCACCAACGGCCTTGGCGCCACAGGCGCACTCACCACGGCCAATGCCTCGCGCTCGGCGTCGCTCAGGATGTCGGTTTGCTCAGGCATGGTCATCTCGTCAAAAAAATTCCGCTTCAGCAGTAGGACCACTTTACTTGCGTAACCCGGTGCGCCTTTCGTCGGGTCTTTGACAGGCGTGCTCATAGACTTACGTCCAATGGGCACCACCCCGCCGCAAGCCGACCATGGAGGCAGAGAACAACAGGGCCGGCACCTATATATAGATATATATAGTTCGGCATAGCGATACGGTCAGTTTCATGAGCAAAAAGGACGCCTACAGCCAGGCGGGCAGGACGGCAGTGCTGCAGAACATCCAGGGCACCCTGCAGTTTCTGCAGCGCTTCCCGCCGTTCAACCAGATGGAGCACAGCCACCTGGCCTTCCTGGTGGAACAGTGCCAGCTGCGCTTCTATGCCAGCGGCGAAAGCATCGTCAAACCTGCCGACGGGCCGGTGGAGCACTTCTACATCGTCAAGCAGGGGCGAGTGGTTGGCGAGCGCCAGCACCTGGTCAAACCGGGCGTGGAGACCACCTTCGAAATCACCAGCGGCGAATGCTTCCCTCTGGCCGCACTGCTGGGCGAACGGGCGACCCGCACCGAGCACCTGGCCGGTGAAGACACCTTCTGCCTGCAGTTGAACAAAGCCGCGTTCATCCGCGTGTTCTCGATGTCTGAAGTGTTTCGGGATTTTGCCTTGCGTGGGGTCAGCAGCCTGCTCGACCAGGTCAACCAACAGGTACGCCAGCGCGCGGTGGAAACCCTCGGTACCCAGTACTCACTGAACACCCCGCTGGGTGAGCTGGCCATGCGTCACCCGGTGGTGTGCAGCGCCGATACACCGTTGCGCGATGCCGTGCGGCTGATGCACGAACAGCAGGTCGGCAGCATCGTGGTGATCGACCTGCAGCGCTACCCTGTCGGCATCTTTACCCTGCGCGATCTGCGCCAGGTGGTGGCGTCGATGGATGCGGACCTGGGCGCCCCCATCGAGCGGCACATGACCGCCAAGCCCTTCTACCTCAGCCCCCAGGCCAGCGCCTTCGACGCGGCCATGGCCATGACCGAACGGCATATCGCCCACGTGTGCCTGGTGGAAAACCGACGCCTGTGCGGGGTGGTTTCCGAGCGTGACCTGTTCTCGCTGCAACGGGTCGACCTGGTGCACCTGGCGCGTACCATCCGCCATGCGCCTCGGCTGGACACCCTGGTTTCGCTGCGCGGTGAAATCAGCCAGCTGGTCGAGCGCATGCTCGCCCACGGCGCATCGTCCACGCAGATCACCCAGATCATCACCCTGCTCAACGACCACACCGTGTGCCGGGTGATCGAGCTGGCACTGGCCGAGCGCGGCGACCCAGGTGTGCCATTCAGCTGGCTGTGCTTCGGCAGCGAAGGGCGGCGCGAGCAAACCCTGCACACCGACCAGGACAACGGCATCCTCTTCGAGGCCGCCGACAGCGCCGAGGCCGACAGCATCCGTGCGCGCCTGCTGCCGCTGGCGCAGTACATCAACCAGTGCCTGGCACAGTGCGGCTTTACCCTGTGCAAGGGCAACATCATGGCCGGCAACCCTGAATTGTGCCTGTCGCGCAGCGAGTGGGCACGGCGCTTTGCCGGTTTTGTCCGCGAAGCCAGCCCGGAGAACCTGCTGGGCTCCAGCATCTATTTCGACCTGCGCGTGGTGTGGGGCGACGAGCAAGGCTGCGAGCAGTTGCGCCAGAGCCTTCTGGCGCAAGTAGCCGACAACCGCCTCTTCCAGCGCATGCTGGCCGACAATGCCCTTCGCCAGCGCCCACCGGTGGGCCGCCTGCGCGAATTCGTGCTGACCCGCCTGGGCAACGACAAGGCCGCCACCCTCGACCTCAAGGTCCAGGGCCTGACGCCCTTCGTCGATGGCGCACGCTTGCTGGCCCTGGCCAATGGCATCGGCGCCTGCAATACCCTGGAGCGCCTGCGCCAACTGGTGGCCAAGGGCGTGATCGAGCCGCTGGATGGCGCTGCCTATGAAGAGGCTTATCACTTCATCCAACAGACCCGCATGCAGCAGCATCAGCGCCAGACCCGCGACAACCTGCCGTACTCCAACCGGCTCGACCCGGACAGCCTCAACCACCTGGACCGGCGCATCCTGCGCGAGTCCCTGCGCCAGGCCCAACGCCTGCAAAGCAGCCTGGCCTTGCGGTATCAGCTATGAGCCTGTTCGCCTGGCTGCGCCCCAGCGCGCCCGAGCTGGACCACGCCATGCGTCAGCGCCTGGCCCGGCAGCCCAAGCCCGCGCCGTTGGGTGTGTGCAGTTTGCGTGAGCAGCGCTGGGTAGTGCTGGACCTGGAAACCAGCGGGCTTAACCCCAACCGTGACCAAGTGTTGTCGATCGGGGCGGTGGCCATCGAGGACGGTGCCATCGATTTTGCGCAACAGTTCGAACGTACCCTGCACCGGCCTTTGCAGAAAACCAACGCCAGCGTGTTGATCCACGGCCTGGGGCCTGGGGCCTTGGCCGCCGGTTGCGACCCGGCCGAGGCCTTGCTGGATTTGCTCGATTTCATTGGTGACAGCCCGGTGCTGGCGTTTCATGCGCCATTCGACCAACGCATGCTGGCGCGGGCGCTGAAGGAAAGCCTGGGTTACCGCTTGCAGTCACCGTTCCTCGATGTGGCCGAACTGGCGCCGATGCTTAACCCTGACACCGTGCTGCGCGAGGCCGGGCTGGATGACTGGGTCGCGCGGTTTGGCTTGCAGGTGGAAGAACGCCACCATGCCAGTGCCGATGCACAGGTAACGGCTGAGCTGGCACTGATTTTGTTCAGCCAAGCCCGGCGCCAGCAGCTGGACAGCCCGTTGCAGCTGGAGCAGCGGTTGCGAGGGTGGCGGCGGCGAAACGCCCAGAGTCATGGGCTGTAGGGCGTGGTTTTTATTGCGCCTGTGAGATCGAGCACCGCCCGCGCAGCGGATCGCTCGCTCCTACGTTTGTTTTCGGCGAGTAACGCCTGTGACAGGCGCGCGCGACCGCCTTGTTTGTACGACGCGATATCGAGCCATACGCCAAAGCATTCGCGCGTAAATCCCGCAGGAATAATTGGCCCGAAACAAACGTAGGAGCGAGCGATAGCTCGCGATCCGCCGCGCGGGCGGAGCTCGATTTCACAAGCGCTAAAAGACTCAAGCCAGCCCTATCAGCCTTTTCCATGATGGCAATCCGATAAGCGTCCATTGCCCCCACCCCCTCCCCTCTGCAACAATCGCGAATAATTATCGTTAGTTAATGCATACGTTCCGGGGGGACGCTGCTTGTCTTCTGCACAGAGCCCACACGCCGATCTGGTCGGTGCGCTGTACCGCGACCATCGCGGCTGGCTGCTCGCCTGGCTGCAACGCAGCACGGCCTGCCGCCAACGTGCCGAAGACTTGAGCCAGGACACCTTCGTGCGCCTGCTCGGTCGCGAGCAACTGGACACCCCCCGCGAACCCCGCGCTTTCCTCGCCGCCGTGGCCAAGGGGCTGATGTTCGACCACTTCCGCCGCGCGGCGCTGGAACAGGCCTACCTGGCCGAGCTGGCGCTGATCCCGGAAGCCCAACAGCCCTCGCCCGAAGTGCAGCACCTGATCCTCGAAGACCTCAAGGCCATCGACCGCCTGCTGGGCAAGCTGTCGAGCAAGGCCCGGGCGGCGTTCCTGCAAAACCGTCTGGACGGCATGGGCCATGCCGAGATCGCCGAGCGCCTGGGCGTTTCGGTATCGCGCGTGCGCCAGTACATTGCCCAAGGCATGCGCCAGTGCTACGTGGCCCTGTACGGGGAGCCAACGTGAGCAACGCACCGGTTTCGTCCCGGGTACTGGAAGCCGCCATCGCCTGGAAACTGAGCCTCGGCGACGCCAGCGGCACACCGGATGAACGCAACGAATTCATGCGCTGGCATGCCGCCAGCGAAGAACACGCGCGGGCCTGGCGCCAGCTCGGCGCCATGGACCAACGGGTCAGCGCGGCAGCCGGCCCGGCACGCCAGGCCCTGCTGCAATCGCGCGTCAGCCTGCGGCGCCGAATCGGCAAGGTTGGCGGCGGGCTGGCCGGGATGTTCCTGCTCGGTTCACTGCTGGCTTGGGTCGGCGCCCCGTCGCTGGCACCCAGCTACTGGCTGGCCGACCAGCGCACCGCAACTGGCGAGTTACGTACCTTGCGCCTGCAAGACGGCACATTGCTGAGCCTGAACACCCACACCGCCGTCGATATCGACTACGCAGGCGAACACCGGGTGATCGTGCTGCACCAAGGTGAAATTTCGGTCGAAACCGGCCACCAGGACCCGCGTCCGCTGCTGGTACGCACCGACGATGGCCGCCTGCGGCCACTGGGCACGCGCTTCCTGGTGCGCCGCGAAGCCGACGGTACGCGCCTGGAAGTGCTGCAAGCCTCGGTTGCGGCCATGCCGCATAACAGTGGCGACGAGCAAGTGCTGCGTGAAGGCCAGCAAGTGTTGATGAACGCCAACGGCCTCGGCCGGATCGGCGCGGTGCCCGCCGGTGCCGATGCCTGGACCCGGGGCATGCTGGTGGTCGACAACGTGCGCCTGGGCGACCTGCTGGCCGCGCTGGGCCAGTACCGCAGGGGCCACCTCGGGGTGGACGCCAAGGTCGCCGACCTGCGCGTGACCGGCAGCTTCCCGCTGACCGACACCGACCTGGCGCTGGCATCGCTGGTGCCGGCTTTGCCGGTGAAAATCGAGCGGCATACCCAGTGGTGGGTGAACGTGGTGCCGAAGTAAGGCTGAACGCCAAAAATACTGCTCGATATTTTTCAGATCAGCCCTGTCACTTTTCAAATCTCGCTCGGCAAGGAAGCAGTTAGCACTTATCCGTCCAGGAGCCACTGCATGTCCCGTGCTGTTGATCGTATCTTGCGCCCTAGCCTGATGGCCCTTGCCATCGCCGTAACCGCGCCATTGGCCAGCCCTGTCCTGTGCGCCGCCGAGCAATCCGCTGCGCGCGCCTATGACCTGCCCAGCGCCCCGCTGGCCACCACCCTGAACCAGATCGCCAGCCAGGCCGGTATCGCCTTGGCCATCGACCCGGCGTTGGTCAGCGGCCGCACCTCGGCCCCGGTGACCGGCCAGTACGACGGCCTCGGTGCCCTGCAAGCCGCCCTGCGCGGCACTGGCCTGCAACTGCAACAAAGCAGCGTAGGCAGCTACAGCCTGGTGGCTACGCCGGAAGGGACACTGGCGTTACCAGAAACAGCGATCAACGCTACAGCCAATTATGAAAGCGCCTGGGGGGCGGTCGAGGGTTACACCGCAACCCGCACGGCAGCAGGCACCAAGACAGACACGGCCATCGCCGAACTACCCCGCTCGGTAACCGTGATCACTCGGCAGCAGATGGAAGATCGTCCAGTACTCAGCCTGAATGATGCCCTGCGCTATACGGCAGGCGTGCAGAGCAGCGGCTACGGCTCCGACTCCCGCAGCGACTGGTTGCTGGTACGTGGTTTTGTGCCCACCCAGTTCCTCGATGGCCTGCCATTACCCAAGGGGAACTATGCCACCCCCAAGATCGAACCCTGGAACCTGGAGCGCATCGCCGTGCTGCGCGGCCCGGCTTCATCCGTGTACGGCCAGACCCCGCCAGGCGGGTTGCTGGACATGACCAGCCGTCGGCCGCAGCTGGAAAGCAGCCATGAAATCGAAGCCCAGGTTGGCAGCAACAATCACAAGCAGATCAACTTCGACAGCACCGGCAAGCTCGACGATGCAGGCCAGTTCCTGTACCGGGTGAGCGGTACCGTGCGTGACAGCGGCTCGCCAATCGACCATATACCGGACAAGCGCTATAACATCGCGCCCAGTCTGACCTGGAACATCAACGACGACACCAAGCTGACCTTCATCTCCCAGTACACCCGCGATGATACGGGCATTACTGGCCAGTTCTTGCCGCTGCAAGGCACCAAGCTGGACAGCCCGGCGGGCAAGATTTCTCACCACAAGAACCTGGGTGACCCGGATTGGGAGTCCTACGACCGCACCTACTACCACCTCGGCTATGCGTTCGAAACCCGCCTGAATGACACCTGGCAGTTCCGCCAGAACCTGCGCTATGCACGCAACGAACTGGACTTCAAGGCCATTACCGCCGGTGGCTCGATCTGGCCAGCCGGGCCGGACGAAGCCGTCAGCGCCGATGGCACCGTGCAACGTACTGCCGGTATCGTCGAAGAAGATATCTCCCAGTTCGCAGTGGACAACAACTTCCAGGCCGACTTCCAGACTGGCCAACTCTCCCATACCCTGCTGCTGGGCCTCGACCATCAGCGCTCGGACAGCAACGCTCGCTGGCGTTGGGGCTCGGCCGGTGTGCCATCAAGCAATATCCATAACCCGATTTACGGCCAGGATTTCTCGAACGTTCAGTACTTCGACATGTACGACTACGATCAGAAAACCCAGCAGACCGGCCTGTACGTCCAAGACCAGATGGCCTTGGACAACTGGCGCCTGACCCTGGGTGGTCGTGAGGACTGGGTGCACACCGGCACCACCTTCCACAATCAGGGCGACGCTACCAATACCCAGCGCGACAAGAAGTTCAGTGGTAACGCAGCGCTCAGCTATGTGTTCGATAACGGCCTGACGCCTTACATCTCGTATGCCGAGTCGTTCCAGGCTGCTACCGGGTCAACCGTCACTAGCACCGATGCCTTCAAGCCGACCGAGGGCAAGCAGTACGAACTGGGTATCAAATACCAACCGCCCGGCAGCAAAAGCCTGTTCACCGCAGCTGTATTCGACCTGACGCAGCAGAACATGTCGGTGACCGAGGGTGGCGTTACCCGCCAGGTTGGCGAAGTGCGTGTGAAAGGCCTTGAGCTTGAGGCTACTTCGGATGTGAGCGAGAACCTCAAGCTGGTGGGTTCCTACACCTACAACGACAGCGAAATCACCAAAGGCACCCGCGAAGAGAAAGGCAAGCGCATGGCGCAGGTTCCGCGCAACCAGGCCACTGCCTGGGCCGACTACACCTGGCACAGCGGGGTGCTGGACGGCTTTGGCGTAGGCGTTGGCGTGCGCTACGTGGGCGACACCTACGGCAACACCACGAATACCGACTGGGGCCATGTGGGCTCGTACACGGTCTACGACGCCTCCGTACATTACGACCTGGGCCGCCTGAACAACACACTCAAAGGCGTCACCGTGGCCGTCGATGCGAAAAACCTGTTCAACAAGGACTACCTGTCGACGTGTGATGGGTACTACTGCTACTACGGCGACGAACGCAACGTGGTCGCCAGCGTCAATTACAAGTTCTGAGTGAACGGGGGCCGCTTTGCGGCCCCCTGTTCCAACAGACAAAAAACGGTACCGTGATGAAAAGCCGAACCATCCGCCGCTGGTCCGTGATCCACACCTGGAGCAGCCTGGTCTGTACCCTGTTCCTGCTGTTGCTGGCGCTCACCGGCCTACCGCTGATTTTCCACCACGAACTCGAACACCTGCTCGGCGACGCCCCCGAACTGCGTGACATGCCAGCAGGCACCCCGCACCTCGACCTGCAGCAGCTGGTACTGAAAGCCGAGCAACACCGCCCCGGCGAAGTCATGCAGTACTTCGGCTACGACGAAGACGAACCCAACGGCGTGATCGCCATCACCGCCGCCACTGCGGGCACCGACCCCAACTTGTCGCACACCTTCATGCTCGACGCCCGCACCGGCGAAGCAGTGGCCATGCCGGCGGCCAATGGCGGGTTCATGATGGTGATGCTGCGCCTGCATGTGGACATGTTCGCCGGCCTGCCCGGCAAGCTGCTGCTGGCCTTCATGGGCGTACTGTTCATCCTCGCAATCGTCTCCGGCACCGTGCTCTATGCGCCCTTCATGCGCCGCCTGGACTTTGGCACGGTACGCCACGAAAAATCCCGTCGCCTGCGCTGGCTCGACCTGCATAATCTGATCGGCGTAGTAACCCTGGCCTGGGCACTCACGGTAGGCGTGACCGGCGTAATCAGCGCCCTGTCCGACCTGGTTATCGCCGCCTGGCGCAACGATAGTCTGGCTGCCATGGTTGCGCCTTACCGCGACGCCCCGCCGCTCACCGAGCGCGCGCCCGCCACACGCCTGCTGGAGATTGCCGAACAGGCTGCCCCCGGCATGCGCCCGGACTTCATCGCCTTCCCCGGTACGCGCTTTTCCAGCGAGCACCACTATGCCGTGTTCATGAACGGTGCCACACACCTGAGCTCGCACCTGTTCACACCCGTGTTGATCGATGCCCGTACCCTGGCAGTTACAGCAGTCGGCGAGCGCCCCTGGTACATGGACGCCATGGGCCTGTCGCAGCCGCTGCATTTTGGTGACTACGGCGGGCGGCCCATGCAAATCCTCTGGGCGGCACTCGATGTGCTGACCATCATCGTGCTCTGCAGCGGCCTTTACCTGTGGCTGGCCAAGCAGCGCAGCGGCAAGAGGGCGCCCGCATGAGTCATGAATCGCAAAGCACCCGGCGAATTTTTGCCTGGCCGGCCATGATTGCAGTGTCAGGCGCAGCGGGGCTGTTCGCGGCCCTGCTCGGCGATGGCGCCTGGGACGCCTTGTCATGGCTGGGGCTTGGCGTGCCAGCCTGGCTCGGTTTTCGTGGGTTGTGGGCCAGGTGAGGTAAGCGGCTAACACGCCTGCATAGCTCGCAGGCGGCAAGCTGGGCAGCTCCATCATTGCCGAGCCCCCTCAATGAGCCTGCAAAACTTCATCGCTTTCGACCTGCAACTGAGTGCGTTGCTTGACTCGCCGCCCAGGCCGGACACCGCCCTGCCCCTGTTCAGGGCACGCCAGCAATACTTTGCCGACCTTGCCGACTACTGGCTTGCCAGCGTCGCCCCTGCCGAATGCCGTCGGGCGCTCATGGCCAGGTTGCTGCGCCAGCAACTGCTGGCGCAGATCGCACTGCGTATCGATGACCACACCTTGGGCTCGAACCATGCCGAGCTGATCGCGTACTGCGTCAACCAGCCACTGCCGTCGCAGCGTCAGCACCTGCCAAGCGCGCAGCGCCCGCAGGTGTATCGGCCCGTTCTGGACATTACCACGCCCAACTGGCGAAGCTATCTGCCCGGCGCTTTCGTGATCATCGAAGGCGGCCCCGAGGGCAGCATGCCCGACCCACTTAAGCCCGGCGACTACGCGGTGCTGTATACCCTGTCGCACGGGATCGAGGCGTTCGACAACCTTGGCGACTTGCACATCGAACTGTGCGAACGCCTGGATGATGTTTACCAAAGCCAGCCGCTGCTGCGGCACATGGCAAGCGACCACGAGCGAGACCGGGCACGCAACGCCGAGCGCCTTCGTTACGAGTGGTTCAACGACGACATAGTCCAAGCCCAGGCCCAGGTATTGATCGATGGGCAACGGGCCGCGCTGACCCACATCTGGCAGGATGCCGCCCTACAATCGCCGGTGGACTGGGCGACGCTTGAAGAACGCCTGAAGAAGGCTGCCGATGTACTGCCTTGGGCCGACAGCCGCTCGGCGCTACAGACCCGTTACGGCCTGTTGCTGGAACGCAATTCACCGGCGTGGCTGAAAAACGCCTCTGTGCAGGGGCTTACGCACATCATGCAGACCCTGCAGGAGCTGGTAATCGCCATTGATCGCGCAGCGGCGCCCGGTATTCTGAGCCACGAGCAATTCCTCGACCGCAACGGCCTCCTGGCCTGGACACGTGACCGCTTGCGCGCCTTGTTGAGCCAACGCTATCAGCTGGATGTCGACCCGCTGGACCTGTTTGTCAGCGTCACCATGGCCCGGCAAACAGGCCCGGTACCCTTCCCTGGCGTCAACAGCGCCTGGATCCCGGTGGCCAGTCGGCCACAGGTGGGCGAAACCATCGAACTGGTCCGCCAGACCTACCGCCTGGATGAGCTGGCAATGGTCAACATCGGTTTGCTCGACATCGATTACTGGTTGACTGCCAGAGTGCATGACAAGAACGACACCGCCGTGCCCGGTATCACACCCAGTCAGGTCAAGCAGATAGTGCGGGAGCTGGACGTGGGCCAGAGCTACAGCCAGTATTTGCGCACTCATCTACTGACATCGCCGCAAGCGCAATGGCGGCGGGACAGCTACGTGGCTATAAGCTCTGCAAGGATGCGTGCCGAGTTGGCCAAGGCGCGTTACGCGGGGCACTTACTGGAAGACCCATTCGAGCGCGGTTACAGGTGGGCGACGACGGTGCTCGACCACCCGCACAGTCAGGTACGCCAGCAGTTGAAAGTACAGCGGGTTAGTGCGCGACAATTACTGATTGGTGGGCATACGCTGCAAGGCGTAATGCTGGTAACGCCTGATACCCCAGGTTTAACGCGGTTTCTCGCCTACACACCGGACGCACCCGATCGCCGTTCCTGGCGCGAATTCAGAAACGCCCGGCACATGCTCAGGACACTGCGTGACAAACCTGGCCTGCGCGAGTACGTAAAAGACCGCCTTCCGTTTACCGACCGCAAGCAGATCGAAAACTGGCTGACCAAGGGTGGCCTGGGGGCCGAAGTACAGCGCCCGCGGATCACGGGCGACTTTCAGCAGGCCCGATATCTGGCGGAAGTGAGCGCAAGCCTTGCGGCCGTCGACGCCAGCACCAACACCAAACGGGAACTGCTTGGCGAGCTAAGCCTGCACGCCTTGTCGATACTGCTGGATATGATCAGCCTCGCGCTGCCAGCTCGCGCACTGGTTGCGCTGGCGCTCGGCCGCTCGATATTGTCATTGATCGATGCCGGGAAGGCTTTCAAGGAGGAAGACCGAATAGGCACGTTGAAACACATTGTCGAAGCGTTCACCCACGCCAGTGACGCAGCCAACAACATTGGCGGAACAACCGTGATGCGCCGGGCCATCCGGGCGATGCCCACTCCGCCACCCTTGAAATTGCCGCCAGCAGCAGCAGTGCAAGTGAACAGCGACAAATTGCACTATCGGGTCGATGGTATCCACAAGGAGGGCATCTACGAACAGCGCTCGCCCTACCCTGGCGTGTCTTTCTACTACATCAAAGATGCTGCTGGCACGAGCTACCAGGTAGCGTTCGACGGCTACCGCTGGCGGGTAGTGGACCCGCGCATGCCGGACGCCTATACCAAGGTGGCGGTCAAACGCCGCGAAGATGGGGAGTGGGTGGTGGACTCGCCGGTGCTGTGGTACGACGGGCTGCCAGACCTGCAAGCACTGTTAGAGGGCTGCCAACTGCCCGGCCAGCCGGCCGGTATCAGGCAGGCCGGCATAGACGGCCTGTATAAAATGGACCAGCAGCTGTACCTGCTCGCCGGCACCCATGCCTTACCGCTGCGCCCGCACCTACTGGTCAACCACTACCACTTGCAGATACCTCGGCAGCCGCACAGCAGCAGTACGGCGTGGGCCGTACTGCGCTGGCAGGATAACCAATGGCGCATCCGCGTGCGCCAGGCCGGGCGCAGCAGTGACTGGTTGGCGTTACCGGCCAGTCACTCGGTCAGCCGCGGCAGCAGCTTGTCCAGCCGCTGATGCAGGGCACTGCCACTGGGCCAGTTACGCAGCAGCCGTGCCCGATCACGGGCATAGGCCGGGGCAAAGCTGAGCTGGGTGGCGTGTTGGCACATGGCGTCGAGGTCGATCAGCGACCAGCGGCCTTGGTCCCAGAACAGGTTGTGGCCTTTGAAGTCACCATGGCTGATGCGTTCGCGAATCAGCTGCTGCATCACCTGCACCAGGGCGTCGATCTGTTCTTCGGGGGCATCGCCACTCTCGACGTAAGGGGCAAAGCACGCGGTCAGGTCCGGGCCATCAACGTACTCGGTAACCAGATACGCGCGGCTACGCAGGCCCATCACCCGCTGCTCCAGCACCGCCAACGGGCGCGGCGTGGCAATATCGAGGAATTCCAGGCGGTGGCCTTCGATCCACGAATGCCAGGCACGGCTCGGGCGCCAGAAGCGCTTGAACCAGTGCGCGGTGTTCTTGATGTTGTAGCGCTTGAGCACCAGCTTGCGACCCTTCACCTCGATGCGCGCCACACTGGCGGCGCCACCGGTCTTGTACAGGTGGCCCTCGTCGATCAGCGCATCGGCCTGCTCCAGCACCGGCTGCATGGCGTCGACTTCGTTGCGGCGGATCGCCTGCAAGCCCGAGAGGCTGCGCTGGACGCTGAACAGGCTGCACTCGCGCCCGGCCTTCTCCAGATAGTCCTTCTGCCGCCAGTTACGCACCTTGTCCACCTGCTTTTGCAAGGCTTCCAGCGGCAACGCATGCTCGGCGTTGGCCAGCAAGTAGTGCACCAGCAATTCTTCGATGAACGGCTCCAGCCGCTTTGGCAACTGGGCGAAGAATACCCCTAGGTTTTCCAGCACACGCGGACGTGACAGCTGCTGGCCAGGCGTCTCGGCCTTGATACCGGCGCCGTCGATCAGGTACAGCTTACCGCCGTGGCGCAGCAGGTTGTCCAGGTGCAGGTCTTCCTGCCAGAGGCCTTGGGCGTGCATGTGTGCGACAGCAGTAAGCGCTTCACCCAGCACGAGGTGTTGTTCGTCAGCCAGCACTGCCAGGTGTTCCACCGCCGACCAGGCATCGGCCAGGCTTTCGGCGCCGTCGAGGAATTCAAACAGCAGCCAGCCACCCTCGCCTTCCTTCAGGCCGTCAGCCAACAGCTTTGGCGTGGTCAGGCCTTGCTCGGCCAGCAGCTTCACACCTTGCAGTTCGCGCTGGAAATGCCGGGCGGCGTTACCGCCCACCAGCAGCTTGGCCAGCACCGGGGTACCGCGCCACACACCGGCGCCAACATAGCGCTGGCCGGGCAGCACGCGCAGCAGGCTGAGCAGTTGCAGCTCGGCGCTGCCGGCGGCATCCGCCAGGGTGATGCTCAGGGGCAACAGCGGGTTGCGCCCGGCATCTTTCAGTTCAGACAAGCGCATCAGCGGGCCTCTTTGTCACGACGGCGTTGCGTCAGGCGTTGCAGCCAGGTGTCGACCAGTGTGCTGTCAGCCGGCTGCGCCAGATAGGTCGCCAGCAGCGTGCGCACATCGGCCTCGCTCCAGGCCCGGGCGCGGCGCAGCAGCGGCTCCAGGTCCTTGAGGCGGTCGCGCATGCCGAACAACAAAGGGCGGGTCTTTTCCAGGTCGATCAGTTGCGCGTCCCAGCCATCACGGCGTTGGCGCAGGAAGATGTGCTTGGGGTAGAAGCAGCCGTGCACCTGGCCGGCGCTGTGCAGGGTGCGCGCCAGTTGGCCGCAGGCCTGCAGGATACCGGTGCGTTCGCCATCACCTAGCTGCGGCCACTGGGCCAGCAGGCTGTCGAGGTCGGCCCACTCGTCCAGGGCACGGGTCATCAGGATGGCCCGGTGCTTGCCGCCTTGCTTGCGCTCGCCATAGAACACCGCCTGCAAGGCCGGGATGTGCAGCTTCTGGTAGCGGCTGATGTTGCGAAATTCTCGCGCGAAGGTCGGCTCGCCGAACGGTCGGTGCAGGGTGCGGGTCAGGTAGTCGCTCTGCCGCTTGAGGTAGTAGCCCTTGCCTTCGAGTTCCAGGCGGAACACGCTGCTCCAGCCGCCACGGCCCGTGTTGGGTTCGTCCACGGCATCCAGTTGCAGCGCCCACAGCGCCTCGAAGTCGTCCAGGCCATGGCGTTTGAGCAGCGCGAGGTCCGCGCTGGCCAGGTAATCGGTCATTCCCTTCCCTCGAAAAAGCCCAGCACCTGGCGAATGCGCTTCTTGTCACGCACATTCAGCCGGTCGCGGCCACGGTATTGCAGGTAGAAGCGCAGGCGCTGGGTGGCCGACAAGTGGTATTTGGCCACTTTGTCCAGGCAGGCCAAGTCCTTGATCATCCGGTGCCGCCACATGAAGCCGCGCCAGAAGTCGCCGGTAGGGCAGTCGATGAAGAATAGCGTGCCCTGGTCATCGACCAGCAAGTTGCGCCATTTCAGGTCGTTATGGGCAAAGCGGTGCTCGTGCATCACCCGGGTATGGCGCGCCAGCTGGCGGCTGAGGTGATCGACCCAGGCCCGGTCGGCCAAACGTGCATCGTTGCGTTCAGCCAGCGCCGACAGGTCTTCGGTGCGCGGCAGCTCGCGGGTGATCATCGCCCCACGGCCAAAGGCCAGGCCATTGCGCTCAAGCCCCCACGCCACCACTTCGGCAGTGGGAATACCCCACTTGGCGAACTGCTTGAGGTTCTGCCATTCGGCCTTGATGCGTGGCCGGCCCAGGTAGCGGCGCATGTGCTTGCCGGCCCCGGTGTAGCGTTTGACGTAGTAGTTGACGCCGTCACGCTCGATGCGCACCACCTCGCTGAGCGGGTCGCGGGTCAGGCGCTCGCCCTGGAGGGCAAATACCGCATCGAGGCTGCCGAAGTCCGCCGCCAGGTGTTCATAGCCCGGCGCCAGTGTCCAACCCGCCATCAGAGTGCATCCCCATAGCGTTGCTTGCGGTCGTAGAGTTTCTGCGCCTTGCGGTCCAGCCAGGCGAGCAACCGGGCTTCGTCCTTCAGGATTTGCCGCAGCGGGCGCTGGAAGTAACCCCGCAAAAAGCGCAGCTTGTCGCGCTGGGTCAGGCCGATGTCCAGCGCCGAGAAGTACAGCGCGGCCAGGTCCTTGTCGCGCCAGCGGCGGCTGATTTTCGCTCGGGTCTGGGCACGGTGCAGGTCGATAACCGACAGTTTGAAGTCATCCGCCGTCACCGGGCGGTCGGTGTGCAGCAGGAAGTGGCAGATGTAGCAGTCGCGGTGGTTGACCCCGGCGCGGTGCATGCCGCCGGTCATTTTCGCCACTTCGGCGATCAGCGCGCGCTTCAGGCGTGGCGTGGGCGGCTGCTTGATCCAGTCGATGCTGAAATCTTCCAGGCTGATGGTCGGCGCCAGTTCCTCGGTGATGATGAACGAGTGCTGCGCAGCCGGGTTGCTGCCGCGCTCGCCATAGGCGACTGCGGTCATCGTCGGCACGCCCACCTCGTGCAGGCGCTGGATGGCCCGCCATTCCTGGCCGGCACCGAGCACCGGCAGCTTGGCGGTGAACAGGTTCTTGAAGATCTCGCCCCAGCCGATGCCGCGGTGGATCTTGACGAAAAACCCTTCGCCCTCCACCTCGGTACGCAGCGTGCGGCGCCCTTCCAGTTCGCGATAGACCTCGCCTTGCAGCGCCTCGACGGCGTCGAAGGCATCCCGCCCGGCCCACAGGCGTTTGAAGGGCTCGGCCACTATCAGCTTCATGCGGTTTTCTGCCCCAGGATCACGTCGGCAGCATGCTGCGGCATGCTGTACAGATCAGCGGTTTCAGCGAACGCCAGGCCGTTGCGCGACCAACTGGCGCGGGCCTGCGAGTCTTCGAGCATGCGCTGCAGGTAGCCATTGAGCTGGTCCTGTTCGAACGGCTCGTCCAGCACCAGGCCGCAGTCGGCCTCGGCAATGTAGTGGGCGTAGCCGCACACCTTGGACACCAGCACCGGCAGGCCGGCCACCAGCGCTTCGAGCAGCACCGTACCGGTGTTCTCGTTGTAGGCCGGGTGAATCAGCAAATCGGCACCCAGCAGGAAGCGCGGGATGTCGCTGCGGCCCTTGAGGAACTGCACCTGGTCGCCCAGGCCCAGGGTGGCGCTTTGCAGCTGGAACACCTTGGGGTCGTCCTGGCCGATCACCATCAGCTTCGTGCGTTTGCGCAGGGCCGACGGCAACGCGGCCAGCGCCTTGAGGCTACGGTCCACGCCCTTGGTCTTGAAGCCCGAGCCAATCTGCACCAGCAGCAGGTCGTCATCCCCCAGGTTGAATTCCTTGCGGAACTCGGCGCGGATCTCGGCGGCATTGGCCGGCGCACGGCGGTCCTGGGAAATGCCCGGCGGCAGAAGGTGGAAGCGTTCCACCGGGGTGCCATAGTGCTTGATGAACAGCGGCTGCTGCACTTCGGAAATCATCAGCACTTCGGTGTGGGCGTCCTTGGCGAATACCGCACGCTCGTACTCGACAAAGTGCCGGTAACGGCCCCAGCGGCGGTACAGGCCGCCACGCAGGGTCTGCGCCTTGTCTTCGAAGCAGCCGTCGGCGGCGTAGTACACGTCCAGCCCTGGCATCTTGTTGAAGCCGATCAGGCGGTCGACCGGGCGCTTGGCCAGGTCGGCGGCCATCCAGGCGCTGAGCTTCTCGTTGCGGCGGTGGTTGAAAATCGCCTTCACCGGCGCCACCAGCACTTCAAAGCCCGGCGGAATGTCACCTTCCCAGATCAGCGTGTACACACGGATCTGGTGGCCCCGCTTCTGGCATTCCAGGGCAATGCGCATGAAGTCGCGCTGCAGCCCGCCGAAGGGGAAATATTTGTAAAGCACGAAAGCCAGTTGCATCAACGGACATCCTCAGCCAGCAGCAACGCGCTCAAGCGGCCCGCCACATGCTCGGGATTCAGGCGAGTGAAGCACAGCGGCCACTCGCGTTTCAGATCGAACCGGCGCAGGTCATCGGCGCTCGGTTCGTAGGTGCACTTCTTCTGCAGGCAGGGCGCGCAAGGCCAGTCACTGGCCTGGTGAATCTGGGTCCGTCCGTAGGCGCCAGTCAGGCCCGGGTTGGTCGGGCCGAACAGCGAAATGGTGGGCACATCGAGTGCTGCGGCCAGGTGGCCAAGGCCGGTATCGACCGCCACGCAGGCTTTTGCCGCTGCCAGCACGCGGGCAACGCCAGCAAGGTTCAATTTGGGGAGTACCTGGCAGTTGTTCAAGCCCTGGGCGATGCGCTCGGCGCGCGCCTTCTCGGCCGGGTTGCCCCAAGGCAGACGCACTTCCAGCTTGCGCCGGCCCATGCGCTCGGCCAGTTCGCGCCAGTAAGCTTCAGGCCAATGCTTGGTTGCCCAGGTGGTGCCATGCAGGAACACCACATAGGGCGCAGCCGGCGGCAGCTGCAGGCGGTCCAGGTCCAGGCCGTAGTTGCCGATGCCTTCCGGCAGGTCGTAGGCCAGGGCCATGGCGAACAACTGGCGCACCCGCTCCACCGCATGCTGGCCGGTGGCAACCGACAGGCGCCGGTCATAGAAGCGGCTGGCCCAGCCTTCGCGGGCCGAGTAGCGGTCCAGGCCGGCGACCGGGGCCTTCACGTAGCGGGTCAGCCAGGCCGACTTCACCAGGCCCTGGGCATCGATCACCAGGTCGTATTTGCGTTCGCGCACACGCTGCTTGAACGCCTTCCACTCGCCACTCTTGAGGGTTTGCCAGAGGTTCTTGCGCCAGCGGCGGATGGCCACCGGGATAACCTGGTCGACCGCCGGGTGCCAGCTGGGGATTTCGGCAAAGCCTTCTTCAACCACCCAGTCGAAACGGATGCCCGGGATGGCATGGGCGGCATCGGTAAGCGCCGGCAAGGTGTGGATCACATCACCCAGCGACGAGGTCTTGATGATCAGTACCCGCACTTAGTCGACCTCAGCCACGGTATCGATCAGGTCCGGCCCGCTCAGGCTGTGCAGGGCGGCAATGACTTTGCCCGGCTCCAGCAGACGCAGGCAGTTGTAGTGGCCGAAGCGGCAGGTACGGTCGAAACACGGGCTGCACTCGATGCCGGTGCGCACCACTTCCACCTGGTCGGCCAGCGGCGGGGTAAACCCGGGCGACGTCGAGCCGTATACGGCCACCAGTGGGCGGTTCAGCGCGGCGGCCACATGCATCAGGCCGGAGTCGTTGGACACCACGGCATGGGCGCAGGACATCAGGTCGATGGCCTCGGCCAGCGAGGTTTCGCCCGCCAGGTTGGACGACTCTTCACGAAAACCCGGGATCAACCGGTCACGGATCTGCTCACCGACCGGGTGGTCTTTCTTCGAGCCGAACAGCCACACCTGCCAGCCCTGGCGGATCATCGCGTCGGCCACGGCAGCGTAATGCTCGGCCGGCCAGCGCTTGGCCTCACCAAACTCGGCACCTGGGCATAGCGCCAGCACCGGGCGGTCCAGTTCCAGGCCGAACTTGGCCAGCGCGGCTTCGCGGCTTTGCGCTTCGATCTGCAGGCTGGGGCGCGGGTACGGCTGCGGCAGCTCGGCACCGGGCGCAAAGGCCAGGGCCATGAAGCGCTCGATCATCAGCGGGTAGCGGGCCTTGTCCAGCTTGCGCACATCGTTCAGCAGGCCAAAGCGCATTTCGCCGCGCCAGCCGGTGCGTTTGGGGATACCGGCGAAGAACGGCACCAGGGCCGACTTCAGCGAGTTGGGCAGCAGGATGGCCTGGTCGTACTGGCCGGCCAGGGACTTGCCGATGCGCCGGCGCGTGGCCAGCTCCAGCGCGCCGTGGCCGAGCGGGAAGCTCAAGGCCTGGCGCACCTCGGGCATGCGCTCCAGGATCGGCCGGCTCCACTCGGGGGCCAACACGTCGATCACGCAGTCGGGGTGCTGCTGTTTCAGGCACTGGAACAGGGTCTGCGCCATCACCATGTCGCCGACCCAGCTGGGGCCAATGATCAGTATTCTCATGCTTAGTCCAGAAACGCTCGGGGAGGCTACAGACTGCGGTACAGCCTGGCCTCCCCTCTTTATATTCAGGCTATGTGGCGGACAGTGTACCACTCACATGGCCTATTCGCGGGCAAGCCCGCTCCCACAGGTACTGCACTGCTCTCAAGGCTTGTGCTGTCCCCGTGGGGGCGGGCGTGCCCGCGAAGAAGCCAACGCGGTATCAGCTCAACCCCAGCTCACCCCAGATCCGCCGCACCTCGCGGCGTTCATCGGCAAACTGCGCCGCGTCGATCACACCGGCCTGCTTCTGCAGGGCCTGGCGGTGCGAGGCCGAGCGGAACGCCTTGTACACTTCACGCAACAGCACCGCGTCACTGGCCGGCATCAAACTCGCCTGCTCCAGCTCTTCCAGAATGCGGATGTTATCGGTCCATCGGAGTATGGCCGGGTGGTCATGGGACCAGGCCAAAGCAGCGTATTGCACCATAAATTCGATATCGACGATACCGCCGGCATCCTGCTTGATATCGAAGGGCACACCGGCCTCGAACGCGTTAGCCGCAGTGCCCGCAGCCGTAGCCTTGGTCCCTAGGTTGTCACGCATCTTGGCGCGCATTTCACTCACTTCGGTGCGCAGTTTTTCCAGGTCGCGGGCCTGGCCCAGTACCTTGGCGCGCACGCCTTCGAACGCGGTGCCGACCTGTTTGCAGCCCACCAGCACGCGGGCCCGCACCAAGGCCTGATGCTCCCAGGTCCAGGCTTCGTTCTGCTGGTAGCGCTCGAAGGCGCCCAACGAACTCACCAGCAGGCCGGCAGCACCGGATGGGCGCAGGCGCATGTCCACGTCATACAGTTGGCCCGAGTTGGTCTGGGTGGTCAGCAGGTGAATGATGCGTTGGCCCAGGCGCGTAAAGAACTGCGCACTGTCGATGGGCTTGGCGCCGTCGGTTTCCTCTTGCGGGTCGCCGTCGTGGATGAACACCAGGTCCAGGTCCGAGCCGTGCCCCAACTCCAGGCCGCCGACCTTGCCATAACCAATGATGATGAAACCTGGGTCGCACAGGCTGCCGTCGCTGCGCTTGGGCTGGCCGTGGCGGGCCACGGTCTGGCGCCAGGCCAGGGCCAGTACCTGGTCGAGGATGGCTTCGGCCAGCCAGGTCAGGTAGTCGCTGACTTTCATCAACGGCAGGTTGCCGCTGATTTCCGAGGCGGCCACGCGCAGGCTGTGGGCCAGCTTGAAGTGGCGCAGCGCTTCCATCTGCTGCTCCAGGTCATCCTCGGGGATGCGCGTCAGGCGTTCACGCAACTCGCTGGCCAGCTCTGGGGCCAAGGGCGGGCTGAACAAGCGGCCTTCGTTAAGCAGTTCGTCGAGCAGCAACGGGTACAGCGCAATCTGTTCGGCAATCCACGGGCTGGCCGCGCACAAGGTCAGCAGACGGCGCAGGGCACCCGGGTTTTCGGTCAGCAGCACCAGGTAAGCCGAACGCCGCGCCACGGCTTCAACCAGCGGCAGCACACGTTCCAGCACCAGGTCAGGGTTGTCGTGCTCGACCGCCTGGGCCAGCAAACGTGGAATAAAGGCGTCCAGCCGCTCACGGCCAATGCGCTGCATCGACCGCAACTGCGGGCTGGAGCGCAGCCCCGCCAAACGCCGCAAGGCTTCAACAGGCTCCTTGAAGCCAGCCTCTTCCAGCTGCCGGCCAGCGGCTTCTTCATCCTGCGCCTGTTCCCACAGTGGCGACCATTCGCCCCCTACCACCAGTTCGCCTTCACCGTCTTCATCATCCGGGTCGGCGATCACCTGGCGGAAGTGCCAGTCGATACGGCCACGCCAGTAGGTCAACTGGTCGTGGAAGCTCTGCCAGTCGGCAAAACCGAGCATGTAGGCCACCCGCGCCTGGTCGGTCTCGCCCTCTGGCAACATTTGCGTCTGGCGGTCGGCAATGGCCTGGATGGCGTGCTCGGTATAACGCAGGAACTCATAACCCTCGCGCAGCTCGGCAACCACCGCCGGCGGCAGGTAACCCTGGCCTTCGAGGGTGGCCAGCACCTTGAGCAACGGCCGTTGCTGCAAGCTCAGGTCGCGCCCGCCGTGGATCAGCTGGAAAGCCTGGGCGATGAACTCAACCTCGCGGATACCACCGGCACCCAGCTTGATGTTGTCGGCCATGCCCTTGCGCCGCACTTCCTGCTGGATCAACTGCTTCATGGTGCGCAGGGCTTCGATCGCGGAAAAGTCCAGGTAACGGCGGTACACGAACGGGCGCAGCATCTCCTGCAGTTGCGCGCCGGCAGCCTGGTCGCCGGCCACCACCCGCGCCTTGATCATCGCGTAACGTTCCCAGTCGCGCCCCTGGTCCTGGTAGTACTGCTCCAGGGCATTGAAGCTGAGCACCAGCGCGCCGGCCGAACCATAGGGGCGCAGGCGCATGTCGACGCGGAACACGAAGCCGTCGACGGTCACCGGGTCCAGCGCCTTGATCAGCCGCTGGCCCAAGCGGGTGAAGAATTCCTGGTTTTCCAGCGAGCGCTTCACCCCTTCGGTTTCGCCGCCTTCGGGGAAGCCGAAGATCAGGTCGATGTCCGACGACAGGTTCAGCTCCACCGCCCCCAGCTTGCCCATGCCCAGCACCACCATGTGCTGCGGCTGGCCGCTGCGGTTGCCGATGGGCGTGCCGAACTGCTGGCAATGGCGCGGATACAGCCATTGGTAGGCTTCGTCGATGGCGGCATCGGCCAGGTCGGACAGGTCGCGGCACGTCTCGCTCAGTTCGGCCTGGCGGGTGATGTCGCGCCAGATAATGCGCAACTGCTGGCGGTTGCGCTCGCGGCGCAGGTTGCGCGCCAGCTCATCGTCGCTTTGTGCCGCCTGGGCGGCCGCAGCGATGTGCCCGCGCAGCTCACCCGGTGCATAACGGCGCTCTAGCTCGCCACTGGTCAGCAGGCCGAACAGCATGGCCGGCTCGCGCTGGGCCAGGCCCAGGACAAAATCGCTGGCCGCGGCCACCTGGTCGAATTGCTGCCGGTGCAGCGGGCTCCAGGCATTCAGGTCGAGCTCGGGGTGAGCCGCTAGCGCATCGCGGAGGAATTGCTGGTTGCGAGCGACCAGTGGCTGAAGTATGGCGGGCAGATCGGACGGCAAAGGCAGGCGCATGGTCTATCCTTGATCGGCGTGAAATAGAGGGGAAAAAGCGGCCAAGGGGAAGCCGGACCACGGTTGGACTGTCGTACAAAAGTTGGAAATAGCTGAAAAAAACGAAAACTTGGCAACAATCATCAAGAACCACCCGTTCGCGACACAATGCCAACCAACATGAACGTTTTTCCTCACAAGCCAAGGTGCGACCAAACGTCGCACAAATGTAGTTTTACTACTACTCGTGTCGTGTAAAAGCATGAAATGCGAAAGCAAATGTAGTAAAACTACAACGCGCCGGAAGACACCCCGGTAATCCAAGAATTCACGACGTCTGCCCATAAGGCCAGTCGCAACTTCAGGCAATCGATTCTGGTTGCCTTTCCGCCCTGGAGCAAGCCATGCAAGACCTCGATCCAATCGAAACCCAGGAATGGCTGGATGCCCTGGAGTCGGTCCTCGACAAAGAAGGCGAAGACCGCGCTCATTACCTGATGACCCGTATGGGCGAGCTGGCCACCCGTAGTGGCTCCCAGCTGCCGTATGCGATCACCACGCCATACCGCAACACCATCCCTGTCACCCACGAAGCACGCATGCCTGGCGACCTGTTCATGGAACGCCGCATTCGCTCGATGGTGCGTTGGAACGCCCTGGCCATGGTCATGCGCACCAACCTGAAAGACTCGGACCTGGGCGGACACATCTCCAGCTTCGCCTCCAGTGCCACCCTGTACGACATCGGCTTCAACTACTTCTTCCAGGCCCCGACCGAAGAACACGGCGGCGACCTGATCTTCTTCCAGGGCCACGCCTCCCCAGGCATCTACGCCCGCGCCTTCATGGAAGGCCGCATCAACGAAGACCAGATGAACAACTTCCGTCAGGAAGTGGACGGCAATGGCCTGTCTTCGTACCCGCACCCATGGCTGATGCCTGACTTCTGGCAGTTCCCGACCGTATCGATGGGTCTGGGCCCGATCCAGGCCATCTACCAGGCCCGCTTCATGAAGTACCTGGAAGCGCGCGGCTACATCCCGGCCGGCAAGCAGAAAGTCTGGTGCTTCATGGGCGACGGCGAGTGTGACGAGCCGGAATCCCTGGGCGCAATCGCCCTGGCCGGCCGCGAGAAGCTGGACAACCTAATCTTCGTCATCAACTGCAACCTCCAGCGCCTCGACGGCCCGGTTCGCGGCAACGGCAAGATCATCCAGGAACTCGAAGGCGTTTTCCGTGGCGGTGGCTGGAACGTCAACAAGGTTGTCTGGGGCCGCTTCTGGGACCCACTGTTCGCCAAGGACACCGACGGTGCCCTGCAGCGCCGCATGGACGAAGTCATCGACGGCGAGTACCAGAACTACAAAGCCAAAGATGGCGCGTACGTTCGTGAAAACTTCTTCAACACCCCAGAACTCAAGGCCATGGTCGAAGACCTGTCCGACGACGAGATCTGGAAGCTCAACCGTGGTGGCCACGACCCGTACAAGGTCTACGCGGCGTACCACCAGGCGGTCAACCACAAAGACCAGCCTACCGTCATCCTGGCCAAGACCATCAAGGGTTACGGTACCGGTGCCGGCGAAGCCAAGAACACCGCGCACAACACCAAGAAGGTCGACGTCGACAGCCTGCGTCACTTCCGTGACCGCTTCGACATCCCGGTCAAGGATGCCGACCTCGAAAACCTGCCGTTCTTCAAGCCGGAAGAAGGTTCTGCCGAAGCCAAGTACCTGGCCGAGCGCCGTGCTGCCCTGGGCGGTTTCGTGCCACAGCGCCGTGCCAAGAGCTTCAGCGTACCGACCCCGCCACTGGAAACGCTGAAAGCGATCCTGGACGGCTCGGGCGACCGCGAAATCTCCACCACCATGGCCTTCGTGCGTATTCTGGCGCAGCTGGTCAAGGACAAGGAAATCGGCCAGCGCATCGTCCCGATCATCCCGGACGAAGCCCGTACCTTCGGTATGGAAGGCATGTTCCGCCAGCTGGGCATCTACTCGTCGGTCGGCCAGCTCTACGAGCCAGTCGACAAAGACCAGGTGATGTTCTACCGCGAAGACAAGAAAGGCCAGATCCTCGAGGAAGGCATCAACGAAGCCGGCGCCATGTCGTCGTTCATCGCTGCCGGTACCTCGTACAGCTGCCACAACCAGCCGATGCTGCCGTTCTACATCTTCTACTCGATGTTCGGCTTCCAGCGCATTGGCGACCTGGCCTGGGCCGCTGGCGACAGCCGCACCCGCGGCTTCCTGATCGGCGGTACCGCCGGCCGTACCACCCTGAACGGTGAAGGCCTGCAGCACGAAGACGGTCACAGCCACATGATGGCGGGCACCATCCCGAACTGCCGCACCTACGATCCAACCTACGGCTACGAGCTGGCGGTGATCATCCAGGACGGCATGAAGAAGATGACCGAAGAGCAACAGGACATCTTCTACTACATCACCGTGATGAACGAATCCTACCAGCAGCCAGCCATGCCGGCCGGTGTCGAGGAAGGCATCATCAAGGGCATGTACCTGCTGGAAGAAGACACCCGCGAAGCCGCGCACCACGTACAGCTGATGGGCTCCGGCACCATCCTGCGCGAAGTCCGCGAAGCGGCGAAGATCCTGCGTGAAGAGTTCAACGTCGGTGCCGACGTGTGGAGCGTCACCAGCTTCAACGAACTGCGCCGCGACGGCCTGGCCGTGGAACGCGCCAACCGTCTGAAGCCTGGCCAGAAGCCACAGCAGACCTATGTCGAGCAGTGCCTGAACGGTCGCAAAGGCCCGGTCATCGCTTCTACCGACTACATGAAGCTGTTCGCTGAACAGATTCGCCAGTGGGTGCCGAGCAAAGAGTTCAAGGTCCTGGGTACCGACGGTTACGGTCGCAGCGACAGCCGCAAGAAGCTGCGTCACTTCTTCGAAGTCGACCGCCACTTCGTGGTGCTGGCTGCCCTGGAAGCCCTGGCTGACCGTGGCGAGATCGAACCCAAGGTTGTTGCAGACGCTATCGTCAAGTTCGGTATCGACCCGGACAAGCGCAACCCACTGGACTGCTGAGGAGTATTTTTAAGTGAGCGAACTCATTCGCGTACCTGACATCGGCAGCGGTGAAGGTGAAATCATCGAGCTGTTCGTCAAGGTCGGTGACCGTATCGAGGCTGACCAGAGCCTGCTGACCCTGGAGTCCGACAAGGCCTCCATGGAAATCCCGGCCCCCAAGGCCGGCGTCATCAAGGAACTGAAGGTCAAGCTGGGCGACCGCCTGAAAGAAGGCGACGAGTTGCTGGTTCTGGAAGCCGAGGGCGCCGCTGCTGCGGCCCCTGAGGCTCCAGCCGCTGCAGCTGCGGCCCCGGCTGCTGCCCCAGCGCCTGCTGCCGAAGCTGCCCCTGCGCCAGCCGCAGCCCCGGCTGCCGCCAGCGTGCAGGACATCCACGTGCCGGACATCGGCTCGTCGGGCAAGGCCAAGATCATCGAAGTGCTGGTCAAGGTCGGCGACACCGTCGAAGCCGACCAGTCGCTGATTACCCTGGAGTCCGACAAGGCCTCCATGGAAATCCCGTCGCCAGCTGCTGGCGTGGTCGAAGAAGTGCTGTGCAAGCTGGAAGACGAAGTCGGCACTGGCGACCTGATCTTCAAACTGAAGGTCGCTGGCGCAGCCCCGGCTGCCGCTCCGGCCCCTGCTGCCCCGGCGCCAGCCAAGGCTGAGGCTGCTCCGGCTGCCGCACCTGCCGCTGCTGCCCCGGCTGCCGCCCCGGCACCGGCTGCTACCGCACCGGCCGCTGGCAGCAACGCCAAGGTTCACGCAGGCCCAGCCGTTCGTCAGCTGGCCCGTGAATTTGGTGTCGACCTGGGCGCTGTTGCCGCCACCGGTCCGCACGGCCGCATTCTGAAAGAAGACGTGCAGGTTTACGTCAAAGCGATGATGCAGAAGGCCAAGGAAGCTCCGGCAGCAGCCGGTGCAACCGGCGGTGCCGGCATCCCGCCGATCCCTGCCGTGGACTTCAGCAAGTTCGGTGAAGTGGAAGAAGTGGCCCTGACCCGCCTGATGCAGGTCGGTGCTGCCAACCTGCACCGCAGCTGGCTGAACGTGCCGCACGTGACCCAGTTCGACTCCGCCGACATCACCGAGCTGGAAGCCTTCCGCGTTGCGCAGAAGGCCGTGGCCGAGAAGGCTGGCGTGAAGCTGACCGTGCTGCCACTGCTGCTCAAGGCCTGTGCTTTCCTGCTCAAGGAACTGCCAGACTTCAACAGCTCGCTGGCACCAAGCGGCAAGGCCATCATCCGCAAGAAGTACGTGCACATCGGCTTTGCCGTGGACACCCCGGACGGTCTGCTGGTCCCTGTGATCAAGAACGTCGACCAGAAGAGCCTGCTGCAACTGGCTGCCGAAGCGGCTGCGCTGGCCGAAAAAGCCCGCACCAAGAAGCTGTCGGCCGACGAGATGCAAGGCGCCTGCTTCACCATCTCCAGCCTCGGCCACATTGGCGGCACCGGCTTCACGCCGATCGTCAACGCGCCGGAAGTGGCTATCCTGGGCGTCTCCAAGGCGACCATGCAGCCAGTGTGGGATGGCAAGGCCTTCCAGCCTAAGCTGATGCTGCCACTGTCGCTGTCCTACGATCACCGTGTGATCAACGGCGCAGCCGCCGCGCGCTTCACCAAGCGCCTGGGCGACGTGCTGGGCGATATCCGCACCATGCTGCTGTAAGGCGGCCCGCTGCCCCTCCTTGCGAGGGGCAGTACCCTTTTCGAGCTGCCACGCTCGTACCTCAACCCCGTCGATTGGCGGGGCTTTTTTTTGCCTGACACAAGGTACATTAGGGCTGCGTAGCAGCCCTAAAATCTCCAGCCAAACTACAGAATCAGCCCTGACAGCCGATAACCTGTACACAGCATCACGCATGGCCGCTTGCCAGCCCTCGGGACATGATGCAACCTTGCCGAATCTGCCGCCGCCGCAAGGCCGCGTTCCCTCTTCAAGCGAGTCTTCGATGAAAAGCCAACCCGATGCCGCCAGCCGTGTGGCGGCCGAGGTCGTCACGCCGTTACCCGTGCCCTCGCGGCTCGGCATGCTGCGTTTCGAACGGCTCAACGAAGCCACCTGGGCCATGCTCTACCTGGACCCGGCCTGCGAGCGCCAGTTTGGCCTGCACGCCGGCGACCTGTGTGCCTTGGTAGACGCACCCTACGCCAGCCTGATGGAACCCGAAGTTCGCTACCGGTTGCACGACGAGGTCCAACTGCAACTGGCCCAGCGCGGGTACTACCGCGTGCGCTACACCCTGCACACGCCCAGCGCCTCGCTGCGCCTGCTGGAGGTGGGTGAAACCTACAAGCAGCATAACCGCCAGCTGTTGCGCGGCTACCTGAGCGTGCTCGATGACCTGCTGGACGATACCGGCGAAGCCGACGCCAACGACCTGGAATCACGCAACAACCGCCTGCAGCTGGCCCTGCAACTGAACCAACGCGCCCAGCAAGAGCAGCTGGAACACCTGGAGCGCGTGCACGGCCAGCAGGACCTGATCCTGCGCCTGGCTCGCCAGCGCTACAGTGCCGGGAACTCGCTGCTGGAAGCTGCCCAGCTGATTACCCGCAGCGCCTGCGAAATCTACAAGGTCGACAGCGCCAGCATCTGGCACCTGGACGACCAGCGTCTGGAACCGATCACCGCCTGGTACCGCGATGCACAAGAGCATCGCCAGCCCGAAGCCATCGATGCCAGCCGTTTCCCCGACTACCTCGACGCGCTGCACGCCAGCCGTGCCATCGACGCCCACAACGCCGGCCACGACCCACGTACCCGCGCCCTGGCGCAAAGCCTGTGCCCGGAAAACAAGGCCATGCTCGACGCAAGTATCCGTGTCGATGGCCAGGTCGTCGGCGTGCTGTGCCTGGAGCAGACCGGCCAGCCACGGGCCTGGCAATCGGACGAGATAGCCTTTGCAGGTGAGCTGGCCGACCAGTTCGCCCAAGTCATCACCAACCACAACCGGCGCACTGCGGCCAGCGCATTGCACCTGTTCCAGCGTGCCGTCGAGCAAAGCGCCAGCGCCTTTTTGCTGGTGAACCGCGATGGCCGTGTGGAGTACGTCAATCCGAGTTTCACCGCCATCACCCAGTACAGCACCGAAGAAGTGCAAGGCCGCCACCTGGGTGAGCTGCCGGCATTGGAGAACCTCAGCGAATTGCTGTTCGACTCGCCGTCGAGCCTGGCCATGGGCAACAGCTGGCAGGGCGAATTCAGGAGCCGGCGCAAGAACCTGGAGCCCTACTGGGGCCAGTTGTCGATTTCCAAGGTGTACGGCGATAACCGTGAGCTGACCCACTACATCGGCATCTACGAAGACGTCACCCAGACCAAGCTGGCCCAGCAGCGCATCGAGCGACTGGCCTACACCGACAACCTGACCAACCTGGGCAACCGCCCGGCGTTCATCCGCAGCCTGGACGAGTGCTTTGCCCGCGATGGCGAAAGCGCGATGTGCCTGCTGCTGGTGGACATCGACAACTTCAAGCGCATCAACGACAGCCTTGGCCACCAGACCGGCGACAAGCTGCTGATCAGCCTGGCCCGCCGCCTGCGCAACAGCTTGCACACCGGCGGTATCCTGGCGCGCTTTGCCAGTAACGAGTTCGCGGTATTGCTTGACGACACCAGCCTGGAAGATGGCCAGGGCGTTGCCCAGCAATTGCTGCGCACCCTCGACAAGCCGATGTTCGTCGACAACCAGTTGATCAACGTCACGGCCTCGGTGGGCCTGGCCTACGCACCGCTGCACGGCGCTGACCCGGCCAGCCTGATGAAAAACGCCGGCTTGGCGTTGCACAAGGCCAAGGCCAACGGCAAGCATCAGGTGCAGGTGTTTACCGAAGTGCTCAATGCCGAAGCCAGCTACAAGCTGTTCGTCGAGAACAACCTGCGCCGTGCCCTGACCCAGAACGAGCTGGAAGTGTTCTACCAGCCCAAGATCTGCCTGCGTAGCGGTCGCCTGCTGGGGCTGGAAGCGCTGTTGCGCTGGAACCACCCCGAGCGCGGCATGATCCGCCCGGATCAGTTCATCAGCGTGGCAGAAGAAACCGGCCTGATCATTCCCATTGGCAAATGGGTGATACGCCAGTCATGCAGCATGAGCCAGCAACTGCGCGAGGCCGGCTTGGGCAACCTGCACGTAGCGATCAACCTGTCGCCCAAGCAGTTTTCCGACCCCGACCTGGTAGCCTCTATCAGCACCATCCTCAAGGAAGAAGCCCTGCCACCGCACCTGCTGGAGCTGGAGCTGACGGAAGGCCTCCTGCTGGAAGCCACCGAAGACACCCACCGCCAGCTGGACGAGCTGAAGGCCTTGGGCCTGACCCTGGCCATGGACGACTTCGGTACCGGTTACTCGTCGCTGAGCTACCTGAAGAAGTTTCCGATCGACATTCTCAAGATCGACCGCAGCTTCATCAATGAGATCCCCGACAACCAGGACGACATGGAAATTACCTCGGCGGTGGTGGCCATGGCGCACAACCTAAAGCTGAAGGTAGTGGCCGAAGGGATCGAGACGCCGGAGCAGCTGGCGTTTCTGCGCAGGCACCGTTGCGACGTGGGCCAGGGTTACCTGTTTGACCGGCCAATTCCGGGGCGGGAGCTGGCTGAGCGGCTGAAGCGATACCCGCGTGGCCCTGTGGCCTGACAGCGGCGCCATCCTCGGGCACTATAGAAGCCATTCGGGTCCCTTCGCGGGCATGCCCGCGAAGGCCCCAACACCTATCCAACTGAAAAAACACAGAGGAACGGCCATGGTCCTGCGTTCGGAAATCCTGGTGAACAAAAACGTCATGCCAACTGCGGAACAGGCGCTGCCTGGCCGCGAAACGCCAATGGCCCTGCCCGAGTTCCACTACGTGTTCGAAGGCACCCCGCTGCTCGGCCCGTTCTTCGAAGGCGCCATCGACTTCGCCATCTTCGGCCTGGGTTGCTTCTGGGGCGCCGAGCGCCGCTTCTGGCAGCGCGAGGGCGTGGTCAGCACTGTGGTCGGCTACGCCGGCGGCTTCACCCCAAACCCTACCTACGAAGAAGTCTGCTCGGGCCTGACCGGCCACACCGAAGTGGTGCTGGTGGTGTTCGACAAGGACAAAGTCAGCTACCGCGAGCTGCTGGCGATGTTCTGGGAGCTGCACAACCCCACCCAGGGCATGCGCCAGGGCAATGACGTCGGCACCCAGTACCGCTCGGCCATCTACTGCACCAGCCCGGAACAGCTGGAACAGGCCAAGGCCAGCCGCGACGCCTTCCAGGCTGAACTGAGCAAGGCCGGCTTTGGTGAAATCACCACTGAAATCGACCAGGCGCCGACCGTGTACTTTGCCGAGGCCTACCACCAGCAGTACCTGGCCAAGAACCCGGACGGCTACTGCGGCATCGGCGGCACCGGTGTCTGCCTGCCACCCAGCCTGCAGGGCAATTGAAGCATGAGCACGATGACCCTGTTCCACTCGCCGTTGTCGCCTTTCGTGCGCAAGGTCATGGTGGTGTTGCATGAAACCGGCCAATTCGAAAGGGTGCAGCTGCAGCCGGTGAACATCAGCCCGGTGAGCGGCGACCTGCAGCTCAACCAGGACAACCCGATCGGCAAGATCCCGGCCCTGCGCCTGGAAGACGGCACCGTGCTGCATGATAGCCGGGTGATCTGCGAGTACCTCGACCTGCAACACGTCGGCCTGCCGCTCTTGCCCCGCGAAGGCTCGGCGCGCTGGCGGCGCATGACGCTGGTGTCGCAGGCCGATGCGATCATGGATGCGGCGGTGTCGTCGCGCTATGAAAGCTTCCTGCGGCCCGAAGACAAACGCTGGGACGGCTGGTTGCAGGCGCAGGGCGACAAGATCCGCCGCAGCCTGGCCAACCTGGAGCATGAGCACCTGCCCGAGTTGATGTCTGGGTTCGACCTGGCAGCAATTGGCGTGGCGTGTGCGCTGGGGTATCTGGATTTGCGTCAGCCCGAGTTTGGCTGGCGTGAGCGCCAGCCAGGGTTGGCAGCGTGGTATGCCGAAGTGAGCCAGCGGCCATCGATGGTCGCCACTGCACCGGTGGCCTGACCGGCCCTATCGCGAGCTAGCTCGCTCCTACATGGCCTGTGGCGCCCCTGTAGGAGCAAGCTAGCTCGCGATGGCCTCACCTCGGTACAACAGGAAACAACTGCCCAATCCGCTGGGCCAGCCACCGCCCAATTTCTCTATCCTCCCTCATGCCACCCTCCCCACCCGCGCCCAGTCCAGCCGCCGGGTCAGCACCATGAACACCCCCAGCAAGCCAAAACACAGCAGCGAGCCCATCAGCAGCGCATAATCCTCGGCGCTCAGCAGACCGTAGAGCAGCGCATACAACGCCGCCAACCCCGCCGCAAACCCAACCCCTCGCCCCAGGCTGCGCAACACATGGCTCAGGTAGAAGCCGATCAGCAGCACGCACGCCGAAGCCGACAGCCCATACGCCAGGCCAAACCCGATGTGCTCGGACAACGACAGCAACAATAGGTAGAAGAACGCCAGCGCTACGCCCACCAGGATGTACTGCACCGGGTGTACGCTCAGGTTTTTCAGCACTTCGAACAGGAAGAAGCCGGCAAAGGTCAGTGCAATGAACAACAGCGCGTATTTAATCGCCCGTTCGCTTTTCAGGTACTGGTCCACCGGGTCGACAAAGCTCACCCCGAAGCTGCGCTCACTGAAGTCGGTGCACTGCCCGGCAATGGCGCACTGGCGCAGGGCGTCTTCAAGGTTGGTGGCAAAGAACGATGTCTGCCAATGGGCGCTGAAGCCCTGGGGATCAATGTCGCGGCGGTTGGGCAGGTAGCTGCCGACGAAGCTTGGGTGAGGCCAGTTGGCGCGCATGTCCACGCTGCTGGTACGGCCCACCGGCACGATGTGCAACTGGCCAGTGCCTTGCAGCGCCAGATCGAAGCCGTAGCTGAATTCCCGCGCCTGCAGGCCGTCCAGCGCTGGCAGGCTGGCATGCACGCCGCCGCGCATCCAGTCGAGCCGAGTACCGGCCTCGAACGGCACCTTTTGCACATCCATGCTCAGTCCCAGGCCGTTCTCGATGCCGCGGATATCGCTGATGCCCACCACCAGGAACGGCTTGTCGAAGCGGTAATCGTCGAAGTCCTTGTCGATGCCCCAGCGCTCCGGAAGCTTGAAACGACCGCTGATGCGGCCTTTGGCGTGGAACAGGCGGGCCTGGTAGATACCTCGGGCACGTAGTTCGGTGTCCACACCCAGGTCGGCGTCAAAGGTTTCCGGCAGGAAGTACAGGTGGCCGGCAACAGTGCTGGTTTCCTGAGTACGCTCGCCATCCTTTTCGATCCAGCGGCGCTGGTACTTGCGGTACGGCACCACCAGCAGGGGGCCGCTGAGCTGCTGGTCGAAGCTGGCACTTTGCGCGATGTCGCGCAGTACGTCGTCGCGCAGGGCCTGGCGCTCATCGATCAGGCCGTTGATCAGCAGCAACGGGATGAGCAGCAGCAATATGAGCACGGCTATCAGGCCGAGTTTGTATCCGAGGGTCTTGGTCATGGGGCCTCCTGTGGCAGTGGGCGCAGTGTCTGCGCCTTGCGTGGAGGCCTTGGGGAGACTGTGTGGAGATTGTGTGTTTTTGGGCCGCAGCTACCTCAACTGATACGCCGCACCGGCAACCACAACCGTACCCGCACGCCGCCATCGACGTTATCCACCGCCAACGCCCCACCATGCAGCTGCATCACTTCAGCCACAAAGTTCAGCCCCAAGCCGGTGCTCTTGCGCCCACTTCCTGGCCGCGGCAGCGAGTAGAACCGTTCGCTGACCCGCCCGATGGCATACGCCGGTATCGCCTGCCCCTGGTTGAACAGGCTCAACGCCACCCGCTCGCCATCGCGGTCAAGGTCGAACAGCAGCGCCCCCCCTTCGGGGGTGAAGTCCAGCGCGTTATCCAGCAGGTTGGCCAGCGCCTGGCGCATCAGGAACGGATCACACAGCAAACGCAACCCGGCAGGCACCCGCTGACGCACGTGCAGACTGGCCCCATCGATGCACGCTGCATGGGCCAACAACAACTCGTCCACCAACGCCGCCAGTGCCACCTGCTGCTCGTCTTCCAGCGCCTGCATCTGCTCGACCCGGGCCAGGTTGAGCAGGCGCTCGACCATCTGCTGCAAGCGTTCGCTCTCACGCTCGATATTGCCGGCAAACCGCGCGCGCTGGTCGGCCGGCATCTCGTCCTGCAACAGCTCGGACGCCCCGCGTATGGCCGCCAGCGGGCTTTTCAGCTCGTGGGTCAGGGTGTGCACGTAACGCTCGACATAGGCCTTGCCCTCCAGCTGCGTGCGCATGCGTTCCACGGCCTGGGCCAAATGCGCCAGCTCGCCGCCCTTGTAATGAGGCAACGCGGCGCGCTCGCCTTCACTGACAGCTTGGGCATAGCGGGCCAGCCGGCGCAGCGAGCGCGCCAGCCACCACGACAATGCTGCACCGATCAGCAGGCCCAGACCGATCAACCCCAGGCCCAAAGTGAGCAAGCGCTGTTCGGAGCGGTCGATGTACGGTTGCAGCGAGCTGTTGGGCTTGGCCACGGTAACCACGCCGATGATCTTGCCCTCATCCGTGATCGGTGCAGCCACATGCATCACCGAGGTGCTTTCATCGTTGGGGTCACTGCGGGTGGAGCGGGCACCGTACTCGCCACGCAGGGTCTTCAGCACGTCATTCCACTGCGAATAGTCCTTGCCCAGGGCCTCGCCGGTGGAGTCCAGTAGCACGATACCCTTGGCATCGGTGACATAGATGCGGTGGCTGACCTGGGTCTTGGCCAGGCCCCAGATTTGCGCGCCGGGGCTACGCGTGCCATAGGCCTTGAGCACTTCGGGCAGACGGCTTTGGTTCAGGGTCCCGGCCTTGACGTCATCACGCAGGATCTCGGCCAGCAGGTTGGCGGTGTCGACCAGTGTTTCTTCAGAGGACTGGCGCACCACCGGGCGAATTTGTTCGCGCACGGTATTGAGCAAAAAGTAGCCCGCCAACCCGACGAACAGGAAGTACACCAGGAAAATCCGGATGCCCAGGCGCATCAGGCATGGTCCGGGCTGTAGCTGTAGCCGAGGCCGCGGTGGGTCTGGATCGGCTCGGCGTCGCCCGCTACCTGGCGCAGTTTCGCGCGTAGGCTCTTGATATGGCTGTCGACGGTTCGCTCGTAGCCCACATCGGAGGCCACGCCCAAGGCGTCGAGCAACTGTTCGCGGCTGAACACCCGCTGCGGTTGTTCCAGCAGGGATTGCAGCAGACGGAACTCATGGCGGGTCAGGGTGAGTGGCTGGCCACGGTACGTGATCTGCATGCGCAGGGTGTCGAGCTGGAACAGCGCGGTATCGGTGGCAGGCTCGGCCCGAGGCGCCATGCGCTTGAGGATCGCGCGTACCCGTGCGGCCACTTCGCGCGGGCTGAAGGGTTTGACCACGTAGTCGTCGGCACCGATTTCCAGGCCTACCACCCGGTCGATTTCACCGTCGCGGGCACTGAGGAACATCACCGGCACCTCGGTGAAACGGCGCAACTGGCGGCAGGTTTCGAAGCCACTGATGTCGGGCAGGCCGATGTCGAGGATGATCAGGTCGGCCGGGCGCTGGCGTTGCTGGTCGAGGGCGGCGCTGCCCAAGGTCACCCATTCGGTGCTATGACCGTCTGCCTGAAGGGCATAGACCAAGGTGTCGGCGATGGCGGCTTCGTCTTCGACGATGAGGATATGGGGCATGGCGTCCGGCCTTGTTGAGGGCAGACTGCACTTTTAGCTCACTGGCCTCTTCGCGGGCAAGCCCGCTCCCACAGGTACTGTGCTGCCCTTCAGAGCAGCGCTAGTCCTGTGGGAGCGGGCGTGCCCGCGAAAGGGCCAGAACAGGCGGATCGAATCAGCAGTCAGGTTTGCCAGCAGTAAACTTCTTGGCGGGGTTCACGGCAGCCTTGAACTCGCGCAGCGCCTTGGAACCCACCAGCAGCGGGTAATTGAAGCTGCTGCGGTCCACCAGGTTCACCTCCACGGTGCGCTTCACGTCACCCAGGCACAGCTCCAGGTCCACCACCGGGCGCTTGGAGATTTCCGGCGCATCGCCTTCTTCCTCTTCATCGGCACGCCCTTTGATCTTGCTGATGCGCGATACCTTGTGCTCGTACACCTTGCCGTCCGAGTCTTTCGTGGCCAGGCGGAAACGCACCCATTCGTCGCCATCACGGGTGAACAGTTCGATGTCCTTGGCCGACAGCGAAGCGGTGAAAGCACCGGTGTCCATCTTGGCTTTAAGGGTTTCGCCCAGCTCGGGCAGGGTGATGTTCTCGTAACGGCCATAGATCGTAGGCTCGGCGGCCATTACCGGCAGTGCCAACAGCGACAACAGGGCAAGCAGAGGTTTCACAGGCAGGCTTCCTTGAGAGGGGTCAGTGCTTAGACTGCACGGGCAAGATAGGTTCGCTGTCACAAGGTTAACCAACATGTTGTGAAACATTTGTCCCTGCCGTCGGGCATTGGACATTTGGCGTAGGCCACGGCGCTGCTTATCATTGCCAACCGTTTATCTCCCATAACAAGAGTCTCCTTATGCGTCGCCTGCTGACCGGCATTCTCACTACCACCCTGCTGCTGCTCAATACCGTGGTGTTGATCTGCCCGCTGCTGGTCTTCGCCCTGCTCAAACTGGTGTTGCCGGGCCGTGGCCGCGACTATGCCTCGTGGGCGGTGATGTGGGTGGCCGAAACCTGGTCGGAAATCGACAAGGCCATCTTCGCCTTGTGCATTCCTACCCAATGGGACATTCGCGGCGTCGAGAACCTGCGCAAAGACACCTCGTACCTGGCCGTGAGCAACCACCAGACCTGGGTCGACATCCCCGCGCTGATCGAAAGCCTCAACCGCCGCACGCCATTCTTCAAGTTCTTCCTGAAGAAAGAGCTGATCTGGGTACCGCTGCTGGGCCTGGCCTGGTGGGGGCTGGATTACCCGTTCATGAAGCGCTACAGCAAGGCCTTTCTGGAGAAGCACCCGGAGCTCAAGGGCAAGGACCTGGAAATCACCAAGGCCGCCTGCGAGCTGTTCAAGCGCCAGCCGGTGACCGTGGTGAACTACCTGGAAGGCACCCGGTTTACCGAGGCCAAGCGGCTGGAACAGCAGTCGCCGTATCGCTACCTGCTCAAGCCCAAAGCGGGTGGCGTTGCGTTTGTGCTGGCGGCGTTGGGTGAGCAGCTGGATGCCTTGCTGGATGTGACCATCGTGTACCCCGGCAACAAGGCACCGGGGTTCTGGGATTTGCTCAATGGCAGCATTAGCCAGGTGATTATCGACATTCAGGTGCGTGAGCTGGACCCGGCGTTGTGGGCGGGGGATTACGAGAATGATCCTGAGTTTCGACAGACGGTGCAGGCCTGGGTGAATCAGCTTTGGGTAGAGAAGGACCAGCGGATCGAGCAACTGCGGGCGGAAATGGGCTGAGATCTCATCGCCTGACCCAGGCGGACGGATTTGGCGGTGCTGACCGTTGGCTTGCGCTGAGCAGCGCGTCTGGTGGACTTCACCGAAACAGGCTGAGACCTGAAGCTGCTACTGATAAATCTGCCAGTTGTGCGTGGCCGCAGCGTGAACAAGACTGTCGCCCTTCTGTTTTTCGTGAGGCCAGGCCCAGTGTCGGTCATTCTGTTTGTTTATGGTCCTTATGGCCAACATGATTGCTCGACAGGCCAAACAGCTAAGTTGGGTTTCAACGGTGAGCGCTACGACCCGCTCACCCGCTCGTACGCACTGGGCCAAGGCTATCGCAACTATAGCCCGGCCTTGATGCGCTTCCAGAGCCCGGATGACCTCAGCCCGTTTGCACAAGGAGGGCTGAACGCCTATGCCTACTGCGTGAACGATCCCATCAATCTCTTAGACGCTACAGGGCATGCGCCCACCGCTGGGCAATTGCATGAGCGCATAAAGCAGATGGGGCTGAAGGTGCCTTCAGCCACCTCTCAAGTACACGGGCGTGCAAACGCATCGAAACGACAGAGTCTTCCGCGCCCCCTCTCAGCGTCAAGAGACGCCAAACCGAAAAAGACACTCCGCTTCAACGAAACCACAGAGACATTTTTCTACGAGGAAGAGCGGTCAAAATTCAAGCGCCAGCTCTACCAAGAGCGCAAGGCAATCATCAACTACATGGGAAGGGAATACAGGGTCTTTGAACTGTACCAGCGTGAATTGAACACGCTGCTGGCTCCCACTACCGAAGCCATGTTCAAACAATCCAAAAACCCCCGCGGGCATTTGGCGCTGATCACCTTTACCCAAAGCCAGTTAGATGATGCGCATGAGCGTCTCAGGCAGCTTAACAAGACGCTCAAAAGTATCCGTTTATAAGATAAGACGTGCGGCGGTTAACACCTCAATGGGTCAACGACTCATACCGACGGCATAACCGCAGGTGTCGGGGTAGTCCACAGGTTCCCCAGGTTCTGCAGCAACGACCCGGCAATCCCCTGCTGCCCCAGGTACTGCAGAATCAACGGCGCAAACTGCCCGATCATCCCGGTATCCATCCCCAGCGCTTTGAACGCAGTGTCCAGGTCGCTGCGGTTTTCCACGTTGCTGCCCAGCGCGTTGCTCAACGCCGACTGGCTTTCGCTGTTCTTGCCCAGTAACCCACCCAGCCCACTCAGCCCGCCCAGCGCATTGGCCCCGGCCAGCAGGTCCAGCCCCGGTACCGCCTTGGTCAGTTGGCCATAGTCCTCGCTGCTCAGGTTATTGCGCGCCAGCCCCAGCATCGCCCCTGCCCCACCCACGGCCTGTTCGGGAGTGATCTTGAGTTCGCTGCCCAGGGTGTTGAGCAAATTGGCCTGCGTCTCGGGCGCCTGCACCTGGCCTTGCTGATTCTGATGCTGGTTCTGCATGGCCGACACGGCGTTGGCAGCGTCGCTGAGGTTGAAGGCGAACACCGGGCTTGCGGCCAGGGTCATCAGGGTTGCCAGGGTAAATGCTTTCATCATCGGAAGAGGATCTCGTGGGCCGGGATGGCCTGTGAATCGAGCTATTTGACTCGTATTTTTGAAGTTTGTTCCCAGTCAACGGTCAAGACACAGAAACGGTGCCAAACCGACAAGAGGTCGATCATGAACTAGTAATTTTGCCAGTTGCGTAACAGCCAATGACACTCAAAACTGATTACCTGAGCCCAATCTTCGCATCACCGCTAAAAAAGGGATAATAAATGACAATCAATACCAAGCTTTCAATATTCTATCAAGCCAGAAATTTCCATACTATTATTAATGATGAGGACCACACGTCAATTTTCCAAGGCGATAGCAGGCCAATAGCGGAGCGCACTTCGAACGCTACAGATAACAACATATCGTTTTTTTCATTAGACACCTTGGGCACACCCGTAAACATCACCGGCAACGAGGGAACTTTAGAAAAGGTATTTTCTCCTTATGGATACACCGCTAAAAAACACCAAGAAAGCACTCTTATTGGTTTCGCAGGCGAACCTCTGATAATCACAGAAAAATATTTACTTGGCAGCTATCGATTATACAGTCCCGTTTTGATGCGTTTTCTTTCTCCCGACAGCCTCAGCCCGTTCGCTAAAGGTGGAGTCAACGCATTCTGCTACTGTGGAAACGATCCCATAAACTACTCAGATGCTTCAGGTTATTTTCGCATTCGTAGCTTCCTAGGGCATACATTCCGCCCCAAACTTCCAAAACTAACCTTTCCACAGAGCGACAATATAGCACCTCCGTCATATCAAGAAGCGATCAAGCCTATAGACAACTTTAAACCCCCAACTTACAAACAGGCACTGGCAATGTTCCCCGATGAGAGGTCTAATATAATCAGCACAGCTTCAAATTTATCTACGGAAAAATTTCAACCGCTCGTCAACCAGTACGAGTCTTATATAAAGCAACAGCAGGTAAAACAAAGCTTTGCAACTAATCAAGCCGCGGACCATTTTCGCAAGATGAACCGGTTAACCCACGGATCAGATTCATGGCTTTTTTACAATGTCGCGCGACAAAGAGAAATGGACAAAATTTGGCACTACGAACAAAAAATAGCAATCATCAAGAGTGAAAAACAAACACTTCAAGACTATCTAGCTACCCTTAGACACCGCTAACTCAAATTTGCCAGCGCCACAGCAAATTGCATTGCAGTCGATCAACTGGCTTGACTCTTCGCGAGCAAGCCCGCTCCAACACATGTGGCGAAAGGCTGGGGCTTGCTATTGGACAACAGCCATGAAAAAGCCCCTCGAATTGAGGGGCCTTTCTTGTTGGACGTTTATTACGCAGCACCCCACATCTTGTGCGGGTCAATCACAAACTTCTTCGGCACCCCCGCATCAAACTCACCGTATCCTTCCGGCGCCTGGTCCAGGTTGATCACCTGCACGCCCACCACCTCGGCGATGTTGATCCGGTCCCACATGATCGCCTGCATCAGCTGGCGGTTGTACTTCATGGTCGGAGTCTGACCGGTGTGGAAGCTGTGGGATTTCGCCCAGCCCAGGCCAAAGCGAATGCTCAGCGCGCCGATCTTGGCAGCAGCATCCACAGCGCCCGGGTCTTCGGTCACGTACAGGCCCGGAATACCAATACTGCCGGCCACGCGGGTAACCTGCATCAGCGAGTTCAGCACGGTAGCAGGGGCTTCGTGCTTGGCGCCCTCGTGGCCATGGCCACGGGCCTCGAAGCCAACGGCGTCGACGGCGCAGTCCACTTCCGGCTCGCCGAGAATATCGACGATCTGCTCATGCAGCGGGGTGTCCTTGGACAGGTCGACCACTTCAAAGCCCTGCGACTTGGCGTGGGCCAGGCGGGCCGGGTTCAGGTCGCCGACGATGACGCAGGCGGCGCCCAGCAAGCGAGCCGAAGCAGCGGCAGCCAGGCCGACCGGGCCAGCGCCCGCGACGTAAACGGTGCTGCCTGGGCCTACGCCGGCAGTCACGGCACCGTGGTAGCCGGTAGGCAGGATGTCGGACAGGCAGGTCAGGTCACGGATCTTTTCCATGGCCTTGTCGCGCTCGGGCAGTTTCAGCAGGTTGAAGTCGGCGTATGGCACCAGCACGTACTCGGCCTGGCCACCGGTCCAGTCGCCCATGTCGACGTAGCCGTAGGCACCGCCAGCGCGGGCCGGGTTGACGGTGAGGCACACGCCGGTGTGCATCTCTTTGCAGGAACGGCAGCGGCCGCAGGCGACGTTGAACGGCACCGACACCAAGTCGCCGATCTGCATGCGTTCGACGTCGCTGCCCTTCTCAACGATTTCACCGGTGATTTCGTGGCCCAGGACCAGGCCGACCTGGGCAGTGGTGCGGCCACGGACCATGTGCTGGTCAGAGCCGCAGATGTTGGTGGAGACCACCTTCAGGATTACGCCGTGCTCGATCTTCTTGCCGCGCGGGTCCTGCATTTTCGGGTAGTCGATCTTCTGCACCTCGACCTTGCCGGCGCCGAGATATACCACTCCACGATTGCCAGACATGCTCTTACCTCGCTTGATTTGTATTTATGCAGCGGTGGTTGAACGCGCCGCCATCCATGGGCGGCATGTGTTTCTGGAATGCAGGGAATTGTGGGCCGGATACGGCGGGATGCACTGACTGGGAGCGACAGGGAGATGCCTTTTAGCGGCAGGGGTGTCGCTGGAGGATATGGAGGAAAGTAACACAGGTGGTGACCTGCACCGGCCTCTTCGCGGGCTTGCCCGCGAAGAGGCCGGTGCAGGTGCTAGAGAACGACCGTCCGGTTGGCGTTCAGGAACACCCGCCGCTCGATGTGATAACCCACGGCCCGCGCCAGCGTCAGGCACTCGATATCACGCCCTTTGGCAATCAGGTCTTCCGGGTAATGGCTGTGGTCCACCACCTCCACGCCCTGGGCAATGATCGGCCCTTCATCCAGGTCGTTGTTGATGTAGTGCGCCGTGGCACCCACCATCTTCACGCCCTTGTTATACGCCTGGTGATAAGGCTTGGCGCCTTTGAACCCTGGCAGCAACGAGTGGTGAATGTTGATCGCCCAGCCATCCAGGCGCCTGCACAACTCGGGCGACAGCACCTGCATGTAGCGAGCGAGGATAACCAGCTCTGCGCCAGTCTCCTCGATCACCTGCAGCACCTTGCGCTCTTGCCCAGGCTTGTCCTTGGGGTCGAGCGCAAAGTGGTAGTAGGGAATCTTGTGCCAATGCGCCAGTGGCTCGAGATCAGGGTGGTTAGACACCACCGCAACCACATCCATGCCCAGCTGGCCGATGCGCTGGCGATACAGCAGGTCGTTCAGGCAGTGATCGGCCTTGGACACCATGATCACCACCTTGGGGCGGTGATTCGGTGCGGTCAGCTCGAACGCCATGCCGAACGCTTCGCTGCGCTCGGCAAGGCCGACCCGGAAGCCGGCCTCGTCGAAATCATCCGGCTGGCGGAACTCCACGCGAATGAAGAAGCGCCCCGACTGCCGGTCATCGAAGGAGTGGTGCTCCGTCACGTAGCAGCGCTGCTCGAAGAGGTAACGCGTCACCACGTCGACGGTGCCGAGCATGCTCGGGCAGTCGGCGGTGAGAATCCAGGTATCCGGTGCCCGACTCATGTTCTGCGCTCCTTAGGCTTCGATGCTCAGACCGTACTCGGCCGAAGCGTCCTGCAGCCACAGCCACCAGTAGTCGGCGAAGCTGCGGCGAATCACCAGTTCCCAGGTGTCTTCGGCGGTGCGGCGGATCACCAGTTGCGACTTGGCGAACACGGTGCCCACAGCCTTGCCCACCGGGAAGTTGTTCGGGTGAACATCATAGCTGGTGGATTTCATCAGCACTTCACGCACGTTGGGGCCGCGCAGTTCCAGCAGGCTTTGCCCGCCGCTCACGTTCACCACCTGGATGTGCTGGCCTTCAAGGGCTGCACGCAGCTTTTGTTCGACCGCCAGTTCCTGGCCACCGGGCACGATCAGCAGCCATTCATCCGGGCCGACCCATTGCAGCGACATGTCGTTGTTGGCGACCACGGTCAGGGCCACCGGCAGCTCCAGGCCCAGGGCCTTGTGCACGCCTGCGGCGAATTCCGGGTTGTGGCCATCGCCGCGAAGGGTGAGGTGGCCAAGGAACTTGCGTTCACGCAGGGTCACGCCTGCGTTCTTGCGGCCTTTGCCAACCAGGCTGGCCAGGTCGGCGTGGTGGAGGGGCGACTGGGCCTTGGCCTCGGCGCCGGGGTTTTGCTGGAAGACGTTGATAGCGCTCATTTCTTACCTGCCTTGAATTCTTGTTCGTCAGGGCAGCGCAGCACCGTTTTTTGGGCTGCGCCGCTATCCGGGGGCCTTTAGACGTTCTGCCGCTCACCCTTCGGATCGAAGAACACCGAAGACACGATCTCCGCCTCGATCACGCTGCCATCCGCCTGCGGCGAGTAAACGCGCTCGCCCATGCGCTTGAGGCCGCCTTTGACCACGCCCATGGCGAACGAGTAGCCCAGGGAGTTGGATGCGTAGCTGGAGGTCACGTGGCCAACCATGTCCATCGGGATCGGCTGTTTCGGGTCGAACACCAGCTGGGCGCCTTCCGGCAGCCACTTGGTCGGGTCGACCGGCTTCAGGCCTACCAGCTGCTTGCGGTTCTCGCGCACGCAGTCTTCACGGTTCATGCCACGCAGGCCGATCCACGAGAACGGCTTGTTGCGGCCCACGCACCAGCTCATGTTCAGGTCGTCCGGGGTCATCGAGCCGTCGGTGTCCTGGCCCACGATGATGAAGCCCTTCTCGGCACGCAGTACGTGCATGGTCTCGGTGCCATACGGGGTCAGGTTGTACTTCTTGCCTGCCTCGATGATCTTTTCCAGCACGCCCATGGCGTAGTTGGCCTGCACGTTCACTTCGTACGACAGCTCACCGGTGAACGAGATTCGGAACACACGGGCTGGCACGCCGCCCACGTTGCCCTCCTTCCAGGTCATGAACGGGAAGGCTTCCTTGTCCATGTCGATGTCGGTCAGCTCGCTCAGCAGCTTGCGGCTGTTGGGGCCGGACAGGGTCATGGTGGCCCAGTGGTCGGTGACCGAAGTGAAGTACACCTTCAGCTCTGGCCATTCGGTCTGGTGGTACAGCTCCATCCACTGCAGCACGCGGGCGGCGCCGCCGGTGGTGGTGGTCATGATGAAGTGGTTGTCGCCAACGCAGGCGGTTACGCCATCGTCGAAGACCATGCCGTCTTCCTTGCACATCAGGCCGTAGCGGGCCTTGCCCACGTCGAGCTTGGTCCAGGCGTTGGTGTAGATGCGGTTGAGGAACTCGCGCGCGTCCGGGCCCTGGATGTCGATCTTGCCCAGGGTGGAGGCGTCCAGCAGGCCCACGCTGTCGCGCACGGCCTTGCATTCGCGGGCCACGGCGGCATGGATGTCTTCACCGGCTTTCGGGAAGTACCACGGACGCTTCCACTGGCCGACGTCTTCGAACTCGGCGCCGTTCTTCACATGCCAGGCATGCAGGGCGGTGAAGCGAACGGGCTCGAACAGGTGGCCACAGTGACGGCCCGCTACGGCGCCGAAGGTAACCGGCGTGTAGTTGGGGCGGAACATGGTGGTGCCCATTTCCGGGATGGTGATGCCGATCGAACGGGCGGCGATGGCCAGGCCGTTGATGTTGCCCAGTTTGCCCTGGTCGGTACCGAAGCCCAGCGCGGTGTAGCGTTTGACGTGCTCGACCGACTCGAAGCCTTCACGGGTGGCCAGTTCGATACCGGCGGCGGTCACGTCGTTCTGTTGGTCGACGAACTGCTTCGGCCCCTTGGTGCCTTTGTCGTGCGGCACCAGGAACAGCGCCACGGTGGCCTCTTCCTTGCGTGCAACGGTTTTTGGCAGGGTGCCGACGGTTGCCTTGAAGCCTGCTTCGGTGGCTGCGCGTACGCCGCCTTCGAAACCATCGGCAATCACGTCGCCAAGGGCGTACACGCCATTGATCCCACCCACGCACTCGCGTTTCTGCGGCGCATCGCCCGGCACGAAGCCGAGGATATCGTCACGCCATACCGGGCGACCGCCCAGGTGCGAGGCCAAGTGAACGATCGGGCTGTAGCCACCGGAGCTTGCAATCAGGTCGCACTCAAGGGTTTCGCCTGGGCTGGTGACTTTGTGCGCCTGCACATCGATGGCGGCGACGCGGGCGCCAGTGACGTGCTTGCTGCCTTTGGCTTCGACCACAGCGCTGGAGGTAAGGATGCGAATGCCTTTGGCACGTGCCTCTTCAACCAGCGAACCACGTGGGTTGTGGCGGGCGTCGGCAATGGCGACCACTTGCAGGCCGGCGTCGTGCCAGTCCAGCGCGGCGCGATAGGCGTGGTCGTTGTTGGTCGACAGCACCAGCTTGCGGCCCGGGGCCACGCCGTAGCGGCGAACGTAGGTAGAAACAGCACCGGCCAGCATGTTGCCCGGCACGTCGTTGTTGCCGTACACCAGCGGGCGCTCGTGGGCGCCGGCAGCCAGTACCACGCGTTTAGCGCGTACACGGTGCACACGGTGGCGTACCTGGCCGATCGGGGCGCGGTCGCCGAGGTGGTCGGTGAGGCGCTCGTGAATGGTCAGGAAGTTATGGTCGTGGTAGCCGTTGACCGTGGCGCGTGGCAGCAGGGTCACTTCCGGCAGGCCTTCCAGCTCTTTGACCACAGCGCTGACCCAATCGGCAGCAGGCTTGCCGTCGAGGGTTTCGCGGGTGTCGAGCAGGCTGCCGCCGAACTCTTCTTGCTCGTCGGCCAGGATCACACGGGCACCGCTACGCGCAGCCGCCAGTGCAGCGGCCAGGCCAGCAGGGCCGGCACCCACGATCAGCACGTCGCAGTGCTGGTTCATGTAGTCGTAGCTGTCCGGGTCGTTCTGCAGCGGCGCGCGGCCAAGGCCGGCTGCCTTGCGGATGTACTTCTCGTACGTCATCCAGAACGATTTCGGGTACATGAAGGTTTTGTAGTAGAAGCCCGGCGGCATCATGCTGCCGCCCACCTTGCCCAGGATGCCCATGACGTCGTTGTTGACGTTCGGCCAGCCGTTGGTGCTGGTGGCAACAAGGCCTGCGTACAGCGCCTGCTGGGTGGCACGCACGTTCGGGATCTGGGTGGCTTCGCTGGAGCCGATCTGCAGGATGGCGTTCGGCTCTTCGGTACCCGAGGCGATGATGCCGCGTGGGCGCGAGTACTTGAAGCTGCGGCCAACGATGTCGACGCCGTTGGCCAGCAACGCGGCGGCCAGGCTATCACCGGCATAACCCTGGTAGGTCTTGCCGTTGAAGCTGAAGTTCAGGACCTTGCTGCGGTCGATACGGCCGCCGCTGGCGAGGCGATAGGTCTGGCTCATACTTTTTCCCCTTGGCCTTTGACGGTCGACGGTGCATTCGCGGCTTTACCGTTGGCGGTCACTTGCGGCTTCTCGCCAATCTTGTAGGTTTCCAGAATCTCGTAGGTCACGGTGTCGCGGGTGACGTTGAAGTACTGGCGGCAGCCGGCAACGTGGTCCCACAGTTCATGGTGAATCCCGCGTGGGTTGTCGCGGTAGAACATGTAGGTACCCCACTCCTCGTCGGAGCAGGCGTTAGGGTCCAGCGGGCGGGCGATGTGCGCCTGGCCAGAGGCGTGGAACTCTTCTTCGGAGCGCAGCTCGCCGCAGTGGGGACAGAAAATATGCAACATGACGGTGTCTCCGGTTAGTGGGCGACGGCGGCGGCGCCGTGTTCGTCGATCAGTGCGCCGTTGTAGAAACGGTCCATGGAGAACGGCGCGGCCAGTGGGTGCATTTCGCCCTTGGCCAGGCTCGCGGCGAAGACGTTGCCCGAACCCGGGGTCGCCTTGAAGCCGCCAGTACCCCAACCGCAGTTGAAGAACATGTTCTTGACCGGGGTCTTGGTGATGATCGGGCAGGCGTCCGGCGAGGTATCCACGATGCCGCCCCACTGGCGGTTCATGCGAACACGCGACAGGTTGGGGAACATTTCGACGATGGCCTGCAGGGTGTGCTCGATCACCGGGTACGAACCGCGCTGGCCGTAGCCGACCCAGCCGTCGATGCCGGCACCGATCACCAGGTCGCCCTTGTCGGACTGGCTGATGTAGCCGTGTACGGCGTTGGACATGATCACGCTGTCGATGATCGGCTTGATCGGCTCGGATACCAGCGCTTGCAGCGGGTGCGATTCCAGCGGCAGGCGGAAGCCGGCCAGCTTGGCCATGTGCCCGGAGTTACCGGCGGTGACCACGCCGACGCGCTTGGCGCCGATGAAGCCTTTGTTTGTTTCCACACCGATAACCGCGCCGTTTTCCTTGCGGAAGCCGATCACTTCGGTTTGCTGGATCAGGTCAACGCCCAGGGCGTCGGCAGCACGGGCGAAGCCCCAGGCCACGGCGTCGTGACGGGCCACGCCGCCACGGCGCTGTACGGTGGCGCCCAGGATCGGGTAGCGGGTGTTCTTGGAGCAGTCCAGGTACGGGATTTCTGCGGCAACCTGGGCGGTGTTCAGCAGCTCGCCATCCACGCCGTTCAGGCGGTTGGCGCTGACGCGGCGCTCGGAGTCACGCATGTCCTGCAGGGTGTGGCACAGGTTGTACACACCGCGCTGGGAGAACATGACGTTGTAGTTCAGGTCCTGGGACAGGCCTTCCCACAGCTTCATGGCGTGCTCGTACAGGTGCGCCGACTCGTCCCACAGGTAGTTGGAACGCACGATGGTGGTGTTACGGGCGGTGTTGCCGCCGCCCAGGTAGCCCTTCTCAATCACGGCGACGTTGGTGATGCCGTGCTCTTTGGCCAGGTAATAGGCCGTGGCCAGGCCATGGCCGCCACCGCCGACGATAACCACGTCGTACACCTTTTTAGGGGTGGGCGTGCGCCACATGCGCTGCCAGTTTTCGTGGTGGCTGAGGGAGTGTTTGAAAAGGCCGAAGCCCGAGTAGCGTTGCATGGTCGTTTACTCCACTCAGCGGTAAACAGGGAAATCGGCGCACAGGGCCGCGACGTTCTTCGCCACATCGGCTTCGACGTCTGCATCACCGAGGTTGTCGAGGATGTCGCAGATCCAGCCGGCCAGGGCCACACACTGGGCAACCTTAAAGCCACGGGTGGTGACGGCCGGGGTGCCGATGCGCAGGCCCGAGGTGACGAACGGCGACTGCGGGTCGTTCGGCACGGCATTCTTGTTGACAGTGATGTGCGCGCGGCCCAGGGCGGCGTCGGCGTCTTTGCCGGTGAGGCCCTGGCGAATCAGGCTGACCAGGAACAGGTGGTTGTCGGTACCACCGGAAACCACGTCATAGCCACGGTCGATGAACACCTGGGCCATGGCCTGGGCGTTTTCGATCACTTGTTGCTGGTACGCCTTGAAGCCTGGCTCCAGTGCTTCCTTGAAGCACACGGCCTTGGCGGCGATCACGTGCATCAGCGGGCCGCCCTGGGCGCCCGGGAATACGGCGGCGTTCAGCTTTTTTTCGATCTCTTCGTTCGACTTGGCCAGGATCAGGCCACCACGTGGGCCGCGCAGGGTCTTGTGGGTGGTGGTGGTCACCACGTCGGCGAACGGGATCGGGTTCGGGTACAGGCCAGCGGCAACCAGGCCGGCTACGTGGGCCATGTCGACGAACAGCAGCGCACCGACCTTGTCGGCAATGGCGCGGAAGCGTGGGAAGTCGAGGGTTTTGGAGTAGGCCGAGAAGCCGGCAACGATCATTTTCGGTTTGTGCTCGACGGCCAGGCGCTCGACTTCGTCGTAGTCGATCAGGCCGGTGTTGGTGTCGATGCCGTACTGAACAGCGTTGTACAGTTTGCCCGAGGACGACACTTTGGCGCCGTGGGTCAGGTGGCCGCCGTGGGCCAGGCTCATGCCGAGGATGGTGTCGCCGGCCTGCAGCAGGGCCAGGTAGACAGCGCCGTTGGCCGACGAGCCGGAGTGCGGCTGGACGTTGGCGTAGTCGGCGCCGAACAGCTGCTTGGCGCGTTCGATGGCCAGGGCTTCTACCTTGTCCACGTGCTCGCAGCCACCGTAGTAGCGCTTGCCCGGGTAGCCTTCGGCGTACTTGTTGGTCAGGCCGCTGCCTTGGGCCTGCATGACGCGCTTGCTGGTGTAGTTCTCCGAGGCGATCAGCTCGATGTGATCTTCCTGGCGCTGTTCTTCGGCATTCATCGCCGCCAGCAGTGCGTCGTCGTAACCCTGGATCTGGTCTTGCTTGCTGAACATCGTGTATCTCCCGGCAGCGATCGTTTTTTGTCGTGGGGCACTCTGGCCCTTTGTGGCGATGTTATGACTGGTCGGGGTGGGTCAGATGCCTGCGCACGCCTTGCAATGGCGCGTTTACGACATTCGTTTTTTTGCTGCTGCTGGCGGCCTCTTCGCGGGCAAGCCCGCTCGCACAGGTACGGCGGCGATCTGAAGGTTTGTGCTACCCCTGTGGGAGCGGGCTTGCCCGCGAAAAGGCCACCACCGACAACCCAAAATCGAGCCTGTGCACAGCTTGTATAGGCAACTGCTGAATCGATGGTTTAGAGTGCTGTTCTGCGTCGTTCACAGGACCGTGTCATGACAGATAAGAGCCAACAATTCGCCAGCGACAACTATTCCGGCATCTGCCCCGAAGCCTGGGCAGCAATGGAAAAGGCCAACCACGGCCACGATCGCGCCTACGGCGACGACCAGTGGACCGAGCGCGCCTCGGAATACTTCCGCAACCTGTTCGAAACCGACTGCGAGGTGTTCTTCGCCTTCAACGGTACCGCTGCCAACTCCCTGGCCCTGGCCTCGCTGTGCCAGAGCTACCACAGCGTCATCTGCTCCGAGACCGCCCACGTCGAGACCGACGAATGCGGTGCGCCGGAGTTCTTCTCCAACGGTTCCAAGCTGCTGACGGCGGCCAGCGTCAACGGCAAGCTGACGCCGGAATCCATCCGTGAAGTGGCCCTCAAACGCCAAGATATCCACTACCCCAAGCCGCGGGTGGTCACCATTACCCAAGCCACCGAAGTAGGCACCGTTTATCGCCCAGATGAGCTCAAAGCGATCAGCGCCACCTGCAAGGAGCTGGGCCTCAACCTGCACATGGACGGCGCGCGCTTTACCAATGCCTGCGCGTTTCTCGGCTGCAGCCCGGCCGAGCTGACCTGGAAAGCTGGTGTAGATGTGCTGTGCTTTGGCGGCACCAAGAACGGCATGGCCGTGGGTGAGGCGATTCTGTTCTTCAACCGCCAGCTGGCCGAAGACTTCGACTACCGCTGCAAGCAGGCCGGGCAACTGGCCTCTAAGATGCGCTTCCTGTCGGCACCGTGGGTGGGCCTGCTGGAAGATGGCGCCTGGTTACGCCATGGCAATCACGCCAACCATTGCGCGCAGTTGCTGGCGTCGTTGGTGAGTGACTTGCCAGGTGTGGAACTGATGTTCCCGGTGGAGGCCAACGGGGTGTTTCTGCAGATGCCGGAGCCTGCGATTGAAGCGCTGCGAGGCAAGGGGTGGCGGTTCTATACCTTTATTGGCAGCGGCGGGGCGCGGTTCATGTGTTCTTGGGATACCGAGGAAGAGCGGGTGCGCGAGCTGGCGGCGGATATCCGCAGCATCATCGGCGCCTGACCCACCGCATCGCGAGCTGCGCTCGCTCCTACGAGGATACGCATTCCCCTGTAGGAGCGAGCGCAGCTCGCGATGCATCCAACACCGATCTAAAGCTTGAATCCCCCCATCTGCCGCGCCAGGTCATCCGCCAGCCCACGCAACGCCTGGCATTCCTCGCGACAGCCCTGAACTTCGGCAGCCGTCTCCCGCGCCAGATCTGAAATCCCCTGCACCGTGCGGTTGATTTCTTCAGTCACCGCAGACTGCTCTTCCGTCGCCGTAGCCACCTGATGGTTCATGTCGCTGATGTGCTCTACCTGGTCAGTAATCGCCCCCAGCGAAGCCCCGGTGCGCTGGCTTGATGCCACACCACTGCCAGTCGCCTGCTGCCCCGCTTGCATCGAATTCACCGCCGAACCCGCACCCTGCTTCAGGCGCTGGATCATCTGCTGCACTTCGTCAGTAGACAGCTGCGTGCGCCGGGCCAGTGTGCGCACTTCGTCCGCCACCACGGCAAACCCACGCCCCATCTCCCCTGCCCGTGCAGCCTCGATGGCAGCATTCAGCGCCAGCAAATTGGTCTGTTCGGAAATACTGCGGATTACCGCGAGAACTTCATCGATTGAGGCGACTTCATCGGCCAACTGGCTAACTGCATCAGCTGCCTTGCCGATGTCGCCCGACATGCCCTCGATACCACGAATCGAGCGTTGCACCACCTCACGCGCCTGCAAGGCCTCGTCCCGTGCCGACTGCGAGGCCTGCGCTGCATCACCGGCATTGCGGGCTATGTCCTGCACCGTCAGGCCCATCTCGTGCACAGCGGTGGCAACCATCTCGGTCATTTCCTGCTGCCGCCCGGAACGCTCGGCGGTGTTGTCCACCACCTGGGTCACCTGCTCAACCGCCCTGTGCAGCCGTTCGGACGTCTGCAACACCTCACCAATCAGGCTGCGCTGGCTGTCGAGGAAGCGATTGAAGCCACGGGCCAGGTCACCCAGTTCGTCCTGGCGCGTGCCATCCAGACGATGGCTGAGGTCGCCCCCGCCGCTGCCGATTTGCACCAGTGCCGCGGTAACGCGGCGGATCGGCCGCACCAGACCACGCGCCAGTAGCACCACCAACAGCAGCGACACCAACGCTACAGCACCACCGATCAGACTGGTCAGCCAGACGGCCTGGTGCATTTGCGCGTAGATTTCCGACTCTGGCACTTCGGCCACCAGGGTCCAGTTGAGGTCGCGCAGGGGCAAACCAAGCGCCAGGTAGCGTTCGCCGTCACGGCTGAAGCGGCTGCTGCGCAGGCCTTCGCTTCCCGTCATGACACCCTTGGCTGCGTCCGCGCCAAGCTGCTCGGCAAGTTGGCGCTTGCCACTGAAGGCAGCGTCCGGATGCACCTGGATCAAGCCATCGTTACGCACCAGAAATACTTTGCCGTGTTCGCCGAAACTGAAGTCGTGAATCAGCTTCGACAGCTCGGTCATGCGCAGGCCCATGCCGGCCACGCCCACCAGTTGGCCGTGCTTTTCCACGCGGTAGTCGATGAACAACGCCAGCTCCCCAGTGGCACCATCGATGTCGATGTTGATGAACCGCTCGGCGCCGCTGTCGATGTAGCCGTAAAACCACTTGTCCTTGGGGTTGCTGCGGCTGAGGGTGCGGTCCAGGCCATTCTCGTTGTAATAGTGGCCGGTTTCGGTCGAGGCAAACAGGGTGGTGAAAGCCTTGTTGCGCTGCTTGGCGGCGGCCAGGTATTCGATGAATTGCGGGGCCTGGGCGGGGTCTTCGCCAGCAGCCAGCCAGTCGCGCAGCAGGGTGTTGCCGGCAATGTCTGCAGCAGCTACCAGCGGCTGGCCGAGCATGCGCTCGATGTCGTTGCGGATGGCTTCGATGCTGGCTGGCAGCGCAGTGTCGACCAGGTAGCGATCGGTGAGGCGATTGAGCGCCACGGTGAAAATGATGACCACCACCAGGATGCTGGCCAGCAGGGCGGCGCCCATGCTGGTGATCAACTGCCACTGGATGCTTTTACGCCAGATACGCATGCCCTACTCCCCGCACATTATTGTTTTGCGAGAAGTGTATACACTTGCGTATCCAGTTAATCCAGTGATCTGAAGCAATCAGATGTTCCCTGTGGGAGCGGGCTTGCCCGCGAATGCGTCAATGCATTCAGCATCGCATTCGCGGGTGAACCCGCTCCCACAGGGGGCGGTGCAAGGCTTTATTGCTCGGCAATGGTCCGCACGATGGCGTCCACCGTGGCGTCGATCTGCGCCTGGGTACGTGCCAGGGTTTGCTGGTGTTCTTTCTGCAGTTCAACCTGCCTGGAGCACAGGTTAAGGGCAGCCAGCACCAGCAGTTTGTCACCGATCAGGGTCGGATACTGACGCTTGGTCTCGTTCAGGGCGGTGTTGAGCATCCGCACCGCCTGAGCCAGGGTTTCTTCCTGGCCCTCTGGCGCCTTGATCGAATAGTCGATGCCGAGAATCGACACGACATTGACCGGCTGCTCGTGCAATCTCATGCGCCGACAGCGCTGGCGCGCTCAACCAGGGCCTGCAGGCGGGCGGCGGTGCTGCCGTTTTTCTCTTCCTGCTCCATCAGCGACAGTTGCAGGGTTTCGTTCTCTTCCTTGGCCTGCGCCAATTGCGTGCCGAGGGTAGCGTTCTGCTCGGTGAGTTGAGCGTTTTTCTGCATCAGGTCGCTGACCAGTTGCTCGATTTGATTCAGGGAAGCTTCCAGCATGGGTCTATCTCAGGTTGTTGCGAGGGGCGCACACGATAAAGAAAAGTGCCGCCCATCGCCATTAAATATCAGATTCATAAGGTGTCGAACCCGCAGATTGACAGGGTAACGGCCCCCTTGTTCCGACCTGCGTCAACCGCCGGTCAGGAAAAGGTTAGCCCCCTCACAATTTTCACCGGTCGCACTCAAGACTGGCCAGTCACGACCGATAGCCCGGCAAGTCATGTTTTGTCGCACTCTGCGCACCTTACTTCCCCTTGCCTGGACCCTCCTCTCCATGTCTCTACGCAACATGAACATTGCCCCGCGCGCGCTGCTGGGCTTCGCGCTGATCGGCCTGCTGATGCTTGGCCTTGGTGTCTTCTCGCTGATACAGATGGGCAACATCCGCCAGGCCGGCGTGGCTATCGAGCAGGTCAGCGTGCCCAGCATCAAGATCCTCGACGAGCTCACCGCGCTGAACCTGCGCATGCGCACCCTCTCCTACCGCCTGCTGCTCAACCGCGAGCCGGACACCCAGCGCGACACCCTCAACCTGCTGGACCAGCGCAACAGCCAGATCGACCGCGCACGCCAGGCCTACCTGCCGATGATCGGCGCCGCCGACGAACAGGCCGCGTTCGACCAGTATGGCCAGTTGCTCAACCAGTACCGCCAGCTGGAGTCGCGCATGCGCACCCTGAGCCAGGCCGACCGCCTGGACGAACTGCGCGACCTGCTGAACCGCGATCTGCTGGCCAACTCCGAGCAGATCAACAAGGTCATGGACACCCTGGTGCGCATCAACACCGACCAGACCCGCGCCACCAACGAGAAGGCTGCCAACCAGTACGCGGCGGCTTTTGCCCTGGTGATCGGCCTGCTGGTAGCCGCAACCGTGCTGACCTTCGCCTGCGCCTTCCTGCTGACTCGCAGCATCGTCAAACCGATCGAGGAAGCGCTCAAGAGCGCCGAGCAGGTCGCCGACGGTGACCTGACCCACATCATCCGCGCCGAAGGCACCGACGAAGCCGCCCGGCTGCTGCGCGCCATGGCCCGCATGCAGGACAAACTGCGCGACACCCTGCAGCAGATTGCCGGCTCGGCCACGCAGCTGGCCTCAGCAGCCGAAGAGCTGAATGCCGTCACCGACGAAAGTGCCCGTGGCTTGCAACAGCAGAACAACGAGATTGAACAGGCCGCCACAGCCGTTACTGAAATGACCAGCGCTGTCGAAGAAGTGGCGCGCAATGCCGTGAGCACTTCTGAAGCGTCCAGTGAAGCCAGCCGCTCCACCGGCGACGGTCGTGACCTGGTGATGGAAACCGTGGGTGCCATCGAGCGCATGAGCGGTGATGTGCAAGCCACTGCCAAACTGATTACCCACCTGGCCGAACAGTCGCGTGACATCGGCAAGGTACTCGACGTGATCCGTGGCCTGGCAGATCAGACCAACCTGCTGGCGCTGAACGCTGCCATCGAAGCAGCGCGAGCCGGTGAGGCGGGCCGTGGTTTTGCCGTTGTGGCAGATGAAGTGCGTGCGCTGGCCCACCGTACCCAGCAGTCGACCAGCGAAATCGAGCGCATGATCGGCAGCATCCAGGGCGGTACGGAAGAAGCGGTGGAGTCGATGCGCACCAGCACCGAACGCGCCGAATCCACCCTGAACATCGCCCGTGGTGCGGGCATGGCGCTGGATACCATTGCCGGGGCGGTGGCGCAGATCAACGAGCGCAACCTGGTGATTGCCAGCGCGGCGGAAGAACAGGCGCAGGTGGCGCGGGAAGTGGACCGCAACCTGGTGAACATCAATGACCTGTCGGTGCAGAGTGCAACCGGGGCACATCAGACCAGTGCGGCGAGTGCCGAATTGTCGCGGTTGGCCGTGGACCTCAATGGCCTGGTAGCCCGTTTCCGCACCTGAAAAGGAGCTACAAGCTTCAAGCTATAAGCCATAAGAAAAAGCAGGCCGCGCACAGGCCTGCTTTTTCTTGAAGCTTGAAGCTTGAGCTCAATAGTCGATCCGCACATCCCCTTTCGGCACGCTGCAGCACGACAGGATATATCCCTCGGCTTCATCCTCTTCGGTAATGCCGCCGTTGTGCTCCATCGCCACCTCACCACCCAGCTTGAGCACCTTGCAGGTGCCGCAAATGCCCATGCCGCAGGCTTTCGGGATCATCAAGCCAACCTTGGCCGCCGCCGCATGCACGGTCTCGCCCGGGGCGACGCGGATGCTTTTCTCGCTGCCGATGAACTCCACCAGATTGAGGTCGGAAACATCCAGCTCCGGTGCATCGGCCGCCTGCTCGGCGTGCTCCACTGCATCGGCCTTGGCCTCGGCCGGTGTCGCGCCGAACGACTCCTCGTGGTAGTTCTTCATGTCGAAGCCGACCGCTTCGAGCATGCGCTTGACCGCCGTCATGTAGGGCGTCGGGCCGCAGCAGAACACCACACGGTCCATGTAGTCCGGGGCAATCAGCTCCATCAGGCGCTGGTTCAGGTAACCGCGATACCCCGCCCACGGCTCGCCCAGGCCATGCTTCTCGCAAATGATGTGCAGGCTGAAGTTGGGGATTCGCGACGCCATCTGTTCCAGCTCGCGGTGGTAGATGATGTCCTTCGGCGAGCGGGCACTGTGCACGAATACCATGTCGACGTTGGCGTTGGTGTCGTAGAACCAACGTGCCATCGACATGACTGGGGTAATGCCCACGCCGCCCGACAGGTACAACACCTTGCCTGCAGGAAAATCGATGGCGTTGAACAGCCCCACCGGGCCATGCACCGGCAGCTCGGCGCCTTCGTGCATGGTGTCGTGCAGGAAATTGGACACCAGGCCGCCCGGCACACGCTTGACGGTGATCGAGAAGCTGTAGGGCACCGACGGTGAACTGGAGATGGTGTAGGAACGCATCACCGGCTTGCCTTCGATCTCCAGCTCCAGGGTGACGAACTGCCCGGGTTTAAAGAAGAACATGATCGGCTGATCGGCCATGAAGCAGAAAGTGCGCACGTCCCAGGTCTCCTGGATGACCTTGACGCAGCGCACGATGTGGCGGCCGTTGGCCCAGGTCTGGGTGGTGACCGGATTGAGGAAGGTATCGGACATGTTCATCTCCAGCAGCCGACTATTGGGCTTTTTATGGCTTGGATAATGCGCAAGCCGAGGGCGATGCACATTCCTGCCAGCGACATCGGCGTGCTTATCGCGACCAGCCCCGCGCTACAAGGGCTGGGGCGTCGTTATTCACATCGGCCATGTCGCCCATGGATACGGTTCGCGGCGGCTTCGGACGCACACTCCACGGCAAAACAACTAGCCTGCTGTTGAAACAAAGAGCCGTGAGAGCAGCCTTGCGGCAACAACAACGATTAGCCACCTTTTGCCGGCCGCACACGGCCCCGAGGAATACACGATGGACGTCACCGCAACCCTGAGCCTGGGCGATCCACTGGAACCTGCACGCAAGGCCACCGCCGAGATGCTGCAGACCCGCGAGCGCACCTACTCGCTGCCCCAGCCTTTCTACACCGACGAGCGTCTGTTCCAGATCGACATGCAGGAGATCTTCCAGAAAGAATGGCTGATCGCCGGCATGACTTGCGAAATTCCGGCGAAAGGCAACTACATCACCCTGCAGATCGGCAACAACCCGATCCTGGTGGTGCGTGGCGCCGAAGGTAAAGTGCACGCTTTCCACAACGTCTGCCGCCACCGCGGTTCGCGTTTGTGCGTCAGCGACAAGGGCAAAGTGGCCAAGCTGGTGTGCCATTACCACCAGTGGACCTACGAGCTGGACGGCCGCCTGCTGTTCGCCGGCACCGAAATGGGCGCCGACTTCGACATGAAGCAGTACGGCCTAAAGCCGGTGAGCGTGAAGGTGGCCGGCGGCTACATCTTCATCAGCCTGGCGGAAAACCCGCCTGCCATCGACGAGTTCCTGGCCACCCTGGAACACTACATGGAACCGTACGACATGGAGAACACCAAGGTGGCGGTGCAAACCACCTTGATGGAAAAGGCCAACTGGAAGCTGGTGCTGGAAAACAACCGCGAGTGCTACCACTGCAGCGGTTCGCACCCGGAGCTGCTGCAAACCCTGCTGGAGTGGGACGACACCAACGACCCGCGCGCCAGCCAGGAATTCAAGGACCACGTGGCCGCCTCGGCAGCTGCGTGGGAAGCCGAGAAAATTCCGTACCTGCACAAGAGCCACGGCCTGCGTAACCGCATCGTGCGCATGCCGCTGCTCAAGGGCACGGTATCGATGACCATGGATGGCAAGCAGGCCTGCCAGAAGCTGATGGGTCGCATCAAGAACCCGGACCTGGGCTCGATGCGCATCCTGCACCTGCCGCACTCGTGGAACCACTGCATGGGCGACCACATGATCGTGTTCACCGTGTGGCCGATCAGCGCTCAAGAGACCATGGTCACCACCAAGTGGCTGGTGCACAAGGACGCCGTGGAAGGCGTGGACTACGACCCGGAGCGTATGCGCAAGGTGTGGGACGCCACCAACGACCAGGACCGCCGTCTGGCGGAAGAGAACCAGCGTGGGATCAACTCCACAGCGTATCAGCCTGGGCCTTACTCGAAGACTTACGAGTTTGGTGTGGTGAACTTCATTGACTGGTACAGCGGGCGGATGCTGAATAATCTTGGGGCGGAGCCTGCGGCGTATCTTAAGGAAGTGCAGGCACAATAATGTGCGCCAACCAAGCCTGTGGGTAACTCACAGGCTTGGTTATTCTCACATTCCGCCCCGAATATTCACTACCTCATCCGTAGATGAAAATATATTAGGTGAACCCTTCGAGGTGGAATCCTTCCTGGCGACTTCATTCTCGACCGAATAAACCGACACCTTCGGTTTTTTTTCGGGGCTGTTTGGTGGCGTTTTCTTGTCCTTTTTCTTCTCGACTCGTCCCTTGAAAATCGTTCTAAGATTCGAGCTAACGTTTTTATTGACGCCCTGCCAGATCGCCGATCGATTGTCCCAGAGTGCCTTGACCACGCGAGTCCCCCCACCCGCAAGCAGCAGGGTGGTTCCAGCTGCAGAAACATAAGGGGCTACCGTGACCCCGGCAAAACCAAGCCCAGCCCCCACTACAGTGGTGGTAGACCCGAGCAATGCTAGCCGGGTGGCATTAACCGCAAGCCCCCCTTTCGGCGTTGGACCAATCATGAGCGCCGTAGGCGAGACAACATGTAGCGCCGTAGTCAGTGCGCGTTGCACCAGCGGTATCGGCACTTTGCCACTGGGATCAACATGGTTCACCGGATCGGCACCACAGTAGTTGTACGCATTGAGGCCGCCCTCACCGAACGGGCTCAATGCATCTGCCCCGTGAAAGCGCATGATCCCAGGATTGAACTGACGATGGCCATTCCCTAGGTGGTAACAACCCGTCAGGCTATCTCTCGGCTCACCGCAGAAAGCACTCATCGGACCACCCTGGATGGCAGCCTCCCCATAGGCTGTGTATGCCCTCCCGGTATCGACCGAATCCATGAGGACAGAACGCTGCAGATCAGTTGCTAACAAGCGTGCAAAACTCATGACGTAGCCCTCCAAAACCATTGATGGAACGCTAGTAGCCCTGACACCGATTAGAAACTGGCAAAAATGACAGGTGACAAAGAGTATTTTGTCCACAGGCCAATCCAAAGGCCCGTTAAAAAAGGGCTGCACAATAGACTGGTTGTTTGTGTCCATGGGTTGTCGATTTTTTGATCAAAATACTGGAAGCCCCATGGGTAGAGGCCTAGCGATCAATACGAACACTTTGTCCACAGAGACACCAACAAAGAATGTGGGAAAGAACAGTCCGAATCGAAGCAGGCTGTGGAAAAGTCCCCTGAAGCTTGAAATTCCAAGTGTTACAGAGACTTGGAGGGTACCTGATCAAAAAATGCTCAATTTCATCCACGTCAGAAAATTCAAAGCTTTCAGCGAAGGACAAACATATTATCCACAGACCGACTAACAACGGATGTGGGCAAATTTATCTAGGTAAGGAGCCTGCTGCTCCCACCATCCAGATTGGAGGGTGATCATTTTTCAACCAAAACCTTGCACAGCCCGTATTACATGGCCCCCAGCCATGCGCCAACACTTTATCCACACCTTGACGAACAGATTCCGTGGGCAAAACAAACGCGTACCTGGTATTTCTGCCAGTTCCGCCAAATCCAGTGAGGTGATTGGGTAGTAGCCACTACTTTGGCATTACTCAGGAGTGACTTATGCACAGCCGCCAGGAGGGCACTGTGAAGTGATTCGATGAAAAGCGGGGGATTGGGGTGATCAGCAGCAAAGGGCAGCGTAGGGATTACCTGGTTTTGCGCTGCGCCGCAGTGAATGTGGTGTTGTCGAAGGGGGAGCGGGTGTTATTCGATCCTGTGAGCGAGGCGCTGGGCTGTTGGGCGTTCAATGTGGTGAAGCGATAGCGATTGGTCAGACAAAAACGGGTGAAGGTTTGCGCAATCCCTGTGGGAGCGGGCTTGCCCGCGAACACCGGCCAAGCCGGTGCCATGCACTGCGTCAGGTTCTTCGCGGGCAAACCCGCTCCCACAGGGTGACCTACATCCCTTCAACTTCAGCGAAGTACGCCCTCTTCCACCAACAGCTTGAGAATGGCCTCGGCACCTTCCTGTGGCGAAACATCCTTCAGCACCTTGCCGCCGCCGCCACTGGCCTTGGCCGTCGCGGCCTTCATCCGGTCGGCACCACTCTTGGCCTTGATCACCTTCAGCCGCTTGGGCCGCGGGCGCGCCGGTTGCAGTTCGGCTTCAGCCAGCAGTTCGTCTTCGACGATGGCCACGTTGCGTGCCGCTAGCACACCCCGGCGCGCCGGCCCGAAGGCACTCTGGCGCGGCTTGGGCGCTGCGTTGTCCACAGTGGCCAAGAACGGCAGGCGCACTTTCAGCCGGCGCCGCTGACCACGTGGCAACGCTTGCAGCACCTGGGCGGTGCCATTGTCGATCGACTCCACCTCGGCCAACCCCACAATCAATGGCCAGCCGAGCTTTTCTGCCAGCAGGAAGGGCAACATACCCGACCCCTCACCCGTCTCTGCCTGGCTGCCGGTCAGCACCAGCTGCGCCCCAGCGTCGCGCAGGTAATCCCCGAGCACGCCCAGCACATCGGCGCCAGCCGGTTGCTCCAGCACGTCCAGGTGGTCCAGGCCCATGCCCAGATAAGCGCGCAGCGCCTCTTCGCGCGGGTCGCCGGCATGCACCACTTGCAAGTTATCCCCAGCCAGCTGCAACCCCAGTTCCACAGCACGGGCATCCTGCTCGGCGCGGCGGGCGCGGCCGGAGCTTGGGTGGGCACCGATGGAAACCAGGCTGATCACTTTCGTACTCATGCTCGTGCCCTTATGCCGCGTCGCGCTGGCCGCCGCTGCGGAAGTTGTCCACAGCCTCGATCAGTGCCTTGAGAATCGCCGAGCTGTCGCCAATCACCGACAGGTCGGCCCGTTTGATCATGTCGCAGCCAGGGTCCATGTTGATCGCCACCACCTTGTCGCAGGCGCCAATGCCCTGCAGGTGCTGGATCGCGCCCGAGATACCCACAGCCACATAAACCCGCGCGGTCACCCAGGTACCGGTAGCACCCACCTGGCGGTTGCGCGGCATGAAGCCGTCGTCCACCGCCACCCGCGAGGCGCCTTCGGTGGCGCCAAGGGCCGCGGTAGCCTTGTGGTACAGGTCCCAGTCCTTGACCCCGTTGCCGCCCGAGACGATGAATTCGGCTTCGGCCATGGCAATGGTGGCCGGGTCCACGGCCACCGAGCCGAGGTCTTCAATGCGCGAGAGGCTGCGCGCCACGCTTGTGGACAACTCCACCGGCAGCGCTTCGTGACGGGTTTCGCTGACCGGCTCGGCGCATTCGGCTGCGGCCAGGATCAAGCGTGGCACGGCGCGCTGCAGGTCTTGCTGGCCGGCACCGGCACGGCCGATGCACTGGCCATCCTTGACCTGCCACACCCGCGTCGCCGGGCGTTCGCCCAGTGCCGCGCCCAGGCGCCGGCCCAGCTCCCCGCCACCGGCGCGGCTGTCGGGCAGCAGCCAGTGGCGCGGGGTGAACTGGTTATCCACAGCCCGCAAGCCCTGCACCAGTTGCTCCGGTGCATAACCCTCGAATGCTTCGCCTTCGATGACCAGCAGGCGGTCGACGCCGGCTGTGGAAAAGTTGCTTTCCTTGTGTTCGTTGAACACCACCGCCAACACCGCACCATCGCTGCCAGCCAGGCTGTGGGCCAGACCAAGCAGGTCGCGGTCGTGGCTGCTGAGGCGGCCACCGACCATGTCGGGCACCACGGCAATGTAGAACGCCGGCGCCGGCACCTGGTGCAGCGGCAATTTGACTTCGGCTGCCGCCGTGCGCCGCCCGCCCACACCGGTGCCCTGCTGGGCGCCGCTGCGGTCGATGCGCTTGATGCCGGCCGGGCCGATAAAACCTGCGGTAATCGCATGGGGGTTCTTGCGGATGAGGCCGTTGGGCCCCATCCAGCTGGTCTGTTGTGTTTGCATGGCCGCGTGCAGCGGGTGCAGGCGGTTACGGGCGATCCACTCGGCGCGTGGGTCGCGGCGGATAATGTCGCTCATCAGTGCACCTCCGCAGGTTCACGTTTGGCCGCTTGCGGCTTTGGGGCAGAGGGTGCGTCCTCTTCGATCAGCACGTCGGCCACCAGCTCGGCCAGGTCCTTGATCTGTGGGCGCGGTTCGACCACACCTTCGAGCATGGCGGTGCACTGCGGGCAACCCACAGCCACCAGCTCGGCCTCGGTTTCGCGGATGTCGTCCATGCGCATGTCGGGGATGCGCTGCTTGCCCGGGATATCGGTGATCGGCGCACCGCCACCGCCGCCGCAGCAACGGGAACGGAAGCCCGAACGTTGCATCTCGCGCACTTCGATACCCAACGCCTTGAGCACTTCACGCGGGGCTTCGTACTCGCCGTTGTAACGACCCAGGTAGCACGGGTCGTGGTAGGTGACGCTGCCACCCTTGTGCTGGCCAAGGTTGAGCTTGTTGGCCGCGATCAGTTCGGCGATGTAGGTGCTGTGGTGCTGCACCTGGTACTCGCCGCCCAATGCATCGTATTCGTTCTTCAGCACATGGAAGCTGTGCGGGTCGCAGGTGACGATGCGCTGGAACTTGTACTTGGCCAGGGTCTGGATATTGCGTTTGGCCAGTTGCTGGAAGGTCGCTTCATCGCCCAGACGGCGGGCGACGTCGCCGCTGTCACGTTCTTCCAGGCCGAGCACGGCAAAGTCCACGCCCGAAGCCTTGAGCACTTTGACAAACGAACGCAGGGTGCGCTGGTTGCGCATGTCGAAGGCACCATCACCGACCCAGAACAGCACTTCGGTGGTTTTCACCTCGGACAACAGCTTCAGGTTGAGGTCGGCCGCCCAGTTCATGCGCCCGCCAGGGGCGAAGCCGCCAGGGTTGTCGGTGGCAATCAGGTTGTCCAGCACCTCGGCGCCCTTGTTCGGGGTAGCGCCTTTTTCCAGGGTGAGGTGGCGGCGCATGTCGACGATGGCATCGACGTGCTCGATCATCATCGGGCATTCCTCGACGCAGGCACGGCAAGTGGTGCAAGACCACAGCGTTTCGGCATCGACCAGGCCATTGACGATCGGCTGGTGCGGGTGGCCGCCGTGTTCGCCAATCGGCTTGCCCGGGTACGGGCTGCCGGCGAACTGGGCGTCGGTGCCACCGGCCAGGCCGATGACCATGTCCTGGATGAGTTTTTTCGGGTTCAGCGGCTGGCCGGCGGCAAAGGCCGGACACATGGCTTCACATTTACCGCACTGCACGCAGGCGTCGAAGCCCAGCAGCTGGTTCCAGGTGAAGTCCGCCGGTTTTTCAACGCCCAGCGGCGCGTTCGGGTCTTCCAAGTCCAGCGGCTTGAGGCCGGTGGAACGGCCTCCCCCGAAACGTTCGGCGCGGCGGTGCCAGGCCAGGTGCAGGGCACCGGCGAAGGCGTGTTTCATCGGGCCGCCCCAGGTCATGCCGAAGAACAGCTCCGATACGCCCCACAGCACGCCCAGGCCAAGGATGCCGACCATCACCCAGCCACCGGTGTTGGCAGGCAGGATGCCAGCGACCGGCAAGGTGGCGATGAAGAAGCTCACGGCGAACGCCATCAGGCTCTTCGGCAGACGCATCCACGGGCCTTTGGACAGGCGCGAAGGCGGGTTGAGGCGGCGCTTGAAGACAAAGATGGCGCCACTGAACATGATCACCGTGGCCACCAGCAACGCGTAGCCGAGGATTTTGCTTTGCAGGCCAAAACCGTGCACCACAATAGCCAGCACGGCCGACAGTACGAAGCCGCCTGCGGTGGCCACGTGGGTCTTGGACATGTACTTGTCGCGCTCGACCACGTGGTGCAAGTCCACCAGGTAGCGGCGCGGCATGGCCAGCAGGCCGCCGATCAGGTTGACCTTGCTTGGCCGGCCACGCCGCCACATGCGCACCCGGCGCAGGGCGCCGAGCACTGCCAGGCCAAGGGCAGCGAACAGCAGGATGGGTAGAAGGGTGTTCAACATGGGAGGCTCCCACAACAACAGCTGAATTCTTGCGCCGCCCCAAAGGCCGGCGCGGACCCCTGTAGGAGCGAGCGAAGCTCGCGATAGCGCCCGATCAGACAACCCGGGTGCCAAGGCTGACGCCATCGCGAGCTACGCTCGCTCCTACAGGGGGGCCAGTCCCGCCTCTAGAGAGGCGGTGCGATCAGAAGTCCTTGCACAGGCGCAAGGCGTCGTAGATCGCCGCGTGCACGTTGCGCTGGGCCACGCAGTCGCCAATGCGATACAGCAGGTAGCCTTCGCCCGGCTGGCTGAGAATCGGCTGTGGCTTGATGGCGAACAGCGCCTCCACGTCGATCTGGCCTTTGTTGCGCGAACCTTCCTTCAGGGCGTAATACAGCTGCTCGTCAGGGCGCACGCCGTTTTCCACTACCACCTGGTCGACCACGCGTTCTTCCTTGGCGCCGGTGTATTCGTTCTCCAGCACCGCCACCAGCTTGTCGCCTTCGCGGTAGACCTTTTCCAGCATCATGTCGCCGGTCATGATCACTTCTTTGGGGTACATGCTGCGGTAGTAGGTCGGGAACGTAGTACCGCCCATGGCCACGCCCGGCTTGATGTCGTCAGTGACGATTTCCACCTGGCTGCCCTTGTCAGCGATGAAGTCGGCCACCGACATGCCGGTGAATTCGCAGATGGTGTCGTACACCAGCACGTTCTTGCCCGGCGCAACCTTGCCGTCGAGCACGTCCCAGCTGCTGACCACCAGCCCTTCGGCAGCGCCCCAGTGTTCGTTCTGCTCCAGGAACGAATGGCCGCCCACTGCCAGCACGATCACGTCCGGGCGCAGGTCCTGGATGGTGGCCACGTCCGCCGCGGTGCCCAGGCGCAGGTCGACTTTCAGGCGGGCCAGCTCCAGCTGGTACCAGCGGGTGATACCGGCAATCTGGTCACGCTGCGGTGCCTTGGCGGCGATGGTGATCTGCCCGCCAATCTGGTCCTTCTTCTCGAACAGGGTCACGTCGTGGCCACGTTCGGCCGCGACCCGGGCAGCTTCCATACCGGCAGGGCCAGCGCCAACCACGACCACCTTGCGCTTCACGCCGGTGGTTTTCTCGATGATGTGCGGCACGCCCATGTATTCGCGGGAGGTCGCGGCGTTCTGGATGCACAGCACATCCAGGCCCTGGTACTGGCGGTCGATGCAGTAGTTGGCACCGACGCACTGCTTGATCTGGTCGATCTGGCCCATCTTGATCTTGGCGATCAGGTGCGGGTCGGCCATGTGCGCACGGGTCATGCCGACCATGTCCACGTAGCCGCCTTCCAGAATGCGTGTGGCCTGGTTCGGGTCCTTGATGTTCTGCGCGTGCAGCACCGGGACCTTGACCACTTCCTTGATGCCAGCCGCCAGGTGCAGGAACGGCTCCGGCGGGTAGCTCATGTTGGGGATAACGTTGGCCAGGGTGTTGTGGGTGTCGCAACCCGAGCCGACCACGCCGATGAAGTCGAGCATGCCGGTGGCGTCGTAGTACGCGGCGATCTGCTTCATGTCTTCGTGGCTGAGGCCATCGGGGTGGAACTCGTCACCGCAGATACGCATGCCCACGCAGAAGTCGTCACCGACCTCGGCACGCACGGCCTTGAGCACTTCCAGGCCGAACTTCATGCGGCCTTCGAAGGTGCCACCCCACTCGTCGGTACGCTTGTTGACACGCGGACTCCAGAACTGGTCGATCATGTGCTGGTGCACCGCCGACAGTTCCACGCCGTCCAGGCCGCCTTCTTTGGCGCGACGTGCCGCTTGCGCGTAGTTGCCGATCACCCGCCAGATCTCTTCCACCTCGATGGTTTTGCAGGTGGCACGGTGCACGGGTTCACGGATACCCGACGGCGACATCAGGGTCGGCCAGTTGAAGCCGTCCCAGCGCGAGCGACGGCCCATGTGGGTAATCTGGATCATGATCTTGGCGCCATGCTTGTGCATGGCGTCGGCCAGGTTCTGGAAGTGCGGGATGATGCGGTCGGTCGACAGGTTGACCGAAGCCCACCACTCTTGCGGGCTGTCGATGGCCACCACGGACGAACCACCGCAGATCGCCAGGCCGATACCGCCCTTGGCCTTTTCTTCGTAATACTTCACGTAGCGGTCGGTCGTCATGCCGCCGTCAGTGGCGTAGACCTCGGCGTGCGCAGTGCTGAGCACGCGGTTGCGGATGGTCAGTTTGCCGATCTGGATCGGCTGGAACATTGCTTCGAATGCCATGACGCTATCTCCGGCTTACAACGGCTTTGTAACGAACAGGCCATCTTCGTGGCCTTCTTCCGACCCGCCGTAGACCTGCTCGGCCACGGTGCGGATCTTGCTGCCGCGGGCAGCGAGAATCTGGTCCATGGCGCCGGCGAACCAGCCGGTGAACATGTAGTCGACCTTGCGGCCGCACTTGCCATAGACGTACACGAACGCAGAGTGCTTAAGCTTGACGCTGCAGGTGCCTTTGTCCAGATCGATGTCCTGGATTTCGAACAGGCCCCAGCCACGCTGGCTCAGGCGCTTCATGTAGTGCTCGAACACCGCCACGCCTTCCAGGCCATGGCATTCGGCTTCTTTTTCACACCAGTGCCAGGCGGACTTGTAGCCGGCCTTGTAGAGGATTTCGGCGTAGGCGTCGGCGCCCAGCACTTCCTCGATGCCAATGTGGTTGTTGACGAAGAAATGGCGCGGTACGTACAGCATCGGCAGGGCGTCGCTGGTCCAGACACCGGTCTCGCTGTCGACTTCGATTGGCAATTGCGGGGCGATCTTGGCCATGGAAACTCAACTCCATAAAATTTTTATGTGGGTGCCCCGGCGTTGCTGGCAGGGGCTATCAGGCTTGGAGAGCGGCTTACTCGCCCCAGACGTCCTTGAGGACGTTGACCCAGTTCTCGCCCATGATCTTGCGTACCACGCGCTCGGAATGGCCGCGCTTGAGCAGGGTTTCGGTGAGGTTGGGGAACTCGCCGACAGTGCGGATGCCGAGCGGGTTGATGATCTTGCCGAAGTTGGTCAGGCGACGGGCGTAGCCCTTGTCGTGGGTCAGGTACTCGAAGAAGTCCTGGCCGTGGCCCTGGGTGAAGTCGGTACCGATACCGATGGCGTCTTCACCCACGATGTTCATGGTGTACTCGATGGCTTCGGCGTAGTCGTCGATGGTGGAGTCGATGCCCTTGGCCAGGAACGGCGCGAACATGGTCACGCCAACGAAGCCGCCGTGGTCGGCGATGAACTTCAGCTCTTCGTCCGACTTGTTGCGCGGGTGCTCCTTCAGGCCCGAGGGCAGGCAGTGGGAGTAGCACACCGGCTTTTTCGATTCGAGGATGACTTCTTCAGAGGTTTTGGAACCCACGTGGGACAGGTCGCACATGATGCCGACGCGGTTCATTTCCGCCACGATTTCGCGGCCGAAGCCCGACAGGCCGCCGTCACGCTCGTAGCAACCGGTACCCACCAGGTTCTGGGTGTTGTAGCACATCTGCACGATACCCACGCCCAGCTGCTTGAACACGTCCACGTAGGCAATCTGGTCTTCGAACGCATGGGCGTTCTGGAAACCGAAGAGGATGCCGGTCTTGCCCAGTTCCTTGGCCTTGCGGATGTCGGCGGTGGTGCGCACCGGCATCACCAGGTCGCTGTTGTCGCGGATCAGCTTCTGGCTGGCGGCGATGTTGTCGACGGTTGCCTTGAACCCTTCCCAGACCGACACCGTGCAGTTGGCCGCAGTCAGCCCGCCTTTGCGCATGTCTTCGAACAGCTCGCGGTTCCACTTGGCAATGATCAGGCCGTCGATGACGATGCTGTCGGCGTGAAGTTCGGCTGGGCTCATCAGGCTGTCCCCTTTTATTGAGTTGGGCTGCGCCAAACCTTCTGCCGGCGCTTTGGGGCCAGCATATGCCTGTGCCCAGTGACGCCCCGATGCAAAAACGACAGGGGGTTTGCCGAAAGCGTCAATGCGCGACAACACGCCCTCTGGCATGCGGCGTGGCGATGAGAGGCAGTCTCGATAACGACGTTTCTGGCCGTTTTATGAACATTTCGTCAGAGAGCTACCGCCTTGCCTTCGGCTGAGCGAGAATCCCTGCGATTCGTCAGCCTGTTGAGGAGAAAACGGATGAAATCATTGGCATGGCTGGTACTGCTGGCTGTCGTATCGGGCGCCCAGGCCGGCGAGGAAGAAAGCACCCCGTGCGACAACGTCGAGACCGACCAGCAGACCTACGCGTGCGCTGCGTTCAACAAGCAGACTGCCGAGCGGGAGCTGAAAGCGGCATACGATGACTTGATCCAGCGTATTCGCGACCAGTATGCCGATGAGGGCGACCAGGCTACCGCGCTGGTGGGGCGTATGGATGCAGCAGAGAAGCTGTGGACGCAGTTGCGTGATGCCGATTGCAAGGTTGAGACGTATGCCGAGAAGCCAGGGAGCAAGGCGTTCCAGGCAGCTTGGGATACCTGTGTGGCGCAGCGCAGTGATGACCGGTCGGAGTATTTGCAGAGCATTGGTCAGCAGTAAGACTGCACCGGCCTCTTCGCGGGCAAGCCCGCTCCCACAGGGACCCCACATTCTTCTGCCCTGAGGTAATCCTGTGTGCGGGCTTGCCCGCGAAGAGGCCGGTACAGGCAACACTCATACAGCCCTGGCCAACCTGTCTTCTCGCGGGCAACGCTGATAGCGCGCCCGGTAACAGCGGGTAAAGTAGGAAGCCGACTCGAACCCGCAAGCCACCCCCACCTCAAGCACGCTCATGTCAGTCTGGCGCAACAACTGCCGCGCCTTGTCCAGCCGCAGCCGCAGATAGAACCCGCTTGGCGTGTCGTTCAGATGTACGCGAAACAGCCGCTCCAGCTGCCGCCGGGTCACCTGCACCGCCTCGGCCAGCACCTGGGTATTGAGTGGCTGTTCGGTGTTGCGCTCCATTTCCCCAATTACCTTCACCAGCTTCTTGTTGCTGATGCCATAGCGACTGGCGATCTGCATGCGCTGGTGGTCCTGTCGCTGACGGATACGCCCGAGCACGAACTGCTCCGACACCTGCACTGCCAGCTCACTGCCGTGGGCCTGGGCAATCAGGTCGAGCATCAGGTCGATCGAAGCAGTGCCGCCCGCGCAGGTGATGCGCCGACGGTCGATCTCGAACAACTCCTGGGTCGCCTGCAAGCTTGGGTAGTTTTCCTTGAACGCTTCCAGCGCCTCCCAATGCACGGTGGCGCGGTGGCCGTCGAGCAAGCCGGCCTCGGCCAATACGACGGCGCCGGTATCGATGCCACCCAGAATCACCCCGTCATGGTCCAGGCGCCTTAGCGCCTGCTGCAGTGTCGGCCCATAGCAGGCCAGGGGGTCGAAGCCAGCCACAATCAACAAAGTGCCGGCTGGCTCCCCTGCCGCCAACGCCGCATCGGCGTTCACCGACATGCCGTTGCTGGCCTGCACCGCCCCACCATCCAGGCTCAACACCTGCCAGCGATACGAAGGCCCCTTGAAGCGGTTGGCTACCCGCAATGGCTCCAGGGCACTGATGAAGCCCATGGCCGAAAAACCGGGTAACAGCAGGAAATGAATGATTTGCGGCATTGCATGCTCCACGGCAAAGGTGGTCGCCTCCGTGCAACTGTTGGTCGCCAGGGTGCGATTTTTCACCCTGCCAGCAGCGTAGCGTGTTCACACGGCCCAGAGAGGTCGGAACCCCATAACAATATGCACTGCCGATGGAGAGCCACCATGCACAGCTTGATCCGCCGCAGCCTGTTGACCCTTGCCCTGAGCAGCATCGCCACCTCCCCGCTTTACGCCGCTGAACCTGCGGCCTGCAAGAACGTCCGCCTGGGCGTGGTCAACTGGACCGACGTCATCGCCACCAGCGCCATGGCCCAGGTGCTGCTCGATGGCCTGGGCTACCAGACCAAACAGACCAGCGCCTCGCAGCAGATCATCTTCGCCGGCATCCGCGACAAACGCCTGGACATGTTCCTGGGTTACTGGAACCCGATCATGACCCAGACCATCACCCCGTTCATCGACGCCAACCAGGTCAAGGTACTGGAGAAACCCAGCCTGGAAGACGCACGCGCCACCCTGGCCGTACCGAAATACCTCTACGACAAGGGTTTGAAGACCTTCGCCGACATCCACAAGTTCGAGAAAGAGCTGGGCGGCAAGATCTATGGCATCGAACCGGGCTCCGGCGCCAACACCCAGATCAAGGCGATGATCACGAAGAACCAGTTCGACCTGGGCAAGTTCCAGCTGGTCGAGTCCAGCGAGGCCGGCATGCTCGCCGCCGTCGACCGCGCCGTACGCCGCCAGGAAGCCGTGGTGTTCTTCGGCTGGGCGCCGCACCCGATGAACGTGAACATCGACATGGCCTACCTGGGCGACAGCCAGGATGCGCTCGGCCCGGACGAAGGCCGCGCAACGGTATGGACGGTGACCGCGCCGGACTACGCCGAACGCTGCCCCAACGCCCACCGCCTGCTGGCCAACCTGAACTTCAGCGCCGAGGACGAGAGCCGCATGATGCAGCCGCTGCTCGACCACAAGGACGCGCTGGAATCGGCCCGCCAGTGGCTGAAAGACCACCCCGAGGACAAGGCCCGCTGGCTGGAAGGTGTGACCACCTTCGATGGCAAGCCGGCTGCGGACAACCTCAAGCTCACTGCCAACTGACTGGGCCCTTTCGCGGGCGCGCCCGCTCCCACAGGTACAGCTCCACACTCAGGATCACATTGATCCTGCGGGAGCGGGCATGCCCGCGAAAAGCCAAGCACAGACACCACAAGGAACACACCATGAACCACGACGTCATCATCACCTGTGCCCTCACCGGCGCTGGCGACACCGCCTCGAAAAGCCACCTGGTCCCGGTCACCCCCAAACAGATCGCCGAAGCCGCCGTAGAGGCTGCCAAAGCCGGCGCCACCGTCGTCCACTGCCACGTCCGCGACCCGCAAACCGGCCGTTTCAGCCGCGACGTGGCGCTGTACCGTGAAGTCATGGAGCGCATCCGCGAAGCCGACGTGGACATCATCGTCAACCTTACCGCCGGCATGGGTGGCGACCTGGAAATCGGCCCCGGCGAAACGCCGCTGGAGTTCGGCCCAGGCACCGACCTGATCGGCCCACTGGAACGCCTGGCTCACGTCGAAGCCCTGCTACCGGAAATTTGCACCCTCGACTGCGGCACGCTCAACTTCGGCGACGGCAACTCCATCTACGTTTCCACCCCGGCGCAACTGCGCGCTGGCGCCAAACGCATCACCGAACTGGGCGTGAAAGCCGAACTGGAAATCTTCGACACCGGCCACCTGTGGTTCGCCAAGCAAATGATGAAAGAAGGCCTGCTTGACGACCCGCTGTTCCAGCTGTGCCTGGGCATCCCGTGGGGCGCCCCGGCCGACACCACCACCATGAAAGCCATGGTCGACAACCTGCCAGCCAACGTCACCTGGGCCGGCTTCGGTATCGGCCGCATGCAAATGCCGATGGCGGCCCAGGCCGTGCTGCTGGGCGGCAACGTGCGGGTGGGCCTGGAGGACAACCTCTACCTGGACCGTGGCGTGCTGGCCAGCAACGGCCAGTTGGTCGAACGCGCCGTGGAGATCATCTCGCGCCTTGGCGCCCGTGTACTGACCCCAGCCGAAGGCCGGGAAAAAATGAACCTCAAGCGCCGCTGAAACCATCAGGAGAATTCGCATGCCCTTCATCACCGAGATCAAGACCTTCGCCGCCCTGGGTAGCGGCGTGATCGGCAGCGGCTGGGTCGCCCGCGCCTTGGCCCACGGCCTCGACGTAGTCGCCTGGGACCCGGCACCAGGCGCCGAACAGGCGCTGCGCAAGCGTATTGCCAATGCCTGGCCCGCGCTTGAGAAGCAGGGCCTGGCGGTCGGTGCATCACAAGACCGCCTGAAGTTCGTTGCCACCATCGAGGAGTGCGTGCGCGACGCCGATTTCATTCAGGAAAGCGCGCCAGAGCGGCTGGACCTCAAGCTCGACCTGCACGCCAAGATAAGCGCCGCTGCAAAACCTGATGCCATCATTGGCTCCAGTACTTCAGGCCTGTTGCCCAGCGAGTTCTATGAATCTTCCACCCACCCAGAGCGCTGCGTGGTGGGCCACCCGTTCAACCCGGTGTACCTGTTGCCGCTGGTCGAAATCGTCGGTGGCAACCGCACCGCGCCTGAAGCCATCGAGGCGGCAAAGACCATCTACACCACTCTTGGCATGCGCCCGCTGCATGTGCGCAAGGAAGTCCCCGGCTTCATTGCCGATCGCCTGCTCGAAGCGCTGTGGCGCGAGGCCCTGCACCTGGTCAACGACGGCGTTGCAACTACCGGTGAAATCGACGACGCGATCCGCTTCGGCGCGGGCCTTCGCTGGTCGTTCATGGGCACCTTCCTCACCTATACCCTGGCCGGTGGCGACGCGGGCATGCGTCACTTCATGTCGCAGTTCGGCCCGGCACTCAAACTGCCCTGGACCTACCTGCCAGCACCGGAACTGACCGACAAGCTGATCGACGATGTGGTGGACGGCACGGCAGAGCAACTGGGCGAACGCAGCATCGCCGCGCTGGAGCGCTATCGTGATGACACCCTGCTGGCGGTCCTTGAAGCCGTGAAGGCCAGCAAAGAAACGCACGGCATGTCGTTCAGCGATTGAGGAAACCTTGATGCCCGCACTCATCACTTACCGCACCCCAGTCCAGGAGGACTGGGTCGACTACAACGGGCATCTGCGCGATGCCTTCTACCTGCTGATCTTCAGCTATGCCACCGATGCACTGATGGAGCGCATCGGCCTGGATGCCGACAGCCGTGGGCAGAGCGGCAACTCGCTGTTCACCCTGGAAGCGCACATCAACTACCTGCATGAAGTGAAACTGGGCACCGAGGTATGGGTGCAGACGCAGATCATCGGCTTTGATCGCAAGCGTCTGCAGGTGTACCACAGCCTGCACCGGGCCGGGTTCGAAGAGGCGCTGGCGGCCAGTGAGCAGATGTTGCTGCATGTAGATCTGGCGGGGCCGACGTCGGTGCCGTTCAGCGAGCACAGCACGGGGTTACTACAGGGACTAGTGGACGAACAACGTCAACTTCAAGCGCCCGTTTATGTAGGCCGTGTGATCAGCCTTGCAAAAAAATAACCCCGGAAAGCCGTGAGCATCCGGGGCCAAGAGCGAGCAACATCCACTGTGCATGAATGAGGGTGACCAAACCCTCGGTTGCTGTAGATGGCTTGAGTGTGCGCAGTTCCCGCCAGGTGGATTTAGCCGTAAACGACCTGTTCTTAGCCAAAGCAGCCATGCCGGCATCTTGTTGTTGCGGGCATGTCGCCGTCGTCACAGAATCGGTCGTAAATCACAGCAGCACTCTCTTAGCGATAAAAGGGACAACAGCCATGATGCATGCGGATTTGATTGATCAGGACGACCTGGCAGGCCACCTGCGCGCACGCGGGTTCGAGATTCCGGCCGGGGCCAGTGCCGAACAGGCTTGCGAGGCGGTGGTGCGTGGGCTGACCGAGCCGAATGCGCGGGCGCTGAAGGGGATGGTGGAGCAGATGTATACCGGTAGCGCGACCATCCTGCCGGCGGTACGCCAGGCGATCGACAAACAGCTGTTACCCGCGCTGGCGCAATTCAACAAACGCGCTTAACTGATTTTTCCTGTACTGGCCTCTTCGCGGGCAAGCCCGCTCCCACAGGCACTGCACCGGATTCGAAAGCGGTGCGATACCTGTGGGAGCGGGCTTGCCCGCGAAGGGGCCCGCGCTGTTTCAGAGCCTTACGCTGGCAAATGTCGACTCGTTGCGCGCCTGGCTCAGAGCGGCCATAGGCCCACTGTGCGGCGACAGGGTCATGGCCTGTGGAATCGGCATCATCGCCACCTGTTGCGCGGTATTGGAGCCCACACGCTCGTCACGCGGCGGAATGCCGAAGTACTCGCGGTAGCACTTGGAGAAGTGTGGCGTAGACACAAAACCGCATACCGACGCCACTTCGATGATCGACATTGGCGTTTGCTTGAGCAACTGCCGTGCACGAATCAGGCGCAGTTTCAGGTAGTAGCGCGACGGCGAGCAATGTAGGTACTTCTGGAACAACCGCTCAAGCTGCCGACGCGAAACCGACACGTACACCGCCAGCTCGTCCAGGTCGATCGGCTCTTCGAGGTTGGCCTCCATGAGCGCGACGATTTCCTGCAGCTTCGGCTGGTTGGTGCCGAGCATGTGCTTGAGCGGCACACGCTGGTGGTCCTGCTCGTTGCGGATGCGCTCGTAAACGAACATCTCGGAAATCGCTGCCGACAGCTCGCGGCCATGGTCGCGGCTGATCAGGTGCAACATCATGTCCAGCGGCGCGGTGCCGCCAGAGCTGGTGAAGCGGTTGCGGTCGAGGGTGAACAGGCGGGTGCTCATGTTCACGCGTGGGAAGGCTTCCTGCATTGCCGCCAGGCATTCCCAATGCACGCTGCAATCGAAGCCGTCGAGCAGGCCGGCACAGGCCAGTGCCCAGCTGCCGGTGCACACCGCACCAAGACGGCGCGACTGACGAGCCTGAGCTTGCAGCCAGGTAACGTGCTCACGGGTGACCGAACGTTGAATGCCAACCCCCCCGCAGACAATCACGGTGTCGATGGGCGGTGCATTATTGATGGCGGCGTCCGGGGTGATCTGCAAGCCATCGCTGGCCCACACCTGGCCGCCATCGACGGTCAGGGTATGCCAGCGGTACAGCTCGCGGCCGGACAGCTGGTTGGCCATGCGCAGCGGCTCAACGGCTGATGCCAGGGAAATCAGGGTGAAATTGTCCAATAGAAGAAACCCGATGGACTGGGGTGTTGTGCGGTTCTGGGTTGGGTTCCCGGAGGTGTACGACGTCATCGCGATTTCTCCTCACACAAATGCAGGGTGTGCCTCAGGCGGGCACTGATTTCTTGTTATGGCCCCGGTTCATGTGCCGGGGCTTGGTTGCCAATCTCAACGCAAACGCCGTGCCTGAAATTGAACGGCTGTCCAAAAAAACCTGAAAACGACGCCTTTGTTCGGCAAATCAGGTGCTTTGATCGAGTTGGCCCGGTATACGCAAACGGGCGTGCTAGGCGCCGTGCGTGTAACGGCTGAGCAATTTGGTGACACGCGCAGTGTAAGTTGCCCAGAAACGACACTCTTGAGTGTCACCGACAACGCTAGCACCGATAACGACATCCGACGACCGGCACGCGACTGGCAGAAACACAAACGCCCCAGAATGGGGCGTCGTGTGGTAGCCAGATCAAAATCGGCGCATCAGCATTCGATAGCGCTGACCGCCAGGCCACCGCGGGAGGTTTCTTTGTACTTGTCGTGCATATCGGCGCCGGTGTCGCGCATGGTGCGGATCACCTGATCGAGGGAGATGAAGTGTTCGCCGTCACCGCGCAGGGCCATCTGCACTGCGTTGATGGCCTTTACTGCCGCAATCGCATTGCGCTCGATGCACGGCACCTGTACCAACCCGCCGACCGGATCGCAGGTCAGGCCAAGGTTGTGCTCCAGGGCGATTTCAGCGGCGTTTTCCACCTGTGGCGGGGTGGCGCCAAGCACCTCGGCCAAGCCAGCAGCGGCCATGGCGCAAGCGGAGCCAACCTCGCCCTGGCATCCCACTTCGGCACCGGAAATCGACGCGTTCTTCTTGCACAAGATGCCCACAGCGGCCGCCGCGAGGAAGTACTCCACCACATTGGACTCGTTTACCGCGTCGCTGAAGCGCATGTAGTAATGCAACACCGCCGGGATAATGCCGGCCGCGCCATTGGTAGGCGCGGTGACCATGCGCCCGCCGGCTGCGTTTTCTTCATTGACCGCCAGCGCGAACAGGTTGACCCACTCCATGGCGCTCATGGTCGAGCCGATCACATTGGGCTTGCCGGCTTCCTGCAGGCTGCGGTGCAGCTTGGCGGCGCGGCGGCGCACATTCAGCCCGCCGGGCAGCGTGCCTTCGTACTTAAGGCCATTGTTGACGCATTCCTGCATGGCTTCCCAGAGCTTGTGCAGGCCGGCGCGGATTTCTTCCTCGCTGCGCCAGACCTTCTCGTTGGCCATCATCAATTGCGACACGCTGAGGTCGTTTTGCTTGCACAGGCGCAGCAGCTCGGCGGCGCTGTTGAAATCGTACGGCAGCACCGTCTGGTCGGCGTCCAGCACGCCACTGGCGGCCTGGGCGGCATCGACCACGAAGCCGCCACCCACCGAGTAATAGGTATCGCGGTGCAGCTCGCCCTGCTCGCCTTCGGCAATCAAGGTCATGGCGTTGGGGTGGTACGGCAGATTCTCGTCCAGCAGCAGCATGTCGCGAGCCCAGACAAACTCGATGGGCAGGCGGTTATCCAGCTGCAGGGTGTTGGTTTCACGCAGGTCGGCGATACGCGGCACGATCTGGGTGGGGTCGATGGCGTCAGGCCATTCGCCCATCAGGCCCATGATGGTGGCGTTGTCGGTGCCATGACCGATACCGGTGGCCGACAGCGAGCCGTACAGGCGCACTTCGATCCGCTTAACACGCTCCAGCTCGCCGCGTTCGCGCAGGCCCTGGACGAACAGGGCGCCAGCACGCATGGGGCCGACGGTGTGGGAGCTGGAAGGCCCGACACCGATCTTGAACAGGTCGAACACGCTGATGGCCATTGTCGAATCACCTCTTGCTGGGCTTGTCTCTGCGCGCCATGCGCAGGGCGGGGCAGCTGCTAGGCTCAAACAGCGGGCCGCCTTGAATGCCAGCATCATCGGGCTTTTACCGCCCCCCTCGCCGTCTGCAACCGACGTACTTTTGTCCAGCAGCGCCGCGCGTTTTTTACAGGGCGAGCAGCGCTCACCTCGCCGTTTTCCGGCGGCCTGGTGACGTAAAAATGCGGCTGAAGGGGTGGAAAAATCCATAAGCGACATCGCCCATACTGGATACGACCCGTTCCGTACTGGTTACGACCCCACCAGTAGGCGATTGCCCGGCGCTGGAGGATTATCGAAAGCGACTCGTAAAGCACGGCCACGCATCCTGCCCTCTGCAGGCCTGGTCGACCGGACCCTGAGAAAGCCCGGCGACCCACGCGAACCCGAAGACAAAATCACAGGAGTCCATCCATGAAAGGTTCACCCTCGCTGTTGCTGGTTGCGTTGCTGTCCGCGCCGTTGCTGGCCCAGGCCGCAGAGCCCGAGCAGTGCCAGACGGTACGTTTCTCCGATGTCGGCTGGACCGACATCACGGTCACGACCGCCACCACCAGCGTTGTGCTTGAAGCACTGGGTTACAAGACCCACACCACCATGATCTCGGTACCGGTGACCTACAAGTCGCTGGCCACCGGCAAGGACCTGGACGTGTTTCTCGGCAACTGGATGCCGACCATGGAGAACGACATCAAGCAGTACCGCGACGCTGGCACGGTAGAAACCGTGCGCGCCAACCTGGAAAACGCCAAGTACACCCTGGCGGTACCCCAGGCGCTGTACGACAAGGGGCTTAAGGATTTCAGCGACATTCCCAAGTTCAAGAAGGAACTGGACGGCAAGATCTACGGCATCGAGCCCGGCAACGATGGCAACCGCACCATCCAGAGCATGATCGACAAGAACGCCTTCGGCCTGAAGGACGCCGGCTTCAAGATCGTGCAGTCGAGCGAGGCCGGCATGCTGTCGCAGGTCGACCGCGCGCAGAAACGCGGCGAGGCGCTGGTGTTCCTGGGCTGGGAACCGCACCCGATGAACACCCGCTTCAAGATGCAGTACCTGACCGGTGGGGACGAGTTCTTCGGCCCCGACTTCGGCAAGGCGACCGTGTTGACCAACACCCGCAAGGGCTATACGCAGGAGTGCAGCAACGTCGGCCAGCTGTTGAAGAACCTGTCGTTCGAGCTCAAGGATGAAAGCACCATGATGGGCTATGTCCTGGACGACAAGATGAAACCCGAGGCCGCCGCCAAGAAATGGCTCAAGGACAACCCGGGCAAGCTGGATGCCTGGCTGGCCGGCGTGACCACTGTGGATGGCAAACCGGGCCTTGAGGCAGCCAAGGCCAAACTCGCGCAATAACGTACTACGCAATAGCGCTACCTCGGGGCAGGACCGTGCCTGCCCCGGGTTGATTTCAATCTATGCAGGTGGAAGCTCGCTATCATGCTTATCGATCAGAAAATACCCCTGGGGCAGTACATCGCCTCATTTGTCGAGTGGTTGACCCAGAACGGCGCCAACTACTTCGATGCTATCGCCCAAGGCCTGGAATTCATGATCCATGGGGTCACCAGTGCCCTGACCTGGTTCAACCCATTCGTACTCATCGCGCTGTTCGCCGCCCTGGCGCACCTGATCCAACGCAAATGGGCGCTGACCGTGTTCGTTGCCCTGTCGTTCCTGCTGATCCTCAACCTGGGTTACTGGCAGGAAACCATGGAAACCCTGGCGCAGGTGACCTTCGCCACGGTGGTGTGCGTGGTGATCGGCGTGCCGCTGGGCATCCTTGCCGCACACAAACCCATGTTTTACACCGCCATGCGCCCGGTGCTGGACTTGATGCAGACGGTGCCCACCTTCGTCTACCTGATCCCTACCCTGACCCTGTTCGGCCTGGGTGTGGTACCGGGGCTGATCTCTACCGTGGTGTTCGCTATCGCCGCGCCTATCCGCCTCACCTACCTGGGCATCTGCGATGTGCCGCAAGAGCTGATGGACGCGGGTAAAGCGTTCGGCTGCTCGCGCCGCCAGCTGCTTACCCGTATCGAACTGCCGCACGCCATGCCAAGCATCGCTGCCGGCGTCACCCAGTGCATCATGCTGTCGCTGTCGATGGTGGTCATTGCCGCCCTGGTCGGCGCGGACGGCTTGGGCAAACCTGTGGTCAACGCACTGAACACCGCCGATATCTCCCTGGGCTTCGAAGCGGGCCTGGCGATCGTGCTGCTGGCGATCATGCTCGACCGTATCTGCAAGCAACCGGAACTGCCGGTAAGGGGTGAGGCATGAGCATCATTCGTTTCGAAGACGTCGACGTCATTTTCTCCAACAAGCCGCGCGAGGCGCTGTCGCTGCTGGATCAAGGCAAGACCCGCGAGCAGATCCTCAAGCAGACCGGCCTGGTGGTGGGCGTCGAAAAAGCCAACCTGGATATCAACAAGGGCGAAATCTGTGTACTCATGGGCCTGTCCGGCTCGGGCAAGTCGAGCCTGCTGCGCTGCATCAACGGCCTGAACACCGTCAGCCGCGGCAAGTTGTTCGTCGAGCACGAAGGCAAGCACATCGACATTGCCCACTGCACACCGGCCGAGCTGAAGATGATGCGCACCAAGCGCATTGCCATGGTGTTCCAGAAATTCGCCCTTATGCCCTGGCTGACGGTGCGCGAGAACATCAGCTTTGGCCTGGAAATGCAGGGCCGCCCAGAGAAAGAGCGGCGCAAGCTGGTCGACGAAAAGCTGGAGCTGGTGGGCCTGACCCAATGGCGCAACAAGAAGCCCGACGAGTTGTCTGGCGGCATGCAGCAGCGTGTAGGCCTGGCCCGGGCGCTGGCGATGGATGCCGACATCTTGCTGATGGACGAACCGTTCTCGGCCCTCGACCCGCTGATCCGCCAAGGCCTGCAGGACGAACTGCTGACCCTGCAGAGCAAGCTGAACAAGACCATCGTGTTCGTCAGCCACGACCTGGACGAAGCCCTGAAACTGGGTACCCGCATCGCCATCATGAAAGACGGGCGGATCATCCAGTACAGCAAGCCGGAAGAAATCGTGCTCAACCCGGCCGACGAATACGTGCGTACCTTCGTTGCCCACACCAACCCGCTGAACGTGCTGTGCGGTCGCAGCCTGATGCGCAGCCTGGACAACTGCAAACGGGTGAACGGCTCAGTGTGCCTGGACCCGGGTATCGATTCGTGGCTGGACCTGGGCGAAGGTGGCGCGCTCAAGCGTGCACGCCAGGGCCAAAACGGGCTGGACATGCAGAACTGGGCACCGGGGCAGGATGTGGAGCTGCTGCAGCGCAAGCCAACGGTGGTGCACGCCGACATCGGCATGCGCGAAGCGCTGCAGATTCGTTATCAGACGGGCAACAAGCTGGTGTTGCAGGATAACGACCGGGTGGTGGGGATTCTTGGGGATACCGAGCTTTATCACGCGCTGCTCGGCAAGAATCACGGGTGATGCAATTGGGGCCGCGTTGCGGCCCCAATCAATCTGTCAGCGAACGACGATGCCGCGCGAAGCCATGTAGGCTTTTGCCTCAGGCACCGTGTACTCACCAAAGTGGAAGATACTGGCCGCCAGCACCGCACTGGCATGCCCTTCCAGAATACCGTCAGCCAGGTGCTGCAGGTTACCCACACCACCCGAAGCAATCACCGGAATACCCAGCGCATCGCTGATGGCCCGGGTAACGCCCAGGTCAAAGCCGTTCTTCATGCCGTCCTGGTCCATGCTGGTCAGCAGGATCTCGCCAGCCCCCAGGCCTTCCATCTTCTTCGCCCACTCGACTGCATCCAGCCCGGTCGGCTTGCGCCCACCGTGGGTGAAGATTTCCCAGCGCGGTGCTTCACCCGGCCCGGACACCTTCTTGGCATCGATGGCGACAACGATGCACTGCGAGCCGAAACGGTCAGCGGCCTCGCCCACAAACTCCGGGTTGAACACCGCCGCCGTGTTGATCGATACCTTGTCGGCACCAGCGTTGAGCAGGTTGCGAATATCCTGCACGGTCCGCACGCCACCGCCCACGGTCAGCGGGATGAACACCTGGCTGGCCATGCGCTCGACGGTATGCAGGGTGGTGTCGCGGCCATCGACGCTGGCGGTGATGTCGAGGAAGGTGATTTCATCGGCACCCTGCTCGTCGTAGCGACGGGCGATTTCCACCGGGTCGCCAGCATCACGGATGTTCTCGAACTTGACGCCCTTGACCACCCGGCCGTTGTCCACGTCCAGGCAAGGGATGATGCGCTTGGCCAGTGCCATGGTTCAGTCCTCAGCCTTGGTAGTTGTCGCAGAAGGCCTGGGCCTCGGCGACATCGAGGGTGCCTTCGTAGATGGCACGGCCGGTAATGGCGCCGATGATGCCCGGGGCCTTGGCGTCCAGCAGGGCCTTGATGTCGCCCAGGTTGTGGATGCCGCCCGAGGCGATTACCGGAATGCGGGTGGCCTCGGCCAGTGCCTTGGTGAACGGCACGTTGCAGCCCTGCATCATGCCGTCCTTGGCGATGTCGGTGTAAACGATCGACGACACGCCATCCGCCTCGAAACGCTTGGCCAGGTCGATAACCTGAACCGCGCTGACTTCGGCCCAGCCATCGGTGGCAACGAAGCCGTCTTTGGCATCCAGGCCAACAATGACCTTGCCCGGGAAGGCCTTGCACGCTTCGGCCACGAACTCCGGCTCTTTGACCGCCTTGGTGCCGATGATGACGTAGCTGACGCCAGCCTTGACGTAGTGCTCGATGGTTTCCAGCGAGCGGATGCCGCCGCCGATCTGGATCGGCAGGGTCGGGTAGCGCTTGGCGATGGCGGTGACCACTTCACCGTTGACAGGCTGGCCTTCGAAAGCGCCGTTGAGGTCGACTAGGTGCAGGCGGCGGCAGCCACCCTCGACCCACTTGGCGGCCATGCTTACCGGGTCGTCGGAAAATACCGTGGAGTCTTCCATGCGGCCCTGGCGCAGGCGCACGCAGGCGCCGTCCTTCAGATCGATAGCGGGGATAATCAGCATCTTGGGAACCTGTCTGTTCTTAGGGTTTCAGGGCTTCTCGAGCGCCCACAGATCACTTTCGATGCTCTCGAACCGCTCCTTGAGGTGCAGCTGAACATCGGCAATCGCCCTGTTGTAGTAATGGGGTGCAATTTCTTTGCTGAACAGCTCGAGGACCTCGGCCACCTCGAACGACCCCAGCTGCAGCTCGAAACGGTCTTCGAGGAAGCGCTTGAGGGTGTCGAGCGCGTCGCGCTCCTGCTCGGGGGCCAGGGTAATGACCGGGGCCTTGGTCTTCGACCTGCTCATTTACCAGCGCCCGTCCCAGGCGACGAAGTTCTGCAGCAACTGCAGGCCATGGGTATGGCTCTTCTCCGGGTGGAACTGCACGGCAAAGCGCGAGCCATCGGCCAGCGCAGCGGCGAAATCGACACCGTAATGGCCGCGACCGACCACCTGGCCCGGCTTGCCGGCATTGATGTAGTAGCTGTGCACGAAGTAGAAACGCGCGCGGTCGGGGATGTCGTGCCACAGCGGGTGGTCGATGGTCTGGCCCACTTCGTTCCAGCCCATGTGCGGCACCTTCAGGTGCTCGCCGTCTTCTTTCAGGTCTTTGCCGAAGAAGCGCACCTGCCCGGGGAACAGGCCGATGCAGTCGACACCGTCGTTCTCTTCGCTGTGCTCCAGCAGTGCCTGCATGCCGACGCAGATGCCGAGGAACGGACGGTCTTGGCTCACTTCACGCACCAGGCTGTCGAAGCCCAGGCGGCGGATTTCGGCCATGCAGTCGCGGATCGCGCCTACACCCGGGAACACCACGCGGTCAGCTTCACGGATGACCGCAGCGTCGCTGGTGACCAGCACCTTGCCGGCGCCGACGTGCTCAAGCGCCTTGGCCACCGAGTGCAGGTTGCCCATGCCATAGTCGATTACGGCTACCGTCTGCATTTACAAGCACCCTTTGGTCGACGGCATTTGCCCGGCCATGCGCTCGTCGAGGGTCACGGCCATGCGCAACGCGCGGCCAAAAGCCTTGAACACGGTTTCGATCTGGTGGTGGGTGTTGTGGCCACGCAGGTTGTCGATGTGCAGGGTCACCAGGGCGTGGTTGACGAAGCCCTGGAAGAACTCCTGGAACAGGTCGACATCGAAGCCGCCGACGCTGGCACGGGTGTAAGGTACGTGCATCTGCAGGCCTGGGCGGCCGGAGAAGTCGATGACTACGCGCGACAGTGCTTCGTCCAGCGGCACGTAGGCGTGGCCGTAGCGGAAGATGCCTTTCTTGTCACCGATGGCCTGGGCGAATGCCATGCCCAGGGTGATACCGACGTCTTCGACGGTATGGTGATCGTCGATATGCGTGTCACCCTTGCACTCGATATCCAGATCGATCAGCCCATGGCGGGCGATCTGGTCCAGCATGTGTTCAAGGAAAGGCACGCCGATATCGAATCGGGCCTTGCCACTGCCATCGAGGTTGATCGAGCACTTGACCTGGGTTTCCAGGGTATTGCGCTCGACGGAAGCCTTACGTTCGACCATCACCAGCTCCGCAAAATCATGGGGCGAAAAGGGCTCCATTATAGGCCCAGAACGCGCCAGCTTGAAACGCGGATGACATATGGCAAAACGAGGAATTACGGGGGCTGGATGCAGTTACAAGTCTATACAAGCAAGTAATCGGGGCTGCTTTGCAACCCCGATGTCCGGGATCAGTGGAACAGCGCTGCAGTTTTCTGCAAGGTTACCCACACCCCCCAGACCAACGGCACAACCACCACCGCCCAGGCCAACAGCACCAGCGGCAGGCTGCCCGGTGCGGCTCTCCACTCCAGCGAACGCGCACCGTCGGCCCCTTTGTCATGGCTCAACGCTCGCTCGGCCGCCAGTTCGGCATCGCTCATGAAGTGCTTGTCGGCCACCGGCCGCACCAGCATGTTGCAGATAAAGCCCAGTACCAGCAGGCCGGCGAGGATGTACAGGGTCATGTCGTAGGCCGCCGCACGCTCAACCCCCGCCGCCAGTTGGTATTCGCGCAGGTAGGTGATCAACACAGGCCCCAATACCCCCGCCGCCGCCCAGGCGGTCAGCAGGCGACCATGAATGGCGCCGACCATCTGCGTACCGAACAGGTCGGCCAGGTAGGCCGACACCGTGGCAAAACCACCGCCGTACATTGAAAGGATGATGCAGAACGCCGCCACGAACAGCGCAACGTTACCCAGGTGCCCAATGTTCGGCACCAGGCTGTACAGGCCCACACCCAGGGCGAAGAAGGCGAAGTAGGTGTTCTTGCGGCCGATGTAGTCGGAGAACGACGCCCAGAAGAACCGCCCACCGATGTTGAACAGGCTCAACAGGCCGGTAAAGCCGGCAGCAATCGCGGCAATCTGCGCCAACTGAGCCGCATTCAGCTCACTGAACGTCAGCTCGTTGCCCAGCAATTTGCCCGCGAACACTTCCTGCAGGAGTGGCGATGCCATGCCGAGAATGCCGATGCCGGCCGACACGTTCAGGCACAACACCAGCCAGATCAAGGCGAATTGTGGGGTTTTCCAGGCCACACTGACGTGCACATGGCGGTCGGTGACCATGGCATTGCCAGCTTTTCTGGCCGGAGCGACCCAGCCTTCGGGCTTCCAGCCAGTCGGCGGCACGCGGTACGCCAGGGCGCCAGCGGTCATGAATACAAAGTAGATCGCCGCCATGGCGACGAAGCTCTGCCATACGCCCACTTCGTGCTCATTGCCAAAGTGCCCCATCAGCGCAGTGGCCAGTGGTGCCCCCACCATGGCACCGCCGCCAAAGCCCATGATCGCCATGCCGGTGGCCATGCCGCGTTTGTCAGGGAACCATTTGATCAGCGTCGACACGGGCGAGATATAGCCCAGCCCCAGGCCGATACCGCCAATGACACCGGAGCCCAGCCACATCAGCCACAGCTGGTGGGTTTTCACGCCAATGGCCGAGATCAGCATGCCGCCGCACCAGCACAGCGCCGAGACCAGGCCGGCCTTGCGCGGGCCGGCGTGCTCCAGCCACCCGCCCAGTACGGCCGCCGAGCACCCCAGGAAAACAAAGAACAGGGTGTACACCCAACTCAGCATCGAGATCGGCCAGTCGCATTCGGCGCTGAACATACGGGCCATGAAGCCCATGTCCGCTGCACAGGCGACAGGCGCGGTGATGCCGAGGGCTTGCGAAAGGGGCAACCAGAACACCGAGAAACCATAGGCCATGCCAATGCACAGGTGAATGGCCAGGGCGGCTGGCGGGACCAGCCAGCGGTTGAAGCCCGGGCGGGCGATGATGCGTTCCTTCGTCAGGAAGCCAGGCGCACTGGCCACAGAGCCGGTTGCGACGATACTGGTCATGGATCTGATCCTTTTTATGGGGAGGGTGCTCGCAAAGCGGCGCAAGGGTAGCAGAGCCAAGTAGCGCGAAAGCAGTCTGATATCGTTAATTCTTGCCCGGCTGAAACGGTCATATTTGCTTGTGGAAAGCCGTACCCTCTGCTGCAAGCGTAAGAAATGCCCTGTATCTCTGGTCGAATACGCAGGGACATCCACTGCGGCGTTATACTCTGCCGCCTGAATTTCACTAACGGACTACAAGGACTCGCCCATGAAAGCGTTCGGCAAAATCCTGGGACTGGGGCTTCTCGGGTTGCTGCTGATCATCGTGGCGCTGGGCTTCGCCCTGACCCACCTCTTTGATCCCAACGACTACAAAGACGAGATTCGGCAGCTGGCGCGCGACAAGGCTAACGTCGAACTGACACTCGACGGGGATATCGGCTGGAGCCTGTTCCCGTGGCTAGGCCTGGAGCTGCATGAGGCCAGCATTGCCACCCTGGCCAAACCCAAGGAACCGTTCGCCGACCTGCAAATGCTCGGCCTGTCCGTGCGTGTGCTGCCGCTGCTGCGCCGCGAAGTGCAGATGAGCGACGTACGCGTCGAGGGCCTGAACCTGACCCTGACCCGTGACGAACACGGCCACGGCAACTGGGAAGACATCGGCAAACCGCTGCCCGCGCAAAACGCCACCCCTGCCGATGCGCAGGCCAATGCCTCCGTTCAGGCACCCGCTGAACAGAAGCCGGCACCTGCCGAAGGCAACGAGCGCGCCGTCAAGCTGGACATCGACAGCCTGACCGTCAACAACGCCCGCGTGCAGTACACCGATGCCAAGACCGGCCAAAGCTATAGCGCCGAAAGCATCCAGCTAAGCACGGGCCCGGTCCACGAAGGCGCCAACATTCCGCTCAAGGCCAGCGCCTTCATCAGCGCCAGCGAGCCGAACATCAAAGCCCGCACCGAACTGGCCGGCGAGCTGCGCTTCGACCGCAAGCTCAAGCGCTACAACTTCGAAGACATGCGCCTGTCGGGCGAAACCTCGGGTGAACCCACCGGCGGCAAGACCGTGACATTCGCCGCCCAAGGCCAGCTGCTGGCCGACCTGGCTGCCAATGTCGCCTCCTGGAACGGCCTGAAAGTCTCGGCCAACCAGCTGCGAGCCCTGGGCGAGCTGAACCTGCGTGACCTGGACAAGGTGCCACAGCTGAGCGGCGGCCTGTCCATCGCCCAGTTCAACCTGCGCACCTTCCTCGACAGCATTGGCCGCCCGCTGCCGGCCACCAACGACCCGGCAGCCTTCGCCAAGCTGGAGCTGGTGACCCGATTGCAGGGCACAGCAAACAGTTTGGCCCTGGAAGACCTGGCCGTGAAACTGGACGACAGTACCTTCAGTGGCCGTGTGGCCGTGGAAGACTTCGCCAAGCAGGCCCTGCGCCTGCAACTGAAGGGCGATACCTTCGACGCTGACCGCTACCTGCCCGCCAAGAGCGAAGAGGCCAAGGGCGCCACTGCCGCGCGCCAAGCCGAGGTCAAGCAGCAAGAGGCCAGCGCCGTGGCCGGTGCCGGCACCACACCATTGCCCAACGCCCCGACCCAAGTGGCCTGGAGCGACGAAAAGCTGCTGCCGGTCGACCGCCTGCGCGCCCTCGACCTGCAAGCCGACCTGGCCTTTGGCTCGCTGACCGTGGACAAGCTGCCGATCGAAGACGCCCAGCTCAAGGCCATCGGCCAAGGCGGCCTGCTGACCCTGCAAACCCTGCGCGGCGAGCTGTACAACGGCACCTTCGAAGCCAAGGGCACGGTCGACGTGCGCCCTGCCGTACCGCAACTGGGTGTGAACACCAATATCCAGCGGGTGCCGGTAGAGCACTTCATCAAGACCGAAGGCAAGGACCAGGCACCACCGGTCAAAGGCCTGCTGACCCTGACCAGCGACCTGACCGCCAGCGGCAACAGCCAGAAAGCCCTGGTCGACACCCTCAACGGCAGCGCCAACTTCACCATCAATGATGGCGTGCTGGTCAACGCCAACCTGGAACAGCAGCTGTGCCAGGCCATCGCCACGCTCAACCGCAAGACCCTGAGCGGCGAGCCACGCGGCAAGGACACCCCGTTCCAGGAACTGCGTGGCAGCCTGGTGGTGCGCAATGGCGTTGCCAGCAACCCGGACCTCAAGGCACGCATCCCGGGCCTGACCGTGAACGGTAACGGCGACCTCGACCTGCGTGTGCTGGGCATGGATTACAACGTGGGCGTGATCGTCGAAGGCGACCAACGCGCCATGCCGGACCCAGCCTGCCAGGTCAACGAACGCTACGTTGGCGTTGAAGTGCCGCTGCGCTGCCGTGGTCCGCTGGAGCTTGGTGCCAAGGCCTGCCGTCTGGACCAGAACGGCCTGGGCAAGGTCGCTGCCAAGCTGGCCGGCAACCGCCTGAAAGACAAGATTGACGAAAAGCTCGATGAAAAACTTGGAGACAAAGTGAGCCCGGAAGTGAAAGACGCGCTCAAGGGGCTGTTCAAGCGATGAGCCCCGAGCAGTTCTCCAGCGCTGTGCTGGATTGGTATGACGAGCACGGCCGGCACGACCTGCCCTGGCAACAGGGCATCACCCCGTACCGAGTGTGGGTGTCGGAAATCATGTTGCAGCAGACCCAGGTCAGCACCGTGCTCAACTACTTCGACCGCTTCATGCAGGCGCTGCCGACCGTGCAGGCCCTGGCCGAAGCGCCGGAGGACGAAGTGCTGCACCTGTGGACGGGGCTGGGCTATTACACCCGTGCACGCAACCTGCAAAAGGCCGCCAGGATCGTCGTCGAGCAACATGGCGGCGAATTCCCACGCAGTGTCGAGCAGCTCACCGAGCTGCCCGGCATCGGCCGCTCCACCGCAGGCGCCATCGCCAGCATCAGCATGGGCATTCGTGCGCCGATTCTGGATGGCAACGTCAAGCGCGTACTGGCCCGCTACACCGCCCAGGCGGGCTACCCCGGCGAACCTAAGGTGGCCAACCAGCTGTGGGCCACGGCCGAGCGCTTTACCCCGCAGCAGCGCGCCAACCACTACACCCAAGCGATGATGGACATGGGCGCCACGCTGTGCACGCGCAGCAAGCCCAGCTGCCTGATCTGCCCGCTGCAGCGCGGCTGCGAAGCGCACCTGCACGGTGAAGAAACCCGCTACCCCGAGCCCAAGCCGCGCAAGGCACTGCCGCAGCGGCGTACGCTAATGCCACTGCTGGCCAACCACGAAGGCGCCATCCTGCTTTACCGCCGCCCCTCCAGCGGGCTGTGGGGAGGGTTGTGGAGCCTGCCGGAACTGGACGACATCGCCCAACTCGATGACCTGGCCTACCAGCATGGCCTGCGCCTGGCTGACAGCCGCGCCATGGACAGCCTGACCCACACCTTCAGCCACTTTCAGCTGGCCATCGAGCCTTGGCTGGTGCGCGTCGACCCGGTCGGTCAGCACATGGCCGAGGCCGACTGGCTCTGGTATAACCTCGCCACCCCGCCGCGCCTGGGCCTTGCCGCCCCGGTGAAAAAGCTGCTTAAACGCGCGGCCGACGAACTGATTGCAGGAGACACCCGATGACCCGCACCGTGATGTGCCGCAAGTACCAAGAAGAACTGCCAGGCCTGGAACGCCCGCCCTACCCAGGCGCCAAGGGCCAGGACATCTTCGAACACATCTCGCAGAAGGCCTGGGCCGACTGGCAGAAGCACCAGACCATGCTGATCAACGAAAAGCGCCTGAACATGATGAACGCCGAAGACCGCAAATTCCTCCAGACCGAGATGGACAAGTTTTTCGCCGGCGAAGAATACGCGCAGGCGGAAGGCTACGTTCCACCGGCCGAATGACCCCAAAAATCGTAAGCGACGGAATTAATTTAAAATTTTTTCAAAAAGTCGTTGACGAGCGGTCCGGAAATCTATTTAATTCACCTCGTCGCCCAGATAGCTCAGTCGGTAGAGCAGAGGATTGAAAATCCTCGTGTCGGCGGTTCGACTCCGTCTCTGGGCACCACCTTCAAGCTTCTGGTGGTTGCAAAGTTACCCGAAGCGACACAAGAAACCCGCCCAGTGCGGGTTTTTTGTTGTCTACAGTTTTCTTATTGACCAACATCAAATAGCCATTATCCGCTCACCTTCAAAATCGAGGATGGACATCCGACTCGACTTACAAGGACCTCCATGAGCGAAGAATCCCCCCTCCTGCTCCCTGCCCCAAGTGAACCCGCTATTACCCCGGCCCGCACGCGCCGCCCACGCCAGCGCAAGCCGGAGCCGACGATTACCAGCATCAGCCAGCAGCCTGCTGCACTGGAAGTGGCCACTGCCCCCAGGGGCAGCAACGAAGACAGCACAAGTGCGCGACTGCCGGCCAGCTACCCATACCGCACCCGCTTGCGCCGCCAGGAATACGAGAAAGCCAAGCATGAACTGCAGATCGAGTTGTTGAAGGTGCAGAGCTGGGTGAAGGAAACCGGCCAGCGCGTCGTGGTCCTGTTCGAAGGGCGCGATGCTGCAGGCAAGGGCGGCACCATCAAGCGCTTCATGGAGCACCTCAACCCTCGCGGTGCGCGCATCGTTGCCCTGGAGAAGCCTTCCGAGCAGGAACAGGGCCAGTGGTATTTCCAGCGCTATATCCAGCACCTGCCCACAGCGGGGGAAATGGTGTTCTTCGACCGTTCCTGGTACAACCGCGCCGGGGTCGAGAAGGTGATGGATTTCTGTACACCGCTGCAGTACCTGGAGTTCATGCGCCAGGCGCCGGACCTTGAGCGCATGCTGTGCAACAGTGGCATCCTGTTGTTCAAGTACTGGTTCTCTGTAAACCGCGAAGAGCAGCTGCGCCGCTTCATCTCTCGCCGCGACGACCCGCTCAAGCACTGGAAACTTTCGCCCATCGACATCAAGTCGCTGGACAAGTGGGACGATTACACCAGCGCCAAGGAAGCGATGTTCTTCCATACCGACACCGCCGATGCGCCATGGACGGTGATCAAGTCCGATGACAAGAAGCGTGCGCGGATCAACTGCATCCGGCATTTTCTGCACTCGCTGGATTATCCAGGCAAGGACCTCAGCGTGGCGCATGCACCGGATGAACTGCTGGTCGGGCGGGCTTCGCGCGGTTTTGAAGAAGACGAAGCCACCCAGCCGGCAGCCTGAAGACTTAACCTGCCCTCGAAAAACCCCGCAGCCCGAAGACGGGCTGCGGGCAAACCTTATTCATCCTCCATGGAACGAAGGTGCTCGAAAGCGTCCTCTGTCATGTGGCCCAGATAGGAAACACTGTGCAGGTTCAGCGAAAACTCACTGTCGTTTTTGGCTTTTTCCATAATTGCGAGAATGTCGGCCTTTGTAATCAACTGCAGCTTGCACTTGGCGAAGCCAGTAGCATAGAAAAGGTCACCCTCTTCGTCGTAGCCATACAGGGTCACAAGATAGAAATGCTTCATGGTTCTCTCCTTAAGCGCAACTGTGCTCATTCTGAAAACGCCGATTTGGCGTAGTGAGCCCCCCAAAAAATGGGTGGCAGCGAGAGAGAGGTTACGCAGGGCAAGCTGTGGGCATAATCTGGATACGCCTCCTCATCAACTGGCACCAGCCTGCACTGCGCCAGCACACGGCTTGGGTTTCTCGGGCAATTGCGCTTCAATACGCACTTTTCAGCCCCCCCAAGGATTGCCCCATGGCCACCCCTACCAAGCAACAGAAACGCGCCAAGCGCGCCGCCAGCAAGGCCAAGCAGAACCGCATGGTACGCAGCGGCCAGGCGGTCAAGGCCAGTGCCGGTGACAGCGCCAGCGTCGAGCAGGTGTACAACAAGGCCATGGAGTCGGGCAGCTACGACGCGATGTTCAACAAGATGAAGGAAGCCCAGGAGAGCGGCGGCCTGGTACCGATGATTTCGGTGTTCCTGGTAGACCCGCTGCTGGCCCTGGTGCTGAAGGGGCACAAGGAAGAACACGCCACCGACTACATCGTGCTGGTGTTCAACGCCTATCGCAAATGGCTGGACGGCGCTGATGAAGAGGCCACCATGGCCTGGCTGGAGAGCGATGAGTTCCAGGAGGCTTATATCGCCGCTTCCGAGCTGGTGGCCAAGCAGCAGCAACAGCAGAAGCAGTTTGGCTGACAGAACCATGTAACCTGCCCGCGAAAGGGCCGGCACAGGCAACAAAAAAGGCCGCGCCCTTCACAGGGCGCGGCCTTTTCGTTACAGCCAGCGCGGATCAGTTGTCCAGCGCTACCCGCCCGGCAGCTTCACGCTTGCGGTGCACCAGCAAGCCAGCCGCCACCACGCCAATGCTCAGCAGCGCAGTCGCAATGATCTCAGCACGGTGATCCTCACGCAGCGCCATCACCACCAGAATGGCAATGATGAAGGCAATGGTCGCCCAGGTCAGGCCCGGGAACAGCCACATCTTGAAGGTAATCTTCTCGCCGCGGGCTTCACGCTGGGCACGCATGCGCAGTTGCGACACGGCAATCACCAGGTACACCAGCAGCGCAATGGCGCCGGAGCTGGCCAGCAGGAACTCGAACACCTGAGCCGGTGCCACGAAGTTGGCGAACACACAGAGGAACGCCGCTGCAGTGGACAGCAATACCGCCACATGCGGGGTCGCCGACTTGGTGGTGCGCTGGGCAATGGCCGGGGCATCGCCACGCTTGCTCAGCGAGAACAGCATGCGCGAAGAGGTGTACAGCGCCGAGTTCAGGCAGCTGGTCACGGCAATCAGCACGACGATGTCGACGATCAGCTTGGCATTCGGCACGCCGATGCGGCTCAGCACGGTCTGGTAGGAACCGGTCTCGGCCAGGGCCGGGTCGTTCCATGGCACCAGGGCCACCACCAGGAAGATCGACACCAGGTAGAACAGGCAGATACGCCAGATCACCGAGTTGGTGGCGCGGCTGATCTGCTTGCCCGGGTCCTTCGACTCGGCAGCAGCGATGGTGACGATTTCAGTACCCATGAACGAGAACATGGTGGTCAGCATGGCTGCCAGCACTGCGCCCAGGCCGTTGGGCATGAAGCCTTGGGTATCGAACAGGTGGCTGGCACCGCTCACTTGGCTGCTTGGCACGAAGCCGAACATGGCAGCGCAACCCACGGCGATGAAGCCGATGATCGCCAACACCTTGAGCAGGGCGAACCAGAACTCGAACTCGCCGTAGTTCTTCACGCTGCACAGGTTGGTCAGGGTCAGCGCCAGGGTAATGATGAGGGAGAACGCCCACAGGTCGACCGCAGGGAACCAGGCGTGCAGGATGGCGGCGGCAGCGTTGGCCTCCAGCGGAATCACCAGCACCCAGAACCACCAGTACAGCCAGCCAATGGTGAAACCGGCCCAACGCCCGATGGCGCGGTCGGCGTATGTAGAGAACGAACCGGTGTCTGGCGAAGCGACCGCCATTTCACCCAGCATGCGCATCACCAGCACGACCAGCGTACCGGCAGCAGCGTAAGCCAGCAGCACGGCCGGGCCGGCCGCTGCGATGGCGTGGCCAGAGCCTACGAACAGGCCGGCACCGATGACGCCAGCGATGGACAGCATGGTGACATGCCGTTGTTTGAGCCCCTGAGCGAGGTCATTGGAATTGTTACCGCTCATTGAAACTACCTTTGTAAGGAGTGGACCACTCCGACTGCGGGTACGGAGCGCGCCAAGGGTTGACCTAGGCGTCGCTGCAATCGGCGGTTTCCTACTGGCAATAAGCAGGCCATGTGCTGAATGCATTCGCCAGAAACTTCTGCAGGCCTTTTAGGACAAGGTTTGGAGGGCTTTCAGCCACACCTTGACCGAAAGGGCGCCAAATCATCGGATTACTGAAATACCCACTTACAAACGCACCAAAGGTGCTCCACGGTAACACCTGTGCACCACTGCAATGCGAAAAAGTGCAACCTATGGGTACAACCTCAAAAGCGCCTGACGCATTCGCGGGTAAACCTGCACCCACTGCAAACGTTTGACCTAAAGGTCGGGTTTACCCCTTCAATGGGCCAAAACCGCTTCCATGAGCGGGCCAAAGCTGGCACCATCGCGCCTTTTTTCATCAAGGCTCTGGTGCTGGGCGACACCTTCGCGGACATCTGCGCGACGTTACGCTGTAGCGATGCGACAAACTGCCCCACCAGTGCCCACAGTCCCCGGCGACCCTGTTGGCCGTCATAATGCCGCTATGCTAGCTTGGCGCACGCCAGGAAGGCCGCCAACAGCTGGGAACGCACCCGAACACATGAGGACCGCACATGGCTCAGGCCACGCCCGCGCTGGAAATCCGCAATCTGCACAAACGCTACGGCGAGCAGGAAATTCTCAAGGGTATTTCGCTGACCGCTCGCGACGGTGACGTGATCTCCATCCTGGGGTCGTCCGGCTCCGGCAAGTCCACCCTGCTGCGCTGCATCAACCTGCTCGAGAACCCGCACCAGGGCGAAATACTGGTGGCCGGCGAAGCCCTCAAGCTCAAGGCCGCCAAGAACGGCGACCTGATCGCAGCCGACAACCGCCAGATCAACCGCCTGCGCAGCGAAATCGGCTTTGTCTTCCAGAACTTCAACCTGTGGCCGCACATGTCGATCCTCGACAACATCATCGAGGCGCCACGCCGCGTGCTCGGCCAAAGCAAGGCCGAGGCCATCGAAGCCGCCGAAGCGCTGCTGAACAAGGTTGGCATCTACGACAAACGCCACAGCTACCCCGCCCAGCTTTCCGGTGGCCAGCAACAGCGCGCCGCCATTGCCCGTACCCTGGCCATGAAGCCCAAGGTCATCCTGTTCGACGAGCCAACCTCGGCACTCGATCCGGAAATGGTCCAGGAAGTGCTTAACGTTATCCGCGCACTGGCCGAAGAAGGCCGTACCATGCTGCTGGTAACGCACGAGATGAGCTTTGCCCGCCATGTGTCCAGTGAAGTCGTCTTCCTGCACCAGGGCCTGGTAGAAGAGCAGGGATCGCCGCAACAGGTCTTCGAAAACCCGACCTCGGCGCGTTGCAAGCAATTCATGTCCAGCCACCGCTAACGGAGCAATACATGCACACTTACAAGAAGTTCCTCCTGGCAGCTGCTGCCACGCTGGTGATGTCGGCAAACGCCATGGCCGCAGAAAAACTGCGCATGGGCATCGAAGCCGCCTACCCACCGTTCAACAACAAGGACGCCAGCGGTAACGTGGTCGGCTTCGACAAAGACATCGGCGACGCCCTGTGCGCCAAGATGAAAGTCGAGTGCTCGGTCGTCACCTCCGACTGGGACGGCATCATCCCGGCCCTGAACGCCAAGAAGTTCGACTTCCTGGTGTCGTCGCTGTCGATCACCGACGAGCGCAAACAGGCCGTCGACTTCACCGAGCCGTACTACTCCAACAAGCTGCAGTTCATTGCGCCGAAAAACGTCGACTTCAAGACTGACAAAGAGTCGTTGAAGGGCAAGGTCATCGGCACCCAGCGCGCCACCCTGGCCGGTACCTACTTGGAAGACAACTTCAAAGGCGTCGACATCAAACTGTACGACACCCAGGAAAACGCCTACCTGGACCTGGTGTCCGGTCGCATCGACGGCATCCTGGCCGACAAGTACGTGCAGTACGAGTGGCTGAAGAGCAAAGACGGCTCGAACTTCGAGTTCAAGGGCGAGCCGGTGATGGACAGCGACAAGATCGGCATTGCCGTGCGCAAAGGTGACACCAAGCTGCGCGACGACCTGAACAAAGCCCTGGCCGAAATCAAGGCCGACGGCACGTACAAGAAGATCAACGACAAGTACTTCCCGTTCAGCATCGAATGACCCGCCCTGACCGGCGCGCCCCGTGGCGCGCCAGTCCCTAATATGACCTGCCCATGAATATCGACCTGCACGGATTCGGTCCGGCCATGATGGCCGGCACCCTGATGACCGTAAAACTGGCGCTTTGCGCCTTGCTGCTGGGGCTGGTGCTGGGCCTGCTCGGCGCCCTGGCCAAAACCTCTTCGATCAAGCCGTTGCAATGGCTTGGCGGTTTCTACTCGACCCTGGTTCGCGGCGTGCCCGAACTGCTGTGGGTTCTGCTTATTTATTTCGGCACCGTCGGGTTGATGAACGCCCTCGGCGAGGCCCTGAACATGCCAGGCCTTGAGCTCAGTGCCTTTGCCGCAGGCGTGATCGCCCTGGGCCTGTGCTTCGGCGCCTACGCCACCGAAGTGTTCCGTGGTGCCATCCTGGCGATTCCCAAGGGCCACCGTGAAGCTGGCCTGGCACTGGGACTGTCCAAGGGCCGCATCCTGTCGCGGATCATCCTGCCGCAGATGTGGCGCATCGCCCTGCCGGGCCTTGGCAACCTGTTCATGATTTTGATGAAGGACACCGCGCTGGTGTCGGTGATCGGCCTGGAAGAAATCATGCGCCACGCGCAAATCGGCGTGACCGTGACCAAGGAGCCGTTCACCTTCTACATGGTCGCGGCCTGCATCTACCTGAGCCTGACCGTCATTGCCATGATCGGTATGCACTTCATGGAAAAACGCGCCGCTCGCGGCTTTGCGAGGGCTGAATAATGAATTGGGAAGTCATCTTCAAATGGCTGCCACGCCTGGCCGAGGGCGCGGTCCTGACCCTGGAGCTGGTGGCCATTGCGGTGGTTGCCGGGTTGATCCTGGCCATCCCGCTGGGCATCGCCCGCTCCTCGCGCCACTGGTACGTGCGCGCCGTGCCGTTCAGCTACATCTTCTTCTTCCGCGGCACGCCGCTGCTGGTGCAGCTGTTCCTGGTCTACTACGGCCTGGCGCAGTTCGATGCCGTGCGCTCCAGCTCGCTGTGGCCGTACCTGCGCGATCCGTTCTGGTGCACGGTGCTGACCATGACCCTGCACACCGCCGCCTACATCGCCGAGATCCTGCGCGGCGCGCTGCAATCGATCCCCAAAGGTGAGATCGAGGCGGCACGGGCGCTGGGCATGTCGCGTGGCAAGGCGCTGTTCTACATCATGCTGCCGCGTGCTGCGCGCATCGGTCTGCCGGCGTACAGCAACGAAGTGATCCTGATGCTCAAGGCCAGCGCCCTGGCCAGTACCGTGACCCTGCTGGAACTGACCGGCATGGCCCGCACCATCATTGCCCGTACTTACCTGCCGGTGGAGATCTTCTTTGCTGCGGGTGTGTTCTACCTGGTGATCTCGTTCCTGCTGGTGCAAGGCTTCAAGCTGCTGGAGCGCTGGTTGCGCGTGGATGCCTGCCAGGGTCGCTGAGACCTCACTGACTGCTTCGCGGGCAAGCCCGCTCCCATAGGTAAATCACTGGCCTTTCGAGCTGTGATATACCTGTGGGAGCGGGCTTGCCCGCGAAGAGGCCCTGAAAACCAACATACATCTACCCATGCCCAGCCACCTCCACAGCCACCACCTAAGCACCCGCTTCCAGGCCCTCGACGAGTTCCTGATCGAGCACCAGCAGCTGTGGAAACCCCGCCCCTTCACCACCCTAAGCCTGGACTGGGAAACCACCCACCCCGAGCTTGCCAACCACCTGCGCCACTGCTCACTGGCCGACGCCGAAACCGAATGCCCCGCTGACGCCTTGCCGGCCCCGTTCCCGCATCTGGCCCAACAAGCCCAACAGCTCGCCGCCCTCGGCCACCTCCCGGCAACCGACCTGCCCCCCGCCGCCCACCGCCTGGACGTCGCCGTCCCCGGCCGCAAATGGCAGCAGATCGAAGCCTTCGCCAGCCACCTGGCCTTCCACGACCAGCCCCGCCACTGGCTGGACTGGTGCTCCGGCAAAGGCCACCTCGGCCGCCGCCTGTTGCAACCCGGCCAGCAGCTGACCTGCCTGGAATACGATGCCGATCTGGTCGCAGCCGGCCAGGGCCTGAGCACCCATCATCACTTACCCGCACAGCACGTACATCAAGATGTGATGGCCAGCGACAGCGCCCGCCACCTGGCTGGCGACAAAAGCGTGGTTGCCCTGCACGCCTGTGGCGACCTGCATGTACGCCTGATGCAGCTGGCCAGCCAGCAAGGTTGCCGGCAATTGGCCGTAGCCCCCTGCTGCTACAACCGCATTGCAGTGCAGCAATACCAGCCGTTATCCACAGCCGCGCTAGCGTCCGGCCTGCAGCTGTCGCTGGACGATCTGGGCCTGCCCCTGAGCGAAACCGTTACTGCTGGCGCCCGGGTGCGACGCCAACGCGATACCTCGATGGCCCGGCGCCTGGGCTTCGACCTGCTGCAACGCCAGCAGCGCCAGCGCGATGACTACCTGCCAACACCGTCGCTGCCGGTAGCCTGGCTGGAAAAGCCCTTCGAGCAGTACTGCCGCGACTTGGCCGAACTCAAGCAGCTGCCATTGAATGGCAACCCGGACTGGGCCGCTCTGGAAGCCGCCGGCTGGCAACGCCTGGCCGAAGTACGCAACCTGGAGCGCGTGCGCAACCTGTTCCGTCGGCCATTGGAGTTGTGGCTGGTGCTCGATCGCGCCCTGTTCCTCGAAGAACAAGGCTTTGAGGTGCGCCTCGGCTTGTTCTGCGACTACCTGCTGACCCCGCGCAACCTGCTCATCCTTGCCGAACGCGACCGATAGCCGCAGCACAACCTGTGGATAACTCTGTGAACAAGCTTGTGATTACCTGTTGGATCCCAACGCTATTTCAAGCGCTCGGCTTATTCCTGCTTGTGCGTCAAGCCCAGTAAAAACAGGCGTTTGCGCAAAGACCGGCGGCGCAGCAATCCGGCATGCCTTTCGCGCAAGCTGTCAATGCCACTTGTGCATAAACATTTCTTGTGGTTTGCGCAAGAGGCGTCTGCGGGGTCATTTGTGGGAGCGGCCTTGCGTCGCGAAAGGGCCGCCAAGCGGCCCCGGCGATCTCACATTTTCAATGCGATTTATTCTTGGCAATCTCGATATCGTTCATCAGCGCTTTGGCCATATCGCACAAGTAATCAGCCGCCCCCAGGAATTTATGGTCATCCTCCATATCCCCCTCACGTACCAGGTGCTTGATGTAGCCCATCAGAATCGAAACATGCTCATAGGCCGCATCGACCGGGACGCCGGGCTCTACGCGTAGCAGGTTGAGGGAGGGGTTGCCGGCTGCGAGGAAGGTTTCCACGCCAGCAGTGGTGATTGGCTTGGGGCTGCCGGAATCAGTATCAATCATTTTCAATTTTCAAACTCCCTAGTTCAGAGGAGTTGCCGTGTTCATTCTTTCTCACGGAACAAAGGCGGCAACCGTGCACGAGGTGAGAAACCGAGTGAACATAGGAAGCCCGGCCAGACCATGGTCTGCCCGCGCACGGTCGCCATTACGCAGCCGATACGTTCAAAATCGGGTTCTCACACCCGGTCGCCAGGGCGACCCGAAAACGGTATCCGTGAGCCACTTCCCCGACAACAGCGATACTTCGGCGGCGCGCGTAGGATAGTTCCGAAGCAACCAAACCCTGAAGCCATTAGCTCCCAAGTTCAGAATTTTCGTACAGCTGATGGCCCTTTCGCGGGTTCACCCGAGGCAACAAAAAGCTAAAGCCCCTCCGCTGACCCCGCCCAACGGTGTATCATCCGCCCCCCAATCATTAGAAAGTGACGTCGCGCGCTGCCCGCCAGCCCCGCGACCTTCTGGCGTTGCGCCAGTACCGACAGTGGACCAACGGACCTGACCATCGTGACCCAAGCCAAACCTCTCGCCCTGCTGACCCTCGCCCTGGCCCTGACCGGCTGCGCCAGCGGCACCGCGCCCCACGCCAACAGCAACCTGGGCTGGAACCACCCCGGCATGCAACTGGGCGGCGACAACGGCCTGCCCCTGCGTACCGAAAGCCCTTGCCGCAAGCGCGGCTGCGACAACGACAAGCTGTTCTTCAACCCGGGCAAAAGCGAGCCAAGCGTTACCACGATCCACCGTGGCTGGTAGGAAAATTCTCCTTTTGGGCCGGTGACTTAGGTCTTTTGCGAACATTCGCAACGAAGTGGTTTACAGGCGCCAAACGATCGTTATAATGACGCCCCATTGCCGGTATAGCTCAGATGGTAGAGCAACTGACTTGTAATCAGTAGGTCCCGGGTTCGATTCCTGGTGCCGGCACCATATAAATCAAGGGCTTGCAGCAATGCAGGCCCTTTTTTTTTGCCACGCACGTACCAGTGCACGTACCAAGAGGTAGTTTGAAAATGCTTCAGCACGACCATCTACCCCTTGAGCGCTGCCCCCACTGCAACGTGGCAAAGCCGAATCTCCAACGTCGAAGCAGTCTCGACTCCAAAGCCAGCAATGGAAAAAACCCGAGAGTTTGGGTCTTTTATACGTGCAAAACCTGCGGTGGATGTGTGATGACCGCCGCAGTGTTTCATCCCGGCAAGGAGTACCACATCACTGAGATGTGGCCGTCATCGCAAGACGTTGACGAAGCAGTACCGTTGCGAGCACGACAATTCTTGCAGCAAGCGTTGAACTGCCTGCAGGCGCCAGCGGGTGCCGTGTTGTTAGCAGCGTCCTCAGTAGACGCGATGCTCAAAGAAATCGGCCTGACAGAAGGCACCCTGAACAAAAGAATCCTAGAAGCCCATAAGCAAAATTTGATCACGGCTGAGATGGCGGCCTGGGCGCACGAAGTGCGTCTGGATGCGAATGACCAGCGGCACGCCGATGAAGAAGCAGACATGCCTGATGAAGCAGACGCTCGCAGATCCATCGACTTTGTCCTGGCACTGGCGCAGTTCCTGTTTGTGCTTCCTAGCCGAGTAGCTGACGGCCGACGTAAGTAACGCGTACGCCCGCACCCACGTCTGGACCGGAACTTTTAAGGTACAGGGGGGTGTGGAAAAAAGAGTAACATCAGTAATCTTGACCGTTTTCTGCCTCGTAGGCCTTGAAGTACGCGGGTTCAGCGATTTTTCAAAAAGTGATTTTTTAGTAACCAATGAGTAATCAGGTTACCTATTATTGAAGTGATTTTTTGGATAGATAAAATCCTTTAAAAACAATCGCTTAGCGAAAAATTACCTTTTCAATTACCTTTCTATTACCTGTATCTGTAACCAGCTGAGCCCAGACAATACGCGGCCTCCAGCATGCCTCTTCCCGCCTAGTTACCTTGATTACTCTTTTTTCGCACCTACCCCCTATCCTTGGACAAAAAATCACCAACACCGCGCTGGGCAGCCCATCGTTGTCCTGTCGTGCCGCCGAATCCCCCTAGCAGTGCAGGGATCCGCAGGAAAACTCCCCACCCTTGACCGGCCCCGTCGGCCAGTGATAGCGCCAGTAAAGCCCTTGCGCAGGCGCGCAGAAATTCCGACACGTTTAGCCCGCAGGCGTGGCGGGGGGACGATTGCGCGCGCCGGGTTCAGCTCCACCGACCATCACCTGGGCTCGCCCGGCCGGCTCCCCACTGGTACTGTATGCACATACAGTATTCAGATGGACAGCACCATGGACATTGACACTGAAGGGTTTGAGCTCGGATCTCCCGGCATGGCAGAGATGATTGCGCACCAGGTGGTACTGCTCACCCATGAGGCGGAGCAAGCCTGGAGCGAGGTGACTAAGGCGAAAGCAGATGTGGAGAAATTGGTAGCCATTAATGCGGAGCTGAATAGCCAAGTCATGGCCTTGCAGCGCCAGGTATTCGAGTTGCGTCATCACCTGTGTATGGAGAGGAACATGCATGGGCGCATGTTCTCCACTTGGGGGGGCGAATCGGCGTCACTCATCAAGAGCAAGCAGGTTTCGATATACCCTCTGCTCTGACTGACTTTTTCAGGCCGAAAAAAAGCCGCCCATTTCGGGCGGCTCTTTGGCGCATCTTGCTACCAGTTGAAGTAGATCAGCTCGTTGGCCGCTTTGCCTCCCTGGCCACCCACGGTATGGCGGAAAGGCACGACCTTCAGCCGAAGATCAGCAAACACATCCCGGATCTGTGGATGGTCATTGATGGATATGACCATGCGGCCCTTTATGGTCCGGGCCAATTCGGCCATCGCTTCGTACTGCTCGAACGGGAACTGCCCCGGGCTATAGCCGGCGGTTTCCCAGTAGGGTGGGTCCAGGTAGAAGAGGGTGTGCTCACGGTCGTAGCGCCGGATGCACTCCTTCCAGTCCAGATGTTCGACTGTCGTCCTGGCCAAGCGCAGGTGCGCCTCGCTAAGTTTCTCTTCGATACGCAGCAGATTGAGTTTCGGCGGCGTCGTGGTGGCGGTACCGAACGTGCGGCTCGTAGGCTTGGCCCCGAAACACAGCTGCTGCAGATAGAAAAAGCGTGCGGCGCGCTGAATGTCCGTCAGCGTCTGCACCGCCTGCATATTTGCCCATTCGAACATCTTCCTGCTCACCAGCGACCACCGGAACTGACGCACCAGCTCCTCGAGGTGGTTGGCTACCACCCGGTAGAGGTTGACCACCTCACCGTCATAATCGTTGATCACCTCGACCCGACTTGGCTCTTTCATAAAGAAGATGGCAGCGCCTCCGCAGAATGGCTCTACATAGCATTCATGCTCTGGCAGTTCGGGGAGAATGTGCTTGGCCATACGACGTTTCCCGCCCATCCAAGGGAAAATTGGTTGCGACATTACGTGATCCTTGTCTCTTCAGTAGGTTTCGCTTAGGCTTCGCGTCCCCTGCGCAGAGGGGCGAGGCCTTGGTTGGATCACTCGCCTAGCTCGAGTGTTTCGACGTCGAGCTGGTGTTCCACCACCAGCTGGTCGCCTCGTTCACTGCGCAGGGGGTTTCACCCCCGCGCCGGTATCTCAAAGGGTGCGAATCGCACCACCTCCTCACCTAACCAGTCATTGATCTGGGCCAGACGTGTCTGGACCGGCTCAAGTTCGTTCATCGCCCAGATCTCCGTCGCTTCCTTGATCGACCCGAACCCGCCCGCGTTCTGGGGTACGATGCCCATCAGTTGCGGCGGAATACGCAAAGCCGCGAGCAGGTCGTCCCGGCTGATGTTCTTGATCGCCCCGAAGTCATCTTTGGCCGCCACCTCGCTGATCGGCAGCAGCTGAATGCCGTCCTTCTTTCCGTTCGGCGCGTACATGAACAAGTTGCGGAAGTTGCCCGGTCCTTTGCTGTTCTTCATGGCATCCCGCAGGTCGTCGACAAACTTCTCGCTGTGGGCGGGATCGGTCATGTAAAGGATGAAGCCGGCGTGACTACCGTTCTGGTAGTACCTGCGCCGGAACAGGGTGGCGCTCTCATTCAACAGGGCATTCTGCAGAGCTGGCAGCCACTCGGGCAGCCCGTATATCTCCTGGTTGATGTCGGCCTCGCGAAGGTGGCAGATGCTGCGGGTCTTGAAGGCGTGCTCATCCTTCCAGCCTCGCACCTGGTAGTAGGTCTCCAGGTCGGTCCCGCGGCGCATGTATTTGGCCAGGCAGGGCTGCAGCCCCATGGCCTGGCCAAGCATGTTGTCGCGTTTCTCCAGGTACAGGTTCCCGCACCACCCCCAGTCCATTACGATCTGCTCGAACGCCGGCCGGCTCAGCAGTCGGTGGGGGATAAAGCTGCGCATCAGCATGTTGCGCTTGAATGTCAGTCCCGACTGCAGGTACACGCTGGCCTTTGTCGATCTTGCAAGCCCGTCCAGATTGACCGGCGGTTCAAACCACCGGCCGTTGGACCAGCACTCCAGGTAATCGAGAATTTCGCGGCCATCCAGCACCGGAACCGGCTCGCCGAACGTAAACGCCATTGATTCCCCGCCGGCCCCTTTGACCAGCAACTCGCCCTCGCGGGCTGGCTGCTCCAGCGCGCCGCCGCGCTGGCGGCGCTTGTTCGGCTTGCTCATGAGTAGATCTCCATGAAGCCGGTGTTGGCCGTGGTCTGGCCCTCCAGCGGCTCGTTTTGCAGTGCGTGAAAGAGCGCCCACGCCAGGTCGGCATGGCCGGTGGTCTCGTTGCGGCCGGCGGTGTAGGTGAACTGCCGCCCGCCAGCGGTGATGGTCTTGCGGATAGCCATGAGCGACTGGGCGACGTCCGTCCAGCCGGCGTCGAACTCCAATCTGCCCTTGCTGATAACGTCCACGGCCTTCATCACCAGGCGAGTCTTGACCTCGGGGCTGTAGGAGAACGTCCGTAGGCCCGGGAAGAACTGGCGCACCAGCTGGGCCACGGCCGCGCCCATGCCTGTGGTATCGATGCCGATGTAGGTCACCCAGTAGCGCTGGGTCACCTTGCGGATGGTCTCGGCCTGGGCGTTGAAGTCCATCCCACGGAACTGGTGGCGTTCGAGGATGCGGAACTTGCCGCCCGGCACCAGCGGTGGCGCCACCACGACCAGGCCTGCGCTGTCGGTGGTCTCAGCCGGGTCGTACCCGACCCAGACCTGCCGGTCGGCGAACGGCCTGGCCGCAAAGGGCTTGTAGTCATCCCACACCGTCCAGCTGTCCACCATGCACGGCTGTAGCATGGCCAATGGGAAAATGCTCGCGCCGTCGTCGACGAACTCACACATCAACAGGTTCTGGAACGCCGCGGCGTCGTACTCGATGCGCAGGTCGTCCAGGTCGAACAGGTCACAGCCCCGCGCTTCAGCGTCGAGGATCGTCACGATCTGGCGCCAGATCTTGTCCTCGCACAGCCGCCCCTGCTGCAGCGTCTCATGGCTCACATCCAGCTTGACGTGCTGGGCGGTCGGTTTGCCCTTGTTCAGGCGTTCGCCCGTCCACCAGGTGTACGCCGGGTGCGCCATGCTGCTGGGCGTGGAAAAGTAGGTCTTGCGCCATTTCTTGTGCAGGGCCATGCCCGAGGCGACCTTGTTGATCTCCTTGAAGCCATGCACCCAGAAAAATTCGTCAAAGTAGAAGTTGCCGGAGCGCCCCTGCGCCGTGCGGAAGTTGGTCCCCAGGAAGTGCAGCTCGGCGTTGTTCCACAGCACGATTGGGTCACCGGTCAGCTTCACGCCCAGGACTTCGTTGAGGAAGGCCTGCATGTAGGTTTTGAACTGGTGCGCCTGGGCCTTGCTCGCCGACAAGAAGATCTGGTTGCGGCCGGTGGTGATCGCGTCGATCAGGGCCTCGCGGGCAAAGTAGAACGTCGCGCCGATCTGCCGGCTCTTGAGCACCATGCGGGTGCGCTGATTGCCGGCCCGGTACCAGTCCAGCTGGTAATCGAAGCAGCTGTCGCGGAACGCCTCGACCAGAGTCTCGATCTGCTGCTCATCCAGCTCGTTGCGCACCGCCTGTTTTTTCGGCCCCTCATTGCGCTTGGCGATGTTGGGGTTGAGGTCGGTTTCGGTGCCGCCGCCCTGGTACCGCTGAATCCGCGCTTGGCGCTCCAGTTGCCGGTGCAGCAGGTCGATCTCCTTGAAGTCCCCGCCGGTCTTGCCCTCCTTCAGGATCAGCTGCACCAAGCGCGCCTCCAGCGCACCGCCGATGCGCTCGACGTTGTCCGCCCGGTCCCACTCGTCGCGGGCCTTCCAGCTGTGGACGGTTTTCTCCTTCTCGCCGAGGAAATCGGCGATATCGGTGATGCGCCACCCGGTCCAGTACAGGAACTTGGCTTGGCGGCGTGCGTCGGTGGTTGGTTGGGCGATAGCGTTCATGGCGCAGATGCTGCCGATCGCGCGCGCGAACCCCTACTGGCATCGCCTGTAACCGCCGGGCTTACAACCCCAGTGCATTGCTGCCAACCGGCGCGCTGCGGACCATGCCCTCATCGCAAGGCACACCGCCACCGCAACGAGGATTCCCGGCATGGCCGAAAAGACCGACACCCCAGCAAAAAAACTTCGCTCCAAGTGGTTCCGGGTCGCCGTAGAAGGCGGCACCACCGATGGCCGGACCATTGAACGCTCATGGATCGAGGAGATGGCCGCGCAATACAGCCCGAACACCTATGGTGCGCGCATCAACTGCGAACACATCAAGTGGGCTTGGCCGGGCGGGGAATTCGGCGCTTATGGCGATGTGCTGGCCTGTAAGGCGGAAGAGGTCGAAATCAATGGCGAGACCAAACTGGCGCTGTTCGCTCAGTTGCAGCCCAACGATGCGTTACTCGCGCTGAACGCCAAGAACCAGAAAATCTACACGTCGGTCGAGATCGATCCCAAGTTCGCCAAGACCGGTAAGGCGTACCTGGTTGGCCTGGCGATCACTGATACCCCGGCCAGTCTGGGTACCCAGGCCCTGGAGTTCAGCGCGCAGCACGGCACCCTCACCAGTCGCAAGCAGAACAAAGACAACCTGTTCACCGCGGCCGAAGAGGTGCAACTCGAATTTGAGGAGGTGACGGACGGCCCCAGTATGTTCGCGGCACTGCGCGACAAGGTCGGTGGCCTCCTCAGCAAGAGCAAGGAAAAGGAAGGCAGGGATGCCACTAACTTCGCTGCCTTGGGCGAGCTGATCGAGCAGTTGGCTACCCACGGCGCCGAACAAGCCGAAGCGATGACCAAAAGCCAGGCCGCTTTCGCCGAGCTGGAAGTCAAGTTCGCCAAGCTCAGCAATGACCATGAAGCCCTGGTCACCCGCCTGGGTACCACCCAGGACCACACCCAGAAGGATCGCCCATCGGTTCCCGGTGGCAGCGGTCGCGACCTCACCGACTGCTGATCGAAAACGGATCAAGGACCCCCGGAGACCACCATGCGCAACGATACTCGCCTGCTTTTCAACGAATACCTGGCCCAGCTCGCCAAGCTCCACGGCGTGCCTGACGTCACCACCAAATTCGCCGCCAACCCGGCCGTGGCCCAAAAACTCGAAACCCGTATCCAGGAGTCCAGTCAGTTCTTGGGCATGATCAACAGCTACGGCGTCACCGAGCAGATGGGTGAAAAGATCGGCCTGGGCGTGACCGGCAACATCGCCGGCACCACCGACACGGACGTCAAAGCCCGCGAAACCCGCGACCCGACCGGCCTCGACGACCGCGGCTACGTCTGTACCCAGACCAACTACGACACCCACCTCAAGTACCAGAAGCTCGACGCCTGGGCCAAGTTCCCGGACTTCCAGGCCCGCATTCGTGACGCGATCATCAAGCTGATGGCGCTGAACCGCATCTGCATTGGCTGGAACGGCACCAGCCGCGCGGCCACCTCCAACCCCGCGACCAACCCGCTGCTGCAGGACGTGAACATCGGCTGGCTGGAGAAAATGCGCCGTGAGAACGCCGCGCGCGTGATGAAAGAGGTGGTTGATGGCAGCGGCAAGATCTCCATCGGCGCCGGTAAGGACTTCGAGAACATCGACGCCCTGGTGTTCGCCATGGTCAACGAGCTGATCGAGCCCTGGTACCAGGAGGACACCGAGCTGGTGGTCGTCTGCGGTCGCAAGATCCTCGCCGACAAGTACTTCCCGATCATCAACAAGGCCAATGCCCCGACCGAGATGCTCGCGGCCGACATCGTTACCAGCCAGAAGCGCATCGGCAACCTGCCGGCCGTGCGTGTACCGCACTTCCCGGCCAACGGCCTGTTCGTGACCCGCCTGGATAACCTGTCGTACTACTGGCAGGAAGGAAGCCGCCGCAAGACCGTCGTCGACAACGCTGCCCGAGACCGTATCGAGAACTTTGAATCGGTCAACGAGGCCTACGTCATCGAGGACCTGGGCTGCGCCGCGTTCGCCGAAAACATCGAGATCGCGTGAGGGGTATCGCCATGACCAATCCCTGCCGGCGCCACTTCCAGCGCGTCACCGCGGCCCAGGCCGCGGCGGCCACCGCACCTGAGCAGACCATGGAGGGAGCCACTCAGTACGAGCTGCAGCTCGCTCAGCTTCACCAGGACCGTCAGCGCCTGTCCGCCATCCAGTCGCGGGAAGGAAAAGGCAAGCTAAAGGCCGAGCTTCTGCCTGCCTACGAGCCCTATGTAGCGGGCGTGCTGGAGGCCGGCAAGGGTGCCCAAGACGAGGTGCTGACCACCGTAATGATCTGGCGCTTCGACGCCGGCGAATGGATCGGCGGCCTCGATGTGGCGGCCTACGTACTGCAGCATGGCCTGAAGATGCCCGACCGCTTCGAGCGTTCCACTGGCTGCATCGTGGCCGAAGAGATCGCCGAAGCCGCGCTCAAGGCCCAGAAAACCGGCGAAACCTTCCCTCTCGACATCCTGACCCGCACCGCCGAGCTGACCGCTGAAGAGGACATGCCTGATGAGGCCCGCGCGAAGCTGATGCTGGCCCTTGGAAAGGCCACCCTAACCGGACTGGACGACGCTAATCCCGGACAGCCAGGCCAGATTCAGGCTGGTGTTGACCTGCTGCGCCGCGCCATCGAGCTGCACGATAACTGCGGCGGCAAGAAAGACCTGGAGCGCGCCGAGCGCCTCCTCAAGAAACTCGCTGGCCCTGCCAGCTAACCGAGCGTCCCACGCAACCCGGCGGCTCGGGGCGGATCAGCGGCTTTCTCCTTGGCCCAGCTGTGAAGCCCCGACCACCGCCGACCTATTCAGAGCACCGCGATCATGAGTGGATTCATTCCTGGCGGCCTGGCGCCCAGTCCTTCCGTACCCGGCGTGCACATCAACAGCGAGGCCTTTTGGCCCTCGATCGATCTGGACAAGCTGCGCGAGACCCTGCGCATCGATTCCAGCGTCACCGCTGCCCGGCTTGAGACCGCCGTGATTGCCGCTGTCATCAGCGTAAATCGCGAGCTGTCGGCATGGCGTGAGGCCAAACAGGCGGCGGGCTACGCCTCGCTTGAGGCAGTCCCAAGCGAGAGGGTGAAGGACCAATCCCAGCTGGTTTACCTGTATCAACGTGCGGTCGAGTGCGCGGCCGGTGCCGAGGTTTGTGAGCGGTACCGCAGCTACGACACCACTCGCAGCGGTGCCGAAGAGGCCGACAGAACCGAGCCGACGATCGACGACTACCGCCGCGATCAGCGCTGGGCTATTCGAGACATCCTTGGGACCTCCCGCACCACCGTGGAGCTGCTGTGATGTCCACTCAACTCCGCACCCAGCAAAACGATACCGTCGACGCGCTGTGCTGGCGTCACTACGGCCGAACTGCGGGTGTCGTTGAGACTGTCCTCGACGCCAATCCTGGCCTGGCCGCCCTCGGCCCGGTGCTCAAGGCCGGCGTGCTGGTCGACCTACCCGATATCCAAACCTCTGCGCCTGAGCGCCAGATGGTGAACCTGTGGGAGTGACTGCCCATGACCAAACCAATCCGAAACCATGGAAGGACTCCCATGCCTGACCGTCCTGAAACCTGGGCCTTTCTCGCAACATGGCTCGAAAACAACTGGCCCGGGCTGTATGCCGGCCTGCTGGCGGCCCTGATTGCCGCCCTGCGGGTTGTCTATGGCGGCGGGAAACTCCGCCAACTGGTCATCGAGGCACCGCTGTGCGGATTCGTTGCCCTATCGGCCAGCCATGGGCTGTCGTTGATCGGCATCCCACTGACCGCCGCACCTTTCTTCGGGGGCCTGATCGGCCTGCTGGGCATCGAGTTCGTTCGGGCGGCAGCGAAGAAAACTTTCACTCGCAAGGAGGGGACACTATGACTCTTCGCCATGGCGACCGCTCCCAGGCGGTGCGTGACCTGCAGCGCAAGCTCATTGCCCGCGGCGCCAAGATAAGCGCCGATGGCGTGTATGGTGACGCCACCGAGGCCGCTGTCCGTGCCTACCAGCACCAGGCGGACCTGGTTGCGGACGGTATCGCCGGCCCTAAAACGCTGGCCAGCCTGCAGGGGGCCGACTGCGCTTACCTGCTGAAAAATGCCGACATGGTGCGAGCTGCCGACCGCCTGGGTGTACCTCTGGCGGCCGTGTACGCGCTCAACGAGGTCGAGTCCAAAGGGCGCGGCTTCCTGGATAACGGCAAACCGGTGATCCTTTACGAGCGACACATCATGTACGTCCGCTTGCAGAAGATCCGCCGGCCCGGCGACGACCAGGACGAGCTGGAGCAGCTGACGGATCAACTTCGCCAGCGTTCCGACGAGCTGGCCAAGCAGTTCCCGGCCCTGGTCAATCCGAAGTTCGGCGGCTATGTCGGCGGTACCGCAGAACACCAGCGCCTGGCCCAGGCCCGGATGATCGACGAGCAGGCCGCCCTGGAATCCTGCAGCTGGGGCGCCTTCCAGGTGATGGGCTTCCACTGGGAGCGACTGGGCTATCCCAGCGTCCAGGCCTTCGTCGATGCTATGAGCCGCAGCGAGTCGGACCAGCTGGAGGCCTTCGTCCGCTACATCGAGGCCGACCCTACCCTGCTCAAGGCCCTCAAGTCGCTCAAATGGGCCAAGGTGGCCGAGCTGTACAACGGCCCGGACTACAGGCGGAACCTGTACGACGTGAAGCTGCAACGCGCCTTTGAGCGGCACCAGGACTGCGGCTGCGGACAGGAGGCGGCCTGATGGACCTGCGCGACGGGGTGCTGGCCGGTGCTCTGTTCGCCGCGGTGTCGGCCGGGCTATGGGGTTGGGGTCAACAGCTCCTGCTCGGGACTGAGAAGGCCAAGACCAAGGGGCTGGAAGGCCAGCTCACAACCGCCCAGGCCGATGCCCGCCGCAACCTGGCCACCGCCACCGAGCTGAAATCCACCCTGGAGCGCGAGCGCGACGGCCAGGCCCAACTCCTGAAGACCCAGGGCGAACTGCGCCAGGGCTTGGCCACCCGCCAACGCACAATCGAGGCACTCAAGCATGAAAATGACCAACTCCGGGACTGGGCTCGCCAGCTTCTGCCTGATGCTGCTCGCCGGCTGCGGGAGCGTCCCGCCCTCACCGGCGCCGACGCTTACCGTCAATGGCTGTCCGGTGGTGGTCCCGTGCGTCCTGCCGGCGACGGCGCCGACGGCCAACGGGGACCTTCTCAATGACCAGGACATTGTTGAACAGGCCTGGGCCGAATGTGCCGCCCAAGTCGACCGTGTCTATCAGCACCAGGTGAACCCATGAACAAGCCCAATAGCCTCCGCGATCATCTGCTCGCGGCCGTCCCTGGCCTCAAGCCAAACCCCGATGCGCTGCTGATGTTCATCGACGCCGGTAAGGTCCGCTGCACTGCGGCTCCAACCCTGTCGTTCGAATACAGCTACACGCTGCAAATCATCCTGACCGACTTCGCGGGTCACCCCGACAGCGTGATGCTGCCGATTCTGGGCTGGCTCCGGGTCAACCAGTCGGAACTGTTGGTCAACCTCGAAAAGGCCGCCAACAGCGTCAAGTTCGAGGTCGACCTTATCGACCGGAGCAAGGTGGACATGAGCATTACCCTGCCGCTGACCGAACGTGTCGTGGTCAAGCGCCAGGCGGACGGGACCTATGACGTCACCCACCCCGGCGAACCGCAGTACGAGCCATACCAGGACTATGGCGAGGTGACCATCTTCGCGGATGGCCAGCCGCTGGCCTCTTGGCTGCCGCCGTCGGCGCCGGAAGGCATGGCGTTGTCGGTACCGCATCCAAGGCGACCAGACCATGGCTGAACTTGAAGCCCTGGAGGACTGGGTAAGTCCGCTCCTACAGCGCATCGAGCCGGCGGAGCGCTCCAAGCTGGCCCGCTCGATAGCCCAACAACTCAGGCGCAGCCAGCAGCGGCGCATCACAGCGCAACAGAACCCAGACGGCTCGGCGTATGTGCCCCGCAAACCACGACAACTGCGCGGCAAAAAAGGGCGAATCCGGGCCAAAGTGAAAATGTTCCAGAAGCTGCGCACCGCGACCTTCATGAAAGCCCGTGGTGACGGCAACGCGGCTACAGTGGGTTTCACCGGGAGGATCGCCAGGATTGCGCGGGTGCACCAGGAAGGCCTCCGGGATCGTGCAGCCCGCAATGCACCCGCAGTCCAATACGATCAGCGGGAACTCCTCGGCCTCACGGACACCGAACTCGACCAGGTTCGCGACACCTTGCTCGCTCACCTAACCCTGTAACAGCCCTATCTACAAGGCCCTGGTGATGCGCGCACGCGTAGGCGGCGCGACTATCACCAGCATGAACAGCCTCGCCGAACTTGCCCGCCTCATAGAAAACCTTGTCCGCTTTGGCACCATTGCCGAGGTGCAGCACAAGCCGCCTCGCGTGCGGGTGCGAACTGGCGAGTTGCTGACCACCTGGTTACCGTGGCTCGCCCTCCGCACCGGCGCCGACCGAGAGTGGGATCCACCCACCGTCAACGAGCAGGTCATCCTTCTTTCACCAAGCGGCCAACTCGCCAACGGCGTGGCAATCACCGGGCTCTTCAGCGATCTCATTCCAGCGAATGGTGACCGCCCAGGCCTGCACCGCCGCACCTATGCAGACGGCGCCGTCATCGAATACGACAGCGAAGCTCACCACCTGAGCGCTGCACTTCCGTCGGGTGGCACTACCGAGCTCATAAGTGACGGCGGAATTCGCATTGTCGGCGACATAGTCCATCAAGGGGACTACACCCAAAAAGGCAACCAGAACGTCACCGGTACGGTGATCGTCTCGGAAGACGTCGTGGCCCAGGAAGTCAGCCTAGTCAACCACCTGCACGGCGGCGTCATGAGCGGCCCAGGCAAAACAGGGGTCCCCGTGAGATGAACCGACACACCGGAGAAGCCATCGGGGAAGAAGACCACATCATTCAATCGATTGTGGACATCCTCACCACCCGCATCGGGACCAGAGTAATGCGCCGCGACTATGGCAGCCTGATCCCCGAACTGATCGACCAACCCCAGAATTCAGCAACTCGGCTGCGCCTTTACGCCGCCTCGGCCATGGCCATCATGCAGTGGGAGCCACGGATCACTCTCAGTAAGGTTCGCCTCGATGTCGATTCCATGACGGGCGCTGCCACCCTTGAAATCGAAGCCATACAGACCGACACCAATGCACCGCTGAGCATCCGCACGCCACTACAGCTGGGGGCAGCCCGATGAGCGCAACCCGCATGATCGATCTGAGCTTGCTGCCGGCGCCCGACATCATCGAGATGCTCGATTTCGAGACCATTCTCGACGCACGCAAGGCGCGTTTCGTCAGCCTTTATCCGATCGAGGAGCAGCCAGCCGTCGCGGCGCGGCTAGCGCTCGAGTCGGACCCCGTGGCCAAGATGCTGGAGGAGAACGCCTATCGTGAGCTCATCCTCCGCCAACGGGTCAACGACGCGGCCAAGGCAAGCTTGCTGGCCTATGCCAAAGGCGCCGACCTGGACAATCGTGCGGCCGATTACGGTGTGCAGCGGCTGACCATTCGGGCGGCTGATCCAGACGCGGTGCCGCCTGTGGCAGCAGTGATGGAAAGCGACGAGGCGCTGCGCTACCGCACGCGGCTATCGCTGGAAGCGTTGTCCGTCGCAGGCAGTAGCGGCGCATATGAGTATCACGCGATGAGTTCGTCGGCCGAGCTGGTGCATGTCTCGGTCGATTCGCCCCGGTTTTCCGGGGCGGCGGTGCCAGCTGCGGTGAAAGCGCAGCTACCGGCCGGGGCCATTGTTGTGGTCTGCGACTACGACGCAGGCTTGGCCAATCCGCTACCTGGCGACGTATCGCTGGCTGTCCTGCCCAGGCCAAACAGCACCGTGCCAGAGGTGCAGCTGGTGTCGACTGTCCTAAAGGCGCTGTCGGCAGAGGATGTGCGCCCGGTAACGGACCGGCCACGCGCGCAGGTTGGTATCCCGACCGACTTCAAGGTCGAGGCAGTGCTCTGGGTTGAGGACGGGCCAGATCCTGATGTTGTCCTCGCCGCCGCAAGGGCCAGCTTGGATGCCACCATTGCCGCCGCGCGCCGGCTGGAGGGGAAGTTGCCCGTATCGGCAATCTACGCAGCATTGCACGTAACAGGGATCAGCCGGGTTGACCTGGTCAAGCCGGTCGAAGGGGTGGTGTGTGACAAGCGGCATTACCCACGCGCCACCTCCATTGACCTGACCAGCAGGGTGGTCCCATGAGCCTGCTACCCCGCAACGCGACCCTGCTGGAGCGCTCGCTGGAGCGCGCCGGCGAGATGGGTGTAGACCCAGAAATCATTCGGGGCGTGGCCGACTCGGCGCGCTGCCCACCTAACTTCCTGCCCTGGTTGGGATGGGCGCTCAAGGTTGAAGGCTGGGAAGCGGCCTACACCGACGAGCAGCGCCGCGCACTGATTCGCGAAGCGATTCCGGTCCACAGGACCAAGGGCACCGTCGGAGCAGTCCGGCGAGTACTCAAGGCAGTGCGGGTCAACGCGGAGTTCAAGGAGTGGCACCAGATACCGAACGCCGCCCCCTACACATTCCAGGTCACGGCCTGGGCCAACGAAAACCGGGCGGGTGAGGGTTCGATTATCTCGCCCGAACTGGGCGCGCGTTTGCGTGCCCTGGTCGACGCGGCGAAGAACGAGCGCAGCCACTACGAGTTTCGGCTGGGCGCCCGCTTCGACGGCGGTCTGGTGCTCGGTAACGCCTTCCAGGCGCGGGCCGTGCAGCACCGCTCCATGGATGCGCAGGCGGTGCCGTTCGATCCCATGGCGCAGACGGTGCTGTTTGCCAATGCGCTCAACGCGTCCAGCGTATCCCGGCGATTTGCCGAGGCGCAGGGCGTACCCATTCAAGCAGAAGGTGCCCCGCTGGTGGCCAACGCGGCGCATGTGCGCACGGTCGTGCGGGGCTACATGGAGGCTGTTCTATGAGTACAGGCTTGCAACCTGTCATCACCAAGGCCGGCCTGGCGGCGATCCTGACGGCAACGAAAACCGGCCTCGCGGCCGAGATTGGCTATATCGCCCTGGGCAGCGTGGCCTACACCCCGACCGCCGATCAAAAGACCCTGCGCAACGAGATTGCGCGGTTTCCGATTTCCAGCGGCGAGAAGCTGAGCAGCACCCTGTTGCACCTGACCGCTGTCGCGGATGGCACGATCGGCTACTGGGTGCGCGAGATTGGCATTTTCCTCAAGGACGGCACCCTGTTGGCGGTCTGGTCGCACCTGACCGAGGCCTTGGCCTACAAGGCCCCCAACATCGACCTGCTGCTGGCTTACGACCTGTCACTGGCGGCGCTGCCAGCGGACAGCGTGACCATCACCAGCACGGCCGCCGGCCTCAACCTGACGCTAGCCGAACCCTTGGCCGTGCAGGCCACGGCGCTCATTGCCGAGCAGCTGCGCACCCTGCAGCAGAACGACCGGCTGGTTGCCCAGGAGCGCCTGCAGGCGATTTCTGAGGAACAAATCAGCGGTCTGTTGGCCCGCATGACTACCGCCGAGAAATCGGCCTCTGAAACGCGCGACGTTCTGTTGAGCGCGACGGTTGCCAGTGCCACCGGCCTGATGGCCCTTCAATACACCGTTCTTCAACACATCCACGGATCTTAACCATGAGCCTTGAAACTGAAATCGCCGCGCTGGTCGCGGCCAACAACAAGCTGATCGACTATTTCAGCGGCAAGAAGACCGCGATTGATGCCGCCGTGTCGGCCGCCATTGCTGCGGCGCCGTCCATGGTTCGCGCCTACTGGGTCGACCAGCAGCTGGGAGACGACGCCAACGGCCTCGGCACCGAGGCCAGTCCGTTCAAGACCCTGCAGCAGGCCATCAACGCCACCCCGGACGGTGGCCGAGTGCAGGCATGGCTGTCCAAGGACTATGTCCTGGACAAGCACATCAACCTGGCCGGCCGGCGCTTGGTCGTTGCCGGGGTGGCAGGTTCGGGTCGTCGCCTGACCATCAACGAATTCATGCCAGAAGGTGAAACCCTGCTGCGCATGGGGTCTTTCTGGGCATCGAACGATTCCACTGTGCAGCTGGTGAACGTGACGGTGAGTCTCCCGGCTTCCAGCGCCGGCGATCTGAGCGCGTATTACGGGCTGGTATTTGCCAGTGGCTCGTCGGCGCCGATCATGCTGCAGCTACGCATGTACAACTGTGCGTTTGAGCTGCGCGGCACGTTCCGGGGCAAGCTGTTCGGCCCTGGCTCGGTACTGTTCGCGCTGTCGATGATCGGCACCGCTGTGCCTTCGGCGCTCAACGGCTCGCTGATCCCTGGCGTTGCTGCTGGCACCCTTTCCAAAGACGTGGGCCACGTCATCACCAACCTGTCGAGCCTGTGAGGCGATCATGCAAAAGACTTTCTTGAACGTCGTCTATGGCGACAACACCTACAACGGCTTTGACTTCGACGCGCTGCCCATTGGGGCCGCGTTGCTGGTGGCCCAGCAGCAGATTGAGCAGGCAGCCGACCAGGCGCGTTCTGCGGTGCTGGGTGATCCGCTGCGTGCCATCGAGAACCAGCTGGCCGAGGACGAGGCCAAGGCCTTCAAGCAGGCCGGTTACGCCGGCGACGTGCCGCTGACTGTCCAGGCGCTGGTCGATGCCCAGGGCGTTGAGCCCATGGAGGCGGCCGAGGCGATCCTGCAGGAGGCACAAGCCTCGCATACGGCGGTGTGCTCGATCCGTGCGGCCCGCCTTAAAGGCAAGGTCGAGGTGCTCAAGGCAACCACCCATGCGCAGGCCGAGGCCTATGCCGACACGGCAATCAATGCCATTCGCGCTGCAGTCGGTAGCGTTTAAACACCTTGTAGCTACCTGGACTACAAGCCCTGTCAATCGCATCTCATCGTCGCGCGCGTCAGCCTGTGCAGTGTCTTCCAACCACTGCACAGGCACTCAACCATGGCCGACGAATACCATCACGGCGTCCGGGTCCTCGAAATCAGCGAGGGCACCCGCCCAATCCGAACCGTTTCTACCGCCGTCGTCGGCTTGGTCTGCACAGCAGACGACGCCGACGCCTCGGTTTTCCCGCTCAATACTCCCGTCCTGGTGACCAACGTCCAGACCGCGATCGGCAAAGCCGGCACCAAGGGTACGCTGGCCGCCAGCCTGCAGGCGATCGCAGACCAAACCAAGCCCGCGACCGTCGTCGTGCGGGTGGCAACCGGTGCGACCCCGGCGGAAACCACCAGCAACCTGATCGGCACCACCACCGCAACCGGCAAGTACACCGGCATGAAGGCGCTGCTGGCCGCCAAGACCCGCCTCAAGGTCACCCCGCGCATCCTGGGGGTGCCAGGCCTCGACTCCTTGCCAGTGGCCACCGCCCTGGTGTCTATCGCCCAGCAGCTACGCGCGTTCGCGTACGTCGCCGCCTCGGGCTGCAAGACCAAAGAAGAGGCCGTCGCCTACCGTGAGAACTTCGGTGCCCGTGAAGTCATGGTCATCTGGCCGGACTTCGAGCAGTGGAGCACGGCCAGCAATGGCAACGTCCCTGCACCAGCAGTAGCCCGAGCCTTAGGCCTGCGCGCCAAGATCGACCAGGAGATTGGCTGGCACAAGACCATCTCCAACATTCCAGTCAATGGCGTAACCGGCATCACCGCTGATGTGTTCTGGGACCTGCAGAACCCGGCAACCGATGCGAACTACCTCAACAGCAACGAGGTGACCACCCTTATCAACGAAGACGGCTTCCGCTTCTGGGGCTCGCGCACCTGCACCGAAGACCCGCTGTTCGCGTTCGAGAACTACACCCGCACCGCGCAAGTCCTGGCCGACACCATGGCCGAGGCGCACCTGTGGGCAGTCGACAAGCCAATGCACCCATCCCTGGTCCGGGACATGCTGGAAGGCATTAACGCCAAGTTCCGCGAGCTGATCGCCGGCGGTTACCTGATCGGCGGCAGTGCTTGGTACGACGAGCAGGTCAACACCGAGGCAACCCTCAAGGCCGGCAAGCTCGCCATCGATTACGACTACACGCCTGTGCCGCCGCTTGAGGACCTCTCGCTGCGCCAGCGCATTACCGACCGCTACCTGGCTGACTTCGCCAGCCGCGTCAACAGCTGACGGAGACCATATCCATGGCCATGCCACGCAAGCTCAAGAACCTCAACCTGTTCAACGATGGCGGCAGCTATCTCGGTGTTTGTAAGACCGTCACCCTGCCCCCGCTCAGCCGCAAAATGGAGGGCTACCGCGGCGGCGGTATGAACGGCCCGGTCAAGGCTGACCTCGGCTGGAGCGATGACGGCATCCAGCTGGAGTGGAAACTTGGCGGTTTCGATGACCAGGTCATTCGCCAGTTCGGCGCCATCAAGGCTGATGCCGTGCTGCTGCGTTATACCGGCGCCTATCAGCAAGACGATACCGGCGTGCACACCGCCGTCGAGATTGTTGTCCGCGGTCGTCACGAAACCATCGAGGCAGGCGAAGCCCAGCCCGGTGAGGACACCGAGAAGAGCATCACCACCACCTGCAGCTACTACAAGCTGACCATCGACGGCGAAGTCCTGGTCGAGGTCGACCTCCTCAACTTCATCGAGATCATCGACGGCGTCGACATGCTCGCTGAACAACGCAAAAACCTGGGCATTTGATCCCGCCCCCTGACAGAACACCGGAGCCACCATGGACACTATCGAAGCCACCACCGCCGCAGCCACTGCCGAAGCCAAACAACTGAACGACAACCAGGTCGAGCTGGACACCCCGATCCAGCGTGGCAAAACCGAAATTTCCGTCATCACGCTGCGCAAGCCCACCGCAGGCGAGCTGCGCGGTATCCACCTGTCCGAGTTGCTGCAGATGGATGTGGCGAGCCTGATCAAGCTGATCCCGCGCATCAGCGAGCTCAATGAGTACGAAGCCGGCCGCCTGGACCCTGCCGACCTGGTCGCTGTGGGCGTGAAAGTGTCCGGTTTTTTGCTGCAGAAGCGGATGAAGACGGACGCGTCCCTCGTTGCGTAGAAGATGCCATGGCCGATGTGGCCGTGGTTTTCCACTGGACGCCGAGCGACATGGACGGGCTCGGCGTGAAGGACCTGATGGACTGGCGCGAGCGGGCGCGGTTGAGGAGTAGCAACAATGGCCAATGACCTGCGCCTAGAAGTGGTGCTGAGCGCGATCAACAAAGCCACCGCACCGCTGCGCCAGATCAGCCAGGGCAGCCAAGAGACTGCCAAAGCCCTCAAGGCCGCCCGGGACAGCCTCAAGGAACTGAACGCCCAGCAGAAGGATGTGAGTGCTTGGCGTTCCCAGCTCACCGAAGCCCGCAAGACCGCCGATGCCCTGAACGCGACCAAGAGCCGCGTCCAGGAGCTGGCCGGCGCCCTGCGTGACCAGGAGCTTGCAGTCCAGCCGCTCCAGGCCAGCTATGACAAGCTCCAGGGCGAAACCTCTGCCCTGAACGATCACCACAAATCCCTCACCGCGCAGCTGAAGCAAACCCGCGAGCAGGCACGAGCGGCCAACCAGGTATGGCAAGAAAACCGCAAGCGCATCAGGGACTTGGGCGAGCAGATCGGCAGGACCAACCAGCCCACAGAGCAACTGCGCAACGAATATGCGGCCCTTGTTACCCAGCAGCAGGCTCAATTGACGCTAGTGCGTCAGCTCAGTGGTAGCCAGAAGGAACTACAGCAGCAACACCGTGCCAGCGCGGCAGAGGCCCGTGAGCATCGGGAGCGCCTGGCGGCGCTTGGCAACCAACTGCAGGAAGCCCGTGCACCGATGCAGGGGCTCAACCAGGAGTTCCGCACCGCCCTGCGCGAGGCGCGGGCCCTGAAATCCCAAAATGCCTCACAAGAGCAGGGCCTCCAGGCTCTGCGCGCCAAGCTATCGGCCGCGGGGATCAGTACCCGCGACCTGGCAAGCCATGAGCGCAAGCTGCGCGACCAGATCAGCGCCACCAACGAAGCCATCAGCGCCCAGACCAAGCGCATGGACCAGCTGGCGGCCAAGCAGGCGAAGTTGGCCAAGGCCCGCAGCGATCTGGAAAAAGCACAGCGCTTGGGGGCGAGCATGGCCGGTACCGGCGCGGCCGGCCTGGCCACCGGTTATGCCGCAGCACAGCCGGTGAAAGCCGCGATTCAAGCCTTTGCACCCAACGAGGATTCAGCCACACAGCTGAAGGTCTCTATGATGGGCAGCAACGCCCAAGTGGCCGAAGACTTCCAGAAGATCACCGACTTGGCCACGCGTCTGGGTGATCGCCTGCCTGGCACCACTGCCGACTTCCAGAACATGATGACCATGCTGCGCCGTCAGGGCCTGAGCGCGCAGAGCATCCTGGGCGGTACCGGCGAAGCGGCCGCCTACCTGGGCGTGCAGTTGAAGATGCCGGTGGAAGAATCGGCTGAGTTCGCGGCGAAGATGCAGGACGCTACCCGCACAGCCGAAAAGGACATGATGGCGTTGATGGACACCATTCAGCGCGGGTTCTATGCCGGCGTTGACCCGGGCAACATGCTGCAGGGGTTCAGCAAAATCGCGCCAGTGATGGACGTCATCAAGAAAACCGGCATCGAAGCGGCCAAAGAGCTCGGGCCTTTGCTGATCATGATGGATCAGGCCGGCATGGAGGGCGGTGCTGCCGGTAACGCCTATCGCAAGATCTTCCAGGCAGGCCTGGACAAGGGCGGGGTCGAGGACGTCAACGACTCTACCGCGTTGAAAAGCCGAGGAATCAAGCTCAACTTCACCAACGACGACGGCAACTTCGCGGGTCTGGAGAACCTTTACAAGCAGATCGAGAAGCTCAAGGTACTCAACGACGAGGATCGCACAGCAACGATCAAGTCATTGTTCGGCGACGACGCCGAGACCATGGCCGTCCTCAACACCATGATGAACAAGGGCTTGGCCGGGTATCAGGAGGTGCAGCAAAAGCTCCAGGACCAGGCCGATTTGCGGACTCGCGTCAACGAGCAACTCGGAACGCTGAGCAACGTCATGGAGGCGGCCGAGGGCAGCTTCACCAATGCCATGGCCGATTTTGGCGCGGCAGTCGCCCCGGAACTCAAGGGGCTGATCTCTACCCTGGGTGAAATGGCAGCCAGCGTCGGCGCCTGGGCCCGGGAGAACCCTCGGTTAGCTGGTGGTCTGGTGAAGGTTGTTGCGGCCGTCGCGGTGCTCGCCGCCGGCTTCGGGGTCTTGGCAATCACCATGGCCAGTCTGCTAGGCCCCTTCGCCATGGTGCGCTATGGCATGACGCTGTTCAGCTTGAAGGGCGCAAGTGTGTTGCCGGTGGTCGGGAAGCTGGCCAGTGTGCTCAGCGGTGGACTGTTGACAGCAATTCGGGCTGTCAGCATCGCCTTGTGGGGCTTGGCCATGAACCCTGTAGCGCTGGCCATTGCGGCTGTCGTCGCGGTGCTGGCCGGCGGTGCGTACCTGATCTATCAAAATTGGGAGCAGGTCAAAGCGTATTTCGCCAACTCCTGGACCGAAATTCGCGCGGGCTTCAGTGCTGGCATCGGCGGCATTCTCACCGTTCTGGCCAACTTCAGCCCGCTCGGACTGATCTACCAGGCCTTTGCGGGAGTGTTGAACTACTTGGGCATCGAACTGCCGACCCGTTTCACAGAGTTCGGCAGCATGATCGTCAACGGCCTGGTTAATGGGCTGCTGGCAGGCCTGGGACAGATCAAGAGCGCCATTGGTAATCTCGGCGATTCTGCAATTGGCTGGTTCAAGGAAAAGCTCGGCATCCACAGCCCGTCACGGGTATTTGCCGAGCTGGGTGGCTTCACCACGGAGGGACTGGCCGTCGGCGTCAATGCCGGTGCGAAAGCTCCGCTCGATGCCGTCGCTCGCATGGGGCAAGACCTGACTAAAGCCGGTCAGTTCGACCTGCAGGCCAATGCGCCAGAAGTCGTGGCGAGTAAGGACCTGGTTACGAGCGCAAGCAGCTTAGGCGCGCAGTTGGCCCAGGCCGGGGCGCGGGATAAAAACTTTGCGACACCAGGCATTGATCAGGCGATTCCCGCGAACATTGCCGAGCTGAATAGCCAGTTGGCCAAGGTCGGGCGCCTGGATATCCAAGAAGCGGTGCCACCGGCCGGATCGGGCCAGCAGCGCCCTGCCGAAGTGCTCAGCCTGAGCAAAAAATTGGCCAAGGCTGCACCGCAGGAGGTCCTGGCATCGGCTCCACAAGTCGACGCCGGCCGGCCGGCTGCTGAGGTCATCAGCTTGAGCAAGCAGTTGGCCAACATCGCAGCGCCTGACGTCCAGCCATTGGTGCCACAGGTCGACGCCGGCCGGCCGGCTGCCGAGGTCATCAGCCTGAGCAAGCAGCTGGCCAACATCGCAGTGCCTGACGTCCAGGCATTGGTGCCAAAGGCCGACGCCAGCCGACCAGCTGCCGAGGTCGTAAACCTGAGCAAGCAGCTGGCCAACGTCGCATCGCCTGACGTCCAGGCATTGGTGCCAAAGGCCGACGCCAGCCGACCATCTGCCGAGGTCGTCAACCTGAGCAAGCAGCTGGCCAACGTCGCATCGCCTGACGTCCAGGCATTGGTGCCAAAGGCCGACGCCAGCCGACCAGCTGCCGAAGTCGTCAGCCTGAGCAAGCAGTTGGCCAACATCGCATCGCCTGATCTCCGGGCATTGGTGCCACAGATCGACGCCAACCGACCAACTGCCGAGGTCATCAGCCTGGGCAAGCATTTGGCTAACTTGCGCCAACGGGATCTGCAGGGAGTTGCTCCCCAGCTTGGTACCGGCCAGTCCCTAGCGGCGAACGCAGCCCCAGGTATCACCCTGGACAGCCGGCCTCCTATTGCAGGCGCTGCGCCCAGCATCAGCGACAGCCACGACGTCATCACAATCAACATTCACCCGACACCGGGTATGGATCCACAAGCCATTGCGCGAGCCGTCAGCGCTGAGCTGGACCGCCGTAACCGCGAGAAATCCGCCCGCCAGCGCAGCCGCCTCTCTGACCAGGAGTAACCCGACATGATGCTCGCCCTGGGCATGTTCGTTTTCAGTCTGCACACCTTGGCCTATCAGGAAATGCAGCGACAAACCGATTGGCGTCACGCCGCGAACAACCGTGTAGGAACGCAGCCAGCACTGCAGTTCCTCGGCCGCGGTGAAGACGCCATTACGCTTCCAGGACTGCTGCTTCCCGAACTGGCGGGTACAACCGTCAGCCTTGATGCCCTGCGCCAGATGGCCGATACGGGCAAGGCCTGGCCGCTGGTTGAAGGTACGGGCCGATTGCTCGGGCTGTGGGTTATCGAAAGTCTGAGCGATAACAGAACAGTTTTCTTCCAGGACGGCGCTGCCCGGCGCATCGATTTCACCATCAAGCTCAAGCGCATCGATGACGGTCGCAGCGACTTGCTCGGCTCCGGTGTAAGCAGCGGCCTGAACATCCTGCGGGGGTTGCTGTGATCGATGCGGCCCTCTCGAAAGTTACCGGCTACCTACGCGATGCCATCGATGGCTTGCAACGCGACGCTGCCTATCCGGTACCGGCGTTTCGCATAACTGTGGACGGCAACGATGTCGCTATGCGGATCGCCCCCCGCCTTATGAGCCTGCAGCTGACGGACAACCGGGGGCTTGAAGCAGATCAGCTGAGCATCACGCTGAGCGATCACGACGGGCTGCTCACGATCCCGCCCCGGGGCGCCGTGATACGCCTGTGGCTCGGCTGGAGCGACACCGGCCTTGTCGACAAGGGGAGCTACATTGTCGATGAAACAGAGCACAGTGGCGCGCCGGATATCCTGAGCATTCGCGCCCGATCGGCGGATCTGCGCAAGGGGCTCAAGACCAAGCGCGAGCGCAGCTGGAGCACCACGACACTTGGGAAGGTCCTCCGCGACGTTGCCCAGGGCAACGGACTTACCGCGAAGATAGCCAGCACGTTGGACGGCCAAACAATCCACCAGCTGGACCAGGCCAACGAGTCCGACGCCAACCTGCTAACCCGCCTCGGCGAGGACTTCGATGCCGTGGCCACTGTGAAAGCTGGTTGCCTGGTGTGCATGCCGGCGGGCGGCGGCAAGACAGTCAGCGGCCAGGGCCTGCCGCACATCACCCTCACCCGCCATGACGGCGATCAGCACCGCTTCCTCCAGGCCGATCGCAACAGCTACGACGGTGTGCGCGCTTACTTCTACGACGTCAACAGCACGAAAAAGCAGGAAGCCATTGCCGGGGGCGGCGAAAACCTCAAAGACCTGCGACACACCTACAGTGACCGCCAGTCCGCGTTGCGGGCTGCCCGGGCCGAGCTGAACCGCCTGCAGCGAGGTAGCGCAACACTCAGCTACACGCTGGCCAAAGGCCGGCCAGACCTTATTCCCGAACTGACGTACACGCTCCAGGGTGTAAAGGCCGAAATTGACGAGATCATCTGGTACGGCGGCAACGTGCAACACAGCCTGACGGACAGCTCCGGCTATACCGTAAGCCTGGAGCTGGAAAGCAAACTGCCGGAAGACACCGTTGATGGGCTCCTCGAGGACGGGGTTAGAGGCAAAATCGAATACACCGGGATTGTCGCGTTCTATCGAGATCCGGCTACCGGTCAGGAGAAAAAGGTCACTGCCGGCAACCAAACCAGGCCAAGACGTCTCCGCCATGTCTACGTGAGCGAGAAGAATGCTCGTCGCGCCGTCGATCGTGAGTGGAAGCGCCTGCAGGCTGAAAAAGCTTGATTACGGGTGCAAAAAACCCGGCCTTATGCCGGGTTCATTCCTCCTACTGAGATGCGAGCAATACGTCCAGGAACCGGATAATGTCCTTTCGTCCCTGCTCGTCGAGCTGCCTGAACATCTGCAGGACAATCCGTTCGCACTGACTCAGCTCGGATTGTTCAGGCGCCTTGCTCTGGTTGCTTTGCACCTCTTTCTTCACCAACATGTTTCACTCCACTCCACACGTTCGGATGCCCGGTGCCAACATCGGCACCGACCAAAGCACCCGGGGAATGAGCGATTGTCAGCACAGAGAAGCGTGCCACCAGCCCCCAGCGGTAAGTTTTTATGTTGGTATCAGGAATCGCAAAGAGCCTGGGCGCGTTGCACGAAGGCGCTGTAGTCCATCTTGATCGATGGCACCGACGGACTCGGCTTGGTGATGTCATAGCCGTCGGCCCAGCCGCGGTCTTTCGCGTTTGAACGGGCGCTGCCACTAAGCGCGTAAATCACACCATCTGGCGTCCTGGCCAATGCTTTCGGAGATGGGCCATCGCAAAGCAGATCAACCTGTTCTACTGTGAAGGGCCAAGCTTCGCCGAACTCCTTTCTTGAAACTGTTTCTGTCTTGTCATCCGCGCCACAGCCCGCGATAGCGGCGACTACTACCGAAACCGCCCCTATCAAAATCCCTTTGAACATGCCTACTCCTGTTTGACGCTGAAAGCCCGAAGCAGACGTCGGACCGCCTCTTTATCTTCGGCCCCGAGAGCCCGGACGTGTTGCACCATTTCCAGCTCTTCCGCGGACAAGGTCTTCTCAACGACCGGCAAATGCTGCCCAGTGACGACGTACAGAACATCGACCCCGACCGTAGCAGCAAGATTCAGCAGCAACGACCCGGCTTCCCGAGATCCACTCTCGTAGCTCGCCAGCGTGCGTTTTGATACGCCGACAATATTCGCCAATTGTTCTTGATTGAGATTCAGACGCTTGCGTTCGGACTGGAGGCGCGCACCTATTTCTTCGGAAAGATGCACAAACGTTCCCTCTGCCTATTTACAAATGAACAAACGTGCATCATCCTTCGCATACCACTACACGAAATTGCACGATTACGAACTATGCACGCCACCTGCGTACCCGAGCAAGCCTGCAGAGACGCCCGCAAACGCCTTGAAGAACAAGGTATTTCGGTGAAGGCCTTTGCGCTTCAACACAGCCTGCACCCAAGCACTGTTTACGCCGTGCTCACCGGTCAGAAAAAGTGCCTCCGAGGCGAGGCGCACCGTGCAGCCGTGCTGCTCGGCATCAAACCCACACCAGAAAAATAAGCCCACTGGCTCAAGGAGGAAACCAGAACATGAAGCGTCCCGTTCTAGAAACCCTGCGCCAGGTGGTAAGCGCCGTCGTTTGTGCTTATCCGGGCGGCCGTGAGTGCGCTGCAGCTCGCCTCGGCTACGAGTTGAAGCAGTTCGATAACCGCGTTTATGAAAACGCCGGTAGCCGTCCACTTACTTACGACCAGATCCACCTGCTGGAAACCGATGCCGGTACCACGCATCTGCCTGAGTTCGTCGCCAAGATGTACGGCGGCATGTTCGTACCACTGGTGAAGACAGAGGACCTGGACAACGTCGAGCTCTACCAGCGCTCTGTGCGAGCCGCCGCCAAGCGTGGCGTGGTCGACCAGATCATCGCCAAGTCACTCGAAGACGGCGTCATCGAGGAAGACGAAGCCAAATTCATCATGGATGCGCATCACCAGTACCTCTCCGCACGTACAGCCGAGGTCACGGCGACGATCCAGCTGCACACAAAAGGGGAAATGAATTGAGCACCTACAAGCTCGTTTGCCCCCACTGTTCCAGTCGCATGCGCATCCGCACCAGCGAAGGCAAACACATCTTCCTGCGGATCGCTTACCTGCAATGCGCGAACGAGGGTTGTGGCTGGTCCGTACGGGCGCAGTTCGAAATGACCCACGAAATGAGCCCGAGCGGTATGCCGAACCCCACGGTTCGTCTGCCAGTCGCCCCGGTGGCCATGCGTCGCCAAGCGATGCAATCCGCTGCTACTGACGATCAACCGACCTGCTGGACCAGTTGGACATGGAGGAAGCAACCGCATGAACGCCATCGCCCTGACCACCAACCCCGAAACCGATTACCGCGCTGCCATGCAGCAGGCCGCAGTGGCCTTTCTGTTCCGCCGGGAGGGCCTTCACCTTGCCGGCGACCACCAGGTGCTGGAGAACTGCCGCCGCTTCCTGGAGCAGTCGCTGGAAGTGCCTGCGCACCTGGTGCAGCGCATCGCTGAACTGGCCGTCGCCGAATTCGAGAGCAAGACGACGGGACGCTTGAAGCTGCTGGGCGTGTGCCCGACCAGCGGGATTTTCCGGGCACAGTTGATCCTGCTGGATACCACAACCCAGCAACGGCATCTGGTGCCGGCGCGCTACCTGCCGCGGCGCATGCGGCAGACCTGCAACACCTCGAAGTAACCCGAACAACCCCCTTCCCAGTGCCCCGTTCTGCGTGGGTAAGGGGAAACTGCACTCCATTGGTGGCGATATGAGCAAGATCACCCTTCACATTGAGCTGGACACACAGCAGGCGAAGCACTACCTGCAGTGGCTTGAAAACCAGTTCAACCTCACCATGGCCGATGTCTGGTATTCCGACCGGTACCGCGACGTACCGACCGGAAAACGTGGCCCGAAGGTTCTCGCAGACGTTCCTCACCTGTCAGGCATCTGTCGCACGCGCAAGGCCCTTGAGCAACAGCTTGCTGCCACAGCTACGGAGCGTGCGCAGTGACTACGGCTTATCCCATGGAACACAAGCTGCTGACAGAAGTCCGTCAGCGTCTGCAGCGTGACTACGGGCTGAGAGACATGCCCGGTACCAAGTACATGCGCAAAGGAAAGTGCCCAGCTCCCAAGTGCGGACAAAACAAGCTCTACACCTATCAGGACTCGCCGTGGGTCCTGATCTGTGGTCGTCCGGAGAAGTGTGGCCACCGTGTGCACGTCAAGGACATCTACGACGACCTGTTCAACGACTGGAGCGAGCTGGCCCCATCGACGGCCAGCGATCCTGCCGCAACGGCCCGCGCCTACTTGGAATTCAACCGCGGCTTCCGTGAGGAGCTGATCAAAGGTTGGTACACCCAGGATAATTACTGGGACCCCAAGCTTAGGATTGGCAGCGCAACGGTGCGCTTCCCTCTGGAGAAAGGCGGCTACTGGGAGCGTCTGATCGATCGGCCGAGCCGCTTCGGCAAGATGAAAGCCAGGTTCCAGCCTACTGGTGAAAACCTGGAAGGCTACAGCGGCGTTTGGTGGTGCCCACCAAGCCTGGATCTGCTCCAGGTCGACGAGCTGTGGATCGTAGAGGGCATTTTCGACGCAATCGCTCTGATGCATAACGGCATCGCCGCGGTATCAATGATGTCGAGCGCGCCATTCCCAGCCCAGTCCCTCAAGGATCTACAGCGGCGCTGCCAGGCCGCCGACAAGCGACTGCCGAAGCTGGTATGGGCTCTGGACAATGAGCCAGTGGCCAAGGCCAACACGCGGTGCTGGGCCAAGAACGCCAAGGACATGGGCTGGAAATGCGAGGCGGCTCTTATTCCGCAACCAGACGGCCGCAAGGTTGACTGGAATGACCTGCACCTGCGTTGGAAGTACCTGGAGGACGATCAGCGCGATGACCAAGTCCACCGCGACCTGAAACAGGCGCGCCATGAGGGCGCTTTGCTTCTGGCCCAGTCGCCAGAAGAGAAAGGCCTGCTGATGTACGACTGGCAGCCCCGGAGCGAATTTTCCTTCTCCTTCAAGAACCGGCTCTATTGGTTCCGGTTTGACTTGGAGAAGTTCGACCGCCGGATGCGGGAGCTGGAAAGCTCCGAGACTCAAGAGGACCAACTGCTCAATGATCGCCAACGCCGCGAGAAGGCCATGCGCGAATGCGGTGCGGTGGTGCGCATTGCGAACTGCTATTTCCAAGCGCTGTACAACATGCGCAACGAGCAGACCGACGAGGCGTGGTACTACTTCCGCATCGAGCGGCCCGGCATGCCGGCGACCAAAAGCACCTTCACGGCCGCGCAGCTGTCCTCAGCGCCCGAATTCAAGAAACGGCTGCTCAACGTCTCCAACGGCGGAATGTTCACCGGTACCGCGCTCCAGCTGGAGCGCATGCTGGAGCCCCAGCTCGACTGCCTGAAACGGGTCAACACCATCGACTGGATCGGTTACACGAAAGAGCACGGCGTTTACGTGTTCAACGAGCTGGCCGTCGCCAATGGCAAGGTCTACAGCCTCAACGACGAGGATTTTTTCGACGTTGGCGAGTTGAGCATCAAGTCGCAAAGCCAATCGCCGCACCTGACTATTAATCCTGATCTCAATGCCTACCAGGAAAGGTGGTTCGAGATCTTCTGGAAGTGCTTCGGCGTGCGCGGCACCGTGGTCTTGGTCTGGTGGCTGGGCGCGCTGCATGCCGAGCAGATCCGCCAGCTGCAAAAGTCCTATTGCTTCTTCGAACTGGTGGGCGAGGCCGGTGCAGGTAAGTCGACGCTGGTGGAGTTCCTGTGGAAATTGGTCGGCCGGACCGACTACGAAGGCTTCGACCCATCCAAGGGCACCGCTGTCGGCCGGGCGCGGAACTTCGCCCAAGTGGCCAACTTGCCCGTCGTCCTGATCGAGTCCGAGCGTGAGCAGAAGGACGGCGCGCCGGTGAAGCACTTCGAGTGGGACGAGATCAAGACCGCCTATAACGGGCGTTCGGTGCGCTCAACTGGCGTGAAGAACAACAGCAACGAAACCAGGGAGCCGCCATTCCGGGCCGCGGTGCTGATCGCACAGAACAACGCGGTCAACGCCTCCGAACCGATCCTGCAGCGTATCGCCCACGCCATGCTCACCCGAGAGCACCAGACGCCGGAAACCAAGTTGCTGGCTGAAGAGCTGGAACGAATGCCGATGGAAAAGGTGAGCGGATTCCTCATCAAGGCGCTGCAGAAAGAGGCGGACATCATGCGCCTCCTCGAGGAGAAGACCGGCACCTACGAGCAGGAGCTGCTCGCCCTGCCCTCCATTCGAACCGTGCGGATCGCAAAGAACCACGCCCAGCTACGCAGCCTGGTCGATGGCCTGGCCCTAGTGGTGCCGCTTGGTGAAGAGCGCAAGGCCTTGGTTCACAAAGAAATCTGCCGGATGGCCGAGGAGCGGCAGCAGGCTATCAACGCGGATCACCCGACAGTGCGTGAATTCTGGGACCTGTACGACTTCCTCAACGGTGATGACAACGACCTCAACCACTCCCGGAACAAAGGCCTGATCGCGGTGAACCTCAACGAGTTCGTGGAAAAAGCCGTGAACAAGCGGCAGCAGGTACCCCAGCTCAGCGAGCTCAAGCGCCTGCTCAAGACGAGCAAGTCACCGAAGTTCATCGAGTCCAACAAGCCGGTCAACTCCGGTCGGCAGACCGACGCTTTCAACACCAGCCGCACCGTACGTTGCTGGGTCTTCCAGCCCTGAACAACCCGCCCAGGCGCTGCAACGCCGGGCACAAAACCCAAAGGAGAAACGACATGCAACCCTTAGATCGCAACGTTCTTTTCGATGCCCTGGTGCAGTACCAGGAAGAGCGCCCAGCCATCCGTGAGGCTGGAGTTCGTGCACTCGCCCGCCTGGTTCCAGTAGCTGTGCGCGATACAGGCCAAAGCCGGGTCATCGGCCGCTTCCTGCTCGGTCTGTACGACTCCACCGCATACCCCTTCCTTCTCGTCGACCTTCGCAGCCTCGATGTCGGCTTGTTCGAGGATTGCCTTGCCGTTCTCCGACTGGATAACACCCCGGAGAAGGAGATCCACGAATACCTACCAAAGGGCCAAATGATTTTCCACCAGCTGCGCGAATACTGGGGGTGAAGTGGCAAGCGAAACGCAACCAGGACGGGCAGATCATCCCGCGTTGCTGGGTAAGCGACAGCGGCTACACCGTGGCCGAATGCCGGCTGCCGCATTCGCGGTACCCGGTGACCCGTCCCGGGGATTCGCTGCCATTCGCCTACGCCGATAGCCGCGAAGAGGTTGTCCAGGTCATCACCACAGACATGCAGGCCAGAGCGGCCAGCTAGTAAACAGAACGCCGGCCAGCTGCAACTGGTCGGCGGATCCCAAGGAGAAACGACATGCACCACTACTACAAATCCGAGGCTTCCGACGTGGTGGCCACAGTCCAGGAGTTCTATCAGGCGAAAGAACAGCTGAATGAGCGCCTGGCCGAGTTGGGCAAAATATTCGGCGGCGCTATCGCGCCGATGCACGACGTTACCTCGCACTTCGCCGGTGGCGTGAAGCTCTCCGCCAGTCCTGAACTGGACGTCCACTGGCGCCGCCCTGACGAGTATGGCTACCGGAGCCTGCGACATAAGGCTGTACCGCCAAAGGGCATCACAAAGGAGCAGCGCGCTGCGATTCGGGGCGAGCACGATCGTCTGTGCGAGCAATGGAAAGCGAATTGCCCGCCTCCTCTAGACCGCCTTGATTACTGGGACCGACTCAGCGTGAACACCGGCAACCTCTTGCTCTGCGGCGGCGCCTTCTTTGTGCACCAGGACATCGCCTATTTCGCCCTTGGCTTCGAGATCAACAAGGCCGACCACGAAGAAAAGGTTGCTGCGGGCAAACCCACATCTGGCTGGATCGATGGGGCCGTCGAGATCCTGCCCAGCGAGTATGAAGCAGCCCGCCTGGCAAAAGTTGGAGGCACCGCATGAGCAGCTGGGATCTTGACTCCCTGAACATGGCTCTGGGCTTTCAAGTCTGGGCTGAAGAGCGCGGCTTCGACATCCAAGCCAACCCCGACGGGACCTTCGTCAACCTCGAAACCCGCGCCGCCTGGCTCGGCTTTGAAGCGGCACATGGCCCTGCCGGCTGCGGCCCTACGGGTCAGCAGCTCCATGCGCGAATCAAGAAAACCAGCGAATACGCGCACCAGACCGACGAGCTGTTCCCAGTGCACGTGGGTAAATCGACTCCTGTGGACTACGTGGTTCACGGTGGCCCGGGTGGCGTGTATCGCATGAAGGACGTTGAGCTTTACATCATCGATGACGGCAAGCAGTACCGCCTCAAGTAATCAGAAGGTGGCGCCGAGGAGCTGCAACTCCTCGGCGCCGACCAACCCCAAGGAGAAACGACATGCACGTAGAAACCCCCGAAGTCGGCATCGAACAGGCTACCACACCCACTTTCAAGCCTGGCGACAAGGTGACCTTCACTGAGGTCCGGCGCGGCGCGAAGTCCATTCGCTTCACGTCCAAGGAGGCAACCGTGGTTCGCGTCCTGGGCAGCACCGCAATCGTCAAGTACCGCAACGGCCACAACGTCGCTATTCCGGTTTCCGAGCTGACGCCTGCCGGCGAGCGTAACGCGCTGACGCGCGCCTTGCTTGGGGAGGCATCGGCATGAGCCTGCAAGCACGCCCGCGCCTGGCCAGCCACTCTCTGGACCTGCCAAATCACTGTGACATCTGCAACAAGGCCCGCTCTCACGGCAACCACCAGCGCTGCAGCAAGATCCGGCAGGCGCGCCAGTCCGCCTACTGGGAGGCCTACATGGCCAACGTCGAGGCCAAGCGCGACCAGAGAACCCGCCGCCATGCTTGAGATCATCGTAAAACCGACACTCGGCAGCTATATGGCCCGGGCCAAGGGGCATAACGTCACGGCCAGCCGATCGGAGGGGCAACTCCAGGCCGCGGCCGCATTGTTGCGCAAGCTTGGACTCACAGACGGCCAGCTCCAGGAGCAGGACGGCAGCCATCTGCCTCAAGGCCACTCACTTTTCCATTTCCGCACGCACGACGAGGCAAGCCAATGACGCAGACAATCGACCAGAAGGTGCAGGACAAGCTGCGCAAATTGCAGGCCTTGGCAGAGCGTGGGGTTGGCGGCGAGAAGGTCAATGCACAGCGTATGCTGGAAAAACTCCTCGAGCGTCATGGTCTGAGACTGGATGATTTAGCAGACGAGCGCCGCGAGATCCGCTGGTTCCCTGCTTCGACCAAGTTCGATAGCCGGCTCGCTGCTCAGATCATGGCGAAGATCTGTAACACCAATGACCCGGGCGTCTACAGCAGCAGGAACCGCCCCAAGCAGGTAGGTGTAGAGGTCACCCCAGCCGAAGCCATCGAGTTCGAGCTGCACTATGACACCTTGCGCAAGGCGCTGACCGAACACTTCAAGGACGCTTTCTCAGCCTTTACTCAAGCCAACCGTCTCTTCTCGAGCTTGCCTAGCGACGACCGCATCCCAGCCATGACCGAGCGCGACCTCCGCATAATGTCCATGGCCGAAGCCACCCAGGCAACTCCGATCAATCCCCGGCTCATGTACAGCAAGGAGGTTGCTCATGGCTGACCTTTTCTACCTGCAGCACAGTTGCGGAGCGGGGAATGCGCCATGATCACTCGCCACCAGAAACATGGTGAGTCGATTCTAGTCGTGGCGGAAGGAGAACCCGCCGTATGATCGACCACCAGCTGCCCAGTAAGGTCCTGACGTTCCAGGACCTGCAGCGCCTCACGGGATACACCCGTCGGTCGGGAGTCGAACAAGCCCTGCGAAAGCAGGGCATTCGCTGGTTCTGGGGCCGACACGGCCCCTGGACCACCATCGACCTGGTCAACCAGGCCGGCGGAAAGACGCCGGCCACCGAGAAATATGACAGCGAGATACTATGAGGCGGACCCGTAAACACAACCCGCACATCCCCGCTCACATTGATCAGGCCGCCATCCCGGCGGCCGTTTTTTTTGACCATCGCTGGGAGGGTGTCTGGTACACCTCTTGGCGAGACGAGGCGGGCAACCGCAAGCGGATGAACATTGCCGGCCGCACCGCAACGCTGGGTGACTTGCATCGAATCATGGAGGAAAGGAACGGCATCGATCGTGAAAGCCTCAACCACCTGTGCAAAGAGTTCCACGCCAGCGCGCAGTTCAAGCGGCTCGCGAAGAAAACGCGCGATGACTACGAGTACTCCCGCAACGTGCTGCTGGCCATCCCGACCAAGCTGCAGAAGCCACTCGGCGAGCTTTCAGTGCGAAAGTTCACATCGGCCTTAGTACAGCGCCTGGTCGACCGCATCGCCGACGAGGGGACCCCGTCGAAGGCCGCCCACGTTCTTCGATACGTGCGAAGGGTAATGCAGTGGGGCCGGAACCGCGGATACCTGGAAATCAATGTTGCCCTGGGAATCGAAGCACCGGCTGAGCGCAAGCAGCGCCGCCTGCCGAACCCAAAGGTCATGGGCGAATTAATCGCACGGGCACATGCCATGGGACAGCTCACCCGGGGGCAGCCAGGCGCCTGCCCGGCCTACTTGGGCTACGTGATGGAGCTGGCCTATCTGTGCCGCCTGCGCGGTATCGAGGCCGTCACCCTCACTGATGCGAACGAGCTGGAGGACGGAGTCCAGACAAATAGGCGCAAAGGTAGCCGCGACAATGTGGTTCGCTGGACGCCCAGGCTGCGGGCTGCCTGGGAAGGTGCCAAAGCGTATAGGTGCCGCGTGTGGGCCACCCAAGCCCACCCTATCCCAGCCACAGCAGAGCGCCGCTTCATCATCGTGGCCGCCCACGGCGGGCAGTTACAGAAAAGCAGCCTGGACAGCACCTGGCAGCGCTTCATCACCAGGGCTATCAAGGACGGCATCATCACCGAGGAGCAGCGCTTTGCGTTGCACGACCTCAAACGTCGGGGCATCACCGACACACCGGGCGACCGAAAGCAAAAGCAGGACGCCAGCGGCCACCGCGACGAAGCTATGCTAGACATCTACGACTTCAGCCTCCCCCGAGTGTCACCCTCAGCCGAGTAGTTGGGGCTTGCTGCTGGAACTTGTTTGGGAAACTGGCTCGCCGCCATGCTTAAGCTAATATGGTGGCGATACACTATGAAAACCGGCTCACTATTTAAAGGACAGTTATATGCCTAAAGGCAACCCGACAGCGGCTCAGCTATGGGAAGGCGATGTCTCTTTTTTCTCTCTTGATACGAGCCTAATACAATCAGCAGGCTACAATTTCAACGCTGGCGCTTTAAAGCTCTTGCCTATGCAGCTCCCTGACACCATGTCTTTGCACTTGTCAGAAGTCGTAGCTCAAGAAATTGTCTCACATCAAATGGATAACATCAGAAAGGCAGCAGAACAATTTAAGCGCGCCTCGGGCGACCTGAAGCGTTTAGCATCAATAGAGATGTCGGACATCGACGCAAATTTTGGAAAGCTGTCTGTAGAAGAATCCGCCTCAAAGCATTACTACAAACAAATTGCAGACTACGCAGACACCTGCCAGGGCACCATTTTACCAATAGCAGGAGAGAATCTAACAGCCCGACTATTTCACCTCTATTTTGAATCACGCCCACCATTTGCAGAGCGCAAAGCAAAAAAATCCGAGTTTCCTGATGCGACGTCGTTGCTCATTCTGGAGGACTTTGCGAGAGACAACCGTACGATGGGCGTGGTGGCATCAGCCGATGAAGGCTGGTGCAAGTTCGCAGATGGCTCCGATTATTTGTACTGTGTTAGATCCATCGATGAATTAGCTGCTCTATTTGCAGCCACAAGCGAATATGCGAAAGAAGTTGAGAAACGCGTTTCCGAGGCTGTCCAAGACGATAAATCACCCCTCCGCGAAAAGCTTCACGACGCACTTGTTGAACACATCGAAAGGTCTGAGTGGGGCGCTAGTGATGTGACAAGCGGAACGGTGGCGCGAGTTGAGGCAACCGTATACAGCCAGAAGTTAGACTCCTATGATATTAACCACACTGAGGTGTGGGAAGGAGACGATAAGAAAAGCTGGGTAATCGAGCTCAACATTACCGTACACGTGGAGCTTTACCTTGATGTGGAGTTCTACGCCTGGGACTCCATCGATCGGGAAGAAATCTCGCTCGGATCAGATTTCGTAACCTCGGCCACTTCCGTTGATGTAGAAGTATTTTTCACATGTTCAGGTGTGGAAAAAGGCACCGAGCCGGAGGACTGGAAGATTGAAATAGAAATTGCTAAAGGATTCTACGAGTGCGACCCGGTTGATTTAGAGCCAGATTTCTACGATTGAACCCACCTCTTCCTTGCTACAGCCGGCACGACAAAAAAAGATCCGATCGTCTCGCTTGGGCCGGCTGCCCATCCCCTCCTGGCTCAGTTTCCCACGTACCAGCGCCATATGGCACCAGTCCTGACGCGGCTTGTAACGCCGCGAGCACGTACCAGGACCTTACGTAACCTATTGATTTCAAAGCAAAGCATAGCTTCCTTGTAATCAGTAGGTCCCGGGTTCGACTCCTGGTGCCCGCACCATACGCAGTACTCAAAAGGCTCACCGAAAGGTGGGCCTTTTTTGTTTTCGGTGTCACAAATCCTTGAAGGCGACGCGATCGGTGTAGGAGCTGGCTTGCCTGCGATGGGCTGCGCAGCGGCCCCGGCAATCTCAAGAGAGCACATTTTCTAGGCAACAACGCAGCTCAAAAAACAGACACGCCTTCGTCGCCAGGCAAATCGGGGCACATGCTATCTACCCTCAAGACCCCGATGAACCCCGCCGGAACCCTTGCGAATGCCTTATACATCACAGAAGCTCTCACACAACACACCCGCCATGCCTAGACTGCTCCGGCAGTTATGCACAAATTGAGCGGGTTTTTTATGCCTGGTCGCTTTGTGTGAGGCCATTCACCACGCCTGCAATCGGCATCTCTACGCAGCTTGCGCTGCCAAGCAACAAGGCAAAGGCGCAAACCTGACCACACATTCTGTGGAACTGGTCTGCGAAGGTTCGGACAGTCGCAAAGTGATGAAACTAACCACCACATGACAGACGGTCTTTTTATGGTCCATATTCGGTCTAAAATGGCTTCCACTGAACATGGAGCCAGTCCAATGCGAGTAGAAACGATCAGCTACCTGAAACGCCATGCTGCTGACCTGGACCTGGAAGAACCCATGGTCGTGACACAGAACGGTGTGCCTGCCTATGTGGTCGAGTCCTACGCGGATCGCAAGCAACGGGATGAAGCCATAGCCTTGGTGAAACTGCTCGCCATCGGTTCCCGTGAGTATGCTCAGGGCAAACACAGCTCGGCCGAAGACCTCAAGACTCGCCTTCTCAAGAAATTTTCTGAGGAGTAATGGGTAGCGCATGAGTAATGCCGACCATACGCTTCACCCATTCCGCCTCTCAGAGCATCGAAGATCAAGTCCACCATCTGGCCGTCTATCACGGTACCGCAGCGGCACTTGAGAAAATCACCACACTGGTCGACACCATTGAGCACCGGCTGGCTGCCGCGCCCGTGGGTTACCCGGTCAGCCCACAAGCGAGCGGGCTGGGTGTCATGCAGTATCGTGAGCTGAATGTCGACGGGTACAGGGTGTTCTACGAAGTGATCGAAACCGACAATGCCATTGCCGTGGGGTTGGTTCTCAGGCAAAAGCAGAGTGTTGAACAGGCATTGATTCGGTATTGCCTGATTTACCCATTACCTTGATGAATTGGGGCTGCAAGGCAGCCCCAGGCGGTGTTGATCAGAACGCCGTACTAACGGTCAGCGAAAGGTTACGCGGGTCACCATAAATCGCCCCCGCATAGAACCCGTACTGGGTGTAGTAGTGCTTGTCGAACAGGTTGTTGGCATTAACGCTGACACTGGTGTCGTCAGTCAGCTGGTACTTGGCCATGGCATTCCAGATGGCATAACCCGACCAGTTCACGTCGGCGGTACCGTTGCTCACGCCATTGGTGGGCTGCCCTGCCGGGCTGGAGATGGCGCGGATGTTGGTTTGCGCGGTCACACCGGCACCCAGGGTCAGGCGGTCGAGCGGGCCGCTGAGGCGGTAGGTGGTCGAGGCCTTGAACAGGTGCGACGGGTCGCTGCGGCCGTCACTGTCAACGCGGCGGAAGTGCAGGTAGGTGTAGCCGGCATACACGTTCCAGTTCGGGGTCAGGGCGCCCGCGACTTCCAGGTCGATACCGTCGGTTTCCTGGCCGGAGCCGGCCTTGTAGGCGTTGCCACCGGTCGGGGTGGTCAGGTCGCCGTCCAGCACCGCTTTGTTTTCCTGCTTGGTGCGGAAGTACGCCGCCGAGGCGTTCAGGCGGCCGTCGAACCACTCACCCTTGATACCGGTTTCGTAGCTTTGACCACGAATCGGCTCCACCTTACTGCCGCTGCTGGTTTCAGACGTCTGCGGCGTGAAGATGTCGGTGTAGCTGGCGTACAGCGAGTAGTTGTCGTTCAGGTCGTATACCGCCCCCAGGTAGGGGGTGACGATGCCGTTTTCTTCCTGGCTACTGCGTGCACCGGCCACGCTGCGGGTGACAGAGGAGTAGTTGCTGGTGCGCACGCCGACGATCACCGACAACGGGTCAGTGATGCTCAGGCGGGTGGCGGCGTACATGCCCTGCAAGCGGGTGGTGGTTTTGCTGTGGCGGCCGGTGCGTGAGGCGATGATGTCGTAGTCGTCGTCCACGCCGTTACGCCAGTCGGTCAGCGGGAAGCCGTTGTTGGCGCGGAACTGGCAACCCAATGCAGGCGCGCTGGCCATGCCGTCGCCAACCATGGTGCAGGTGTACTCCGGCGACCAGCCCACGGTGCGGCTGTCGTTGTAGCCGACCATCGCCTGGTGGGTGCGGCCGAACAGCTGGAACGGGCCGGACAGGTCGATCTGGGCCGACTGTTGGGTGGTGTCGCTGGAGCTGTGCAGGCCGTTGAGCACAGCGCCGCTGCCGTCCTGGTCCCAGTAGCCGCCATAGGTGCCGCGCCCGGCCGAGTTGACCTTGGCCAGGCCACGGTGGTTCAGGGCTTCGGTAGTGGCCTGGGCGGCTTTCAGGTCCAGCGTCCAGTCGTTGTCGAAGCGGTGTTCCAGCGAGCCGAACGCGGTGCGCGTGGTGTACTCGCCAAAGCTCCAGCTGGGTACCACGTTAGTGCTGCGTGGCAGGTCGGTCTTGCTGCCGTCGCGGTACCAGATCGGGATGTTCGCGCCCCAGCCGCCGCCCACCACCTTGTTGTACTCGTACTGGTAGCCGGCACCGAGGGTGGTGGCGTCGTCCAGGTCGAATTCGAAGTTGGCCAGCGCGGCGCGGGAACGCTCGGACTGGTTGTCGCGGAACGAATTGGCGTCCTGCTGGGTCATGACAAAGCGCGAACGCAGGCGGCCATCCTCGGACAGCGGCAGGTTCAGGTCGGCGCCCAGGCGGCGTTTGTCCCAACTGCCGTAGGTGGCGTAGGCGCTGCCGCCGAAAGTTTTGGTGGGGGCCTTGCGGATCAGGTTGACGGTGGCCGAAGGGTCGCCGGTGCCGCCCAGCAGGCCGTTGGCGCCGCGCACGATGTCGATGCGCTCGTACAGGTCCATGTTCAGCGCGTTGCCGCTGCCGCTGAAGTCGGAGCCGCCCTGGGTCTGCAGGCCATCCACCTTCCAGTTGCTGATCGAGTAACCACGGGCACGGTAGTCGGTACGCCCACCCACTTCGGACTTGTTGGCCGTTACACCCGGCGTGGTTTCCAGCGCTTGCTCGATGGTGTGGATGTCGCGGTCATCCATCTGCTGGCGGGTGATGGTGGTGACCGACTGCGGCGTCTGCCGTGGCGTCAGCGCCAGGCCGGTAGAGCTGCGGGTGCTTTCGACCGTGTAGCCCAACTGGCCGGCATCGTCGGCGGGCAGCAGGGCGCTGTCTTCGATCTGCGTGGCGTCCAGTTCCAGGGGTTTACTGTCGGCCGCCATGGCACCACCGCTAATGGCGACGGCGACGAAGAAGGCCAGCGGCTTGATGCGGTTGCCGCTTCGGCTGATAGGGGTGAAGGATTGCGGGATGCTCATGGGATTCATTTGGGAAGGCTTCGTATTTGCAGATGATTTTTTGTTAGGATTCTAGGGATCGGCCCTCCGGGCTCCAGACCCGACATGTACGGGGATGTAATTGAACGTAACGAGCGCCACCGGCCCTCACCAAACAGGTGTTTTTCCGCATGAGCACGACCCTGCTGGTTGTCGACGATGACGACGAGATCCGCGAACTTCTTTGTGACTACCTGACAGATGCCGGCTACAACGTGCTGGCCGCTGCCGACGGCCAGCAAATGCGCGACCAGCTGGCCCGGCACAAGGTGGAGCTGGTGGTGCTCGACTTGATGCTGCCGGGCGAAGATGGCCTCAGCCTGTGCCGCCAACTGCAAGCGACGCCGGGGCTGGCAGTCATCATGCTGTCGGCCAAGGGCAGCACGCTGGACCGCATCATCGGCCTGGAAGTAGGCGCCGACGACTACCTGGCCAAGCCTTTCGAGCCCCGTGAGTTGATCGCCCGGATCAAGGCCGTGCTGCGGCGCCCGCAACGGCTGGAGCCCTCTGTCGAAGAGCCTGCCGTGGTGGATGCCCAAGTGTTCGCGGGCTTCCGCCTGGAACATGTGAAGCGCCTGCTCACCCGCCCCGATGGCGAAACCCTGACCCTGCCGCGTTCCGACTACCGCGTGCTGCGCGAACTGCTGGAAGCCAACAACCGGGTCGTTTCGCGCGATCAGCTGACCCGCAGTGCGTTCGGCCGCGACCACCTGCCCGATGACCGTTCGGTGGACATGTGCGTCAGCCGCCTGCGCCAGCACCTGCGCCGCGCGCCGGCAGGTGCCGCGCAAATACTCACCATCCGCAATGAAGGCTACCTGCTGAGCATCGCCAGTAACGTGGCGGATGCCTGAGATGCGCTGGCTTCGCCGCCTGTGGCCACGTACCTTGTTTGGCCAACTGCTGCTGATCATGGTCAGCGGCACGTTGGTGATCCAGTTGATGTCGAGCAGCATCTGGTTCGATGTGCGTTTCGCGCAGGTACTCGAAGCCCCCATTCGGCTGATCGCTGCACGCAGTGCACCGCTCATCGCCCAGGCCGACTGCCACGCTGGCCCGTTGCAGGTACCCGCCCACTACCACCTGCGTTGCGCCGAAACCTTGCCCACACCAGCGCATGACGAACGTCGCGGGCGCAGGCGTGTCGAGCTGTTGCTGCATCAGGCCCTCAAATACGAACTGGGGCATGCCCAGGACGTGCGCCTGATAAAGGTGCAGCTAACCGATGAGCTGGGCCAGCCAATCGTCTGGCGCAGCCTGTTCGGGCTGCGCACGGCCCAGGCGCATATCCAGTTCGCGGTGCCGTTGGCCGATGGCCATTGGCTGACCATCGACGGCCAGGAACTGCAAGGCTGGAGCGGCGAGTCGGCCTGGGTGTTGATCAGCGATTACCTGTTGCGGGTGTATGCACTGCGCATCGTCGCGGTGCTGCTGGTGTGCCTGATAGCCGTACGCCTGTGCTTGCGCCCCTTGCGGCGCTTGGCCGATGCCGCACGTGGCCTGGGTAGCAACCTTGAGCAAGCTCCTTTGGCACTGGATGGCCCGGAGGAAGTGCGCCAGGCTGCCCAGGCCTTCAATGCCATGCAGCAACGCCTGATTGCCATGGTCAACGACAAGGCCTACTTCCTGGCCGCCGTGTCTCACGACCTGCGTACCCCGCTGACCCGCATGCGCCTGCGCCTGGAGCGCCTGCCTGACGATGAGCACCGACAGCGTCTGCGGCAGAACATTACGCAGATGGACGACATGATCGGCCAGGTGCTCGACTACCTGCGCGCAGGTGAGCAGTTGAACCGGCAGCAAGTGGACCTGGACCGGCTGGTGGCACGCCAGTGCGCTGAACTGGCTACCCCTGAAGAACCGCTACCGGTGCATGGCCAAGCGGGTCATTCACAGCTCGATGCCCTGCTGCTGCAGCGCTGCCTGCAAAACCTGCTGGTGAATGCGTTGCGATACGCCAAGGACGTTTCGGTCACACTGGAACGGGCTACCACGGGGGTGTTCATCCATATCGATGACCGTGGGCCAGGGATAGCGCCAGCGCTGCTAGCGACCATCACCGACCCGTTCGTGCGCGGTGAAGGGTCGCGTAACCAGGCTTCCGGTGGGTATGGGTTGGGGTTGAGCATCGCTCAACGGATTGCCAGCAGCCATGGGGGGGAGCTGATGCTGGCAAATCGTGAAGGCGGTGGGTTGCGGGTCAGCATACTGCTGCCCATCTGAAGGCAGACGCGGTCCTACAGGGGACCGCGAGCGCTCTGGAATACGCAATCAGGTAACAGTCTTTTACCGATTACCCAGGTTTTCCCCTGCCCGCCTTTGCCTATCCTATGCCCGGTCATCCTGCCTGCGATGGACCCATGAAACACTCTCTGCCCAGCCGCTACGCCTGCCTTGCCATCTGCCTGTTGTTCAGCTTCGCCAGCCTGCCACTGCTGTCCCAGCATGCCTGGCTCTGGCCACTAACGCTGATCACCGCCCTGCTCAGCCTGGTCGGTCTGAACGACCTGCGCCAAAGCCACCACGCCGTGCGCCGCAACTACCCGATTCTGGGCAACATCCGTTACCTGATCGAAACCATCCGCCCGGAAATCCGCCAGTACCTGATCGAGGGTGACGACGACAAGCTGCCGTTCTCCCGTTCGCAACGCTCGCTGGTGTACGCCCGCGCCAAGAACGAAAGCGCCGAGAAAACCTTCGGCACGCTCAACGACGCCTACAAGCCCGGCTTCGAGTTCATCAGCCATTCCATGCTGCCAGTGGCTACGCCAGACCCGGCATCGTTCCGCATCGCCATTGGCGGGCCGCAATGCCGCCTGCCTTACTCGGCCTCGATCTTCAACATCTCGGCCATGAGCTTCGGCGCACTCAGCGCCAACGCCATCGCCGCCCTGAACCGGGGTGCGCGCATGGGCCGTTTTGCCCATGACACCGGCGAAGGCAGCATCAGCCCGTACCACCGCGAACATGGCGGTGACCTGATCTGGGAGGTCGGCAGCGGCTACTTCGGTTGCCGCACCGAGGACGGCCGCTTCGACCCTCGACGCTTCGCCGAGCAGGCCCGCTCGCCGCAGGTGAAGATGATCGAGATCAAGCTCAGCCAAGGTGCCAAACCGGGCCACGGCGGCATTTTGCCAGGGCACAAGGTCAGCCCCGAAATTGCCGAAACCCGTGGTGTGCGCGTAGGCGAGGACTGCATCTCGCCGGCAGCGCACAGCGCCTTCCGCACACCAGTGGAATTGCTGCAGTTCGTTGCCAGCCTGCGTGAGCTGTCGGGTGGCAAACCCGTTGGCTTCAAGTTTTGCCTGGGCCACCCGTGGGAATTCATGGGTATCGCCAAGGCCATGCTGGCCACCGGTATCACCCCGGACTTCATCGTCGTGGATGGCAAGGAAGGCGGTACCGGCGCGGCACCCCGCGAGTTCAGTGACAACATCGGCGTGCCCATGCGTGAAGGCCTGATGTTCGTGCACAACACCTTGGTCGGCCTGAACCTGCGCTCCAGCATTCGCATTGGTGCGGCGGGCAAGATCGTCAGTGCCTTCGATATCGCCAGCGTGCTAGCCATCGGCGCGGACTGGGTCAATTCGGCACGCGGCTTCATGTTCGCCATTGGTTGCATCCAGTCGCAGAGCTGCCACACCAACAAATGCCCGACCGGTGTAGCCACGCAAGACCCGCTGCGCCAGCGTGCCCTGGTGGTGCCAGACAAGGCCGAGCGGGTAGCCAGCTTCCACCGCAACACACTGCATGCACTGGCCGAAATGCTGGCGGCGGCGGGCCTGGAACACCCCTCGGAGCTCAAGCCCAAGCATCTGGCGCGGCGCATCAGCCCCAGCGAAATCGGGTTGTTTTCGGACCTGCACACCTTCCTCAAGCCGGGTGAACTGCTCAGCGGCTCGATTGAAAGCGAGTTTTATGCGCGGATGTGGCGAATGGCACGCAGCGACAGCTTTGCACCGGAAAGTGGAGATGTGATGGCCGTTGCGGCAAAAGCCGTGCGCCGAAAAGAAACAGCCCCGGCATAAGCCAGGGCTGCTGATACCTCAGACCAGGATCAGAAAATGCTGATCGGGTACTCGACGAATACGCGGACTTCGTTGCCGTCGTCGTTGTAAGTACCGTTCTGCTGCACAGCGTTGTTGGTACGCAGGAACGAGCTACGCAGCTTGATGGACAGGTCCTTGGCCGGGCCGTCCTGCACCACGTAACGGATCTGGTTGAAGATCTCGCGCTCTTTACCTTCGCCGAAGCCCTGTGGGTCTTTAACGCTACGGGTGTTGATGTTGTCACCCACCACGTAGGCCAGCTTGTAGGTCAGGCCCGGGATGCCGTAGGCACCGAAGTCCAGGCCGTAGCCCAGCTGCCAGGAGCGCTCGTCTTCGGCGTTGAAGTCGGACCAGTACGAGTTGGCCAGGTAGATGGTCGAACCACCGTCACCCACGCCACCAGCGTTCTGGTAGAAGCCGTAGTTGTAACCGGTGCTGCCGGTGCTGCGCTGGTGGGCGAGGGTGAACGAGTGCGCACCGTACGCGTAAGTCGCAGCCAGGCTCCAGATGGTGTTGGAGTCGCCGTTCAGGCCAGCAGCCTGGACGTATTGCTTGTCGATGTCCGACTTGTAGCCGTTGAAGTCCAGGGTCAGGGACTGGTCGCTGGCAATCGGGAAGACGTAGTTCAAGCCCAGGTAGTGCTTCTTCATCACGTCTTCGGTGTCGGCGGTGTACAGCGAAGCGGTGAAGTTGTCGGTGAACTTGTAGCTACCACCGAAGACGTTGATCGACTTCAGACCGCCACTATCGCGGCCCTCAGCACTCTTGCGCGCTTCCTGGGTGAAGCGACCGGCGTTCAGTTCCAGGCCCTGGATCTCTTTGGAAGTGATCAGGGTACCGGTGTAGCTTTCTGGCAGCAGACGCGCATCGTCGTATTGCAGCACTGGCAGTGCTGGCATCTGGTCACCGTACTTCAGCACGGTGTTGGAGATGCGGAACTTCACTGCTGCACCGGCGCGGGCCAGGTTGTGCGGCGAGCTGGCGTTGCCTTCGGCGTTGGTGGTTTCGTGCGGCTTGAAGAAGTCGACGCCGCCGCCACCGTTGTGGCCTTTGCCGCCATCAAGGCGAACAGCGTACAGGCCGAATGCATCGACGCCCACCCCAACGGTGCCTTGGGTGAAACCGGAGTTGAAGGTGCCGATGAACGCCTGGCCCCATTCGATCTGGTCGTCGGTGCCGTGCTTCTTGTCACGGTTGATGTAGGCGTTGCGCAGAAGGACGTTGGCGTGGCTGTCCTCGATGAAGCCCTTGCTGTCGGCCTGGTCATTGGCCTGTGCCTGGGTCGCGGCGATCATTGCCAGGGCGACCAGGCTGATCCTGGTTTTCAACATGTTGTTTTCCTTATTTCTTAATCAAAAACGCTCTGCACTATGACGCCAGGAACCAACGCCCCTTCGTAGGTTCGACGCTATGCGGATCCAGCCTGGTGGGCCTGCCGGTACGTACACGGCGGCCCTGGGCAGCAGCTTGGCCAAGATCATGGCCAGCAGGCGTTGGCCGAATCCTAGCCGTGTGCGATTACAAATGTCAAAAAGTCGTGAAATGCAGGTTGATATAACCAAAATGACCGGTAGGTCTGGTGCATTTTCACGCCTGCTTGCGCTATCAGTGGGCAATTTATCTTGTGCCGGAAATTGCCTTTTGATCGATCGGACAAATTCCCGCAAGCCGCAAATCGCATGGCGGCGAAGCCTGTTACAAACAGACACATATGTAAAGACAAGCCTTTACAAATACCCAAGCAAGAGCAAATAGCAAGCATTACCATTCGCACCTCTTTTTCACCTGCCCGGTCCGGATGTGCCCATGCTTGTACCCTGCCGCCTTTCCCCCCTCACGCTTGGCCTGTCGCTGCTGTTCAGCGCCAGCCTGGCCAGTGCCGCCACCACCACGCTGCCGGAGTCGTCGGTTACCGCCGACAGCGAGCGCGAGAAGGACAACCCGCGTGTCAAAGAGGTGAGCACCGCCACCCGCACCTCCACGCCCGTGCGTTACGTGCCTCAGGCGATCGACACGGTGAAAACCGCCAACGTGCTGGACTACGGCAGCAACACCCTGGGCAAGGCGCTGGAAGGCATCCCCAACGTCAGCAGTGGCGCCGACACCCGTTTCGACAGCGTGCGCATTCGTGGCTTCGAAGCCAGCAACGACTTCTACCTGGATGGCATTCGCGACGACAGCCAGTACATCCGCGACCTGCACAACATCGAGCGAGTCGAGGTTCTGAAAGGGCCAGCGGCAGTGCTATATGGCCGTGGCAGCCAAGGGGGCATCGTCAACCGGGTCAGCAAGGCACCGGAACCAGGCCGCCGCTCGACCATCGAGGCACAAGCTGGCAGCGAAGACCTGCGCAGCCTGTATGCCGACCTCAGCGCCGACCCCAGCGACACCGTCAGCCTGCGCCTGAACATGGGCAACCAGGACAACAACAGCTTCCGAGACGGGATCGACGGCAGCCGCCAGTTGTTCGCACCGTCGATCAGCTGGCAGATCAACCCCGACCTGAACTGGCTGGTGCAGTATGAATACAGCCGCTACAACCGCACCCCGGACCGCGGGATCCCCGGGGTCAACGGTCGCCCGGCCGACGTCAGCCGTGGTACCACCTACGGCGACCAGCGCGACTACATCGATGACCGCGCCCAGTCCCTGCGCTCACGCCTGAACTACCAGCTGAACGAAACCTGGCAGCTGCGCCATACCTTGGGCCTGTTCAAGCTCGACAGTGAGTTCGACAACACCTATGTCACGGGCTACAACGCCGGCACCAATGTCCTGACCCGCCAGCGCTGGCAGCAGGACCTGAACACCCGCAACCTGTTCAACAACCTGGAGGCTGAGGGCGATTTCGATACGTTGGGCCTGGAGCACAAGCTGCTGCTGGGCCTGGAGATCGGTAACCAGAAGCGTGACCCGGTGCTGTATACCGCCGGCAGTCAGTCGCTTCCGGGCTTGGGCAAACCCAGCAGCAACCAGCAGCACAATGGCAAGCTGTTGCTGTCGAGTGACAACCACACTGTGGTCGACAGCCGCGGCCTTTACCTGCAAGACCAGATCCGCCTGAGCGATCAATGGCAAATCCTGGCTGGCGTGCGCTTCGACCAGTTCGACGTGAAAACCACCAACAAGGACGGCATAAGCGAACCGCAGGACAGCAACGGTACCAGCCCGCGCCTGGGCGTGGTCTACACGCCATGGCGTGACCATTCGTTCTACGCTTCGTGGAGCAAAACCTTCTCGCCAGTGGGCGGCGGCCTGATCGGCATCACCCCGGATGCGCCGGGCAACGGCAACGACGCCAAGCCGGAAGAGACTCGCCAGAAAGAAATCGGGGTGAAAAGCGACTGGCTCGACCAACGCCTGACCACCACCCTGGCCGTCTACGAACTGGAACTGTACAACCGCCGCACCCGTGATCCGGAAAACCCTAACAACATCCTGCTCAGCGGCTTGCAGCGTTCACGCGGCATCGAGCTGACTGCCACCGGCAACATCGTCGGCAACTGGTATGTACGCGGCGGCATCGGCCTGCAGGACGCCATCATTGTCAAGGACAACAACGGCCAGGAAGGCAACCGCATCAACGATGTGGCCAAGCGCAATGGCAGCCTGTTCATCACCTGGAAACCGGAGCTGGGCTGGTATGCCGAAACCGGCCTGACGCTGGTGGGCGAGCGTTACGCGGACAACCAGAACACCACGGTGTTGCCGGGGTATGGCCGCTGGGATGCACTGGCGGGGTACCGCACCCATGACTGGGATGTGCGGGCGGCGTTGAGCAACATTGCCGATAAGACTTACTACAGTTCGGCGACCAGTGCTGCGCAGATCATGGTGGGAGATCCTCGCAGCCTGGTGGTGACGGGTAGCTACAGCTTCTGATCTCTATTGCCT